>JBDKUX010000017.1:0-4916 GCA_039679455.1 Smithella sp. | reverse complement strand
CTTCCTTGGCCTGAGGACTCATATGTCAAACCTCCGTTTCCGAATCTCTTTCCGGTAACATCGGTTTATGAGTCAACGTACCTTTTTTATCCACCCTTTCGGTAACATTTTATTTGAGGCAATTCGCGCTCACAATAAAGGAGGCGTGGGTGTAGTTCTTGACATATTCTTCAAAGTATTTTTTATTTTCAATAATGTAGGAGATCATGCCGCCCAAAAAGGCGATGTCCGTACCGGAACGAAGCGGCACATGGTAATCGCAGCAGGCGGATGTGCGGGTGTAACGGGGATCGACGTGGATAACCTTGGCGCCTTTTTCCTTGGCTCTGGTGACCCACCTGAAGCCCATGGGGTGATTTTCCGCCATGTTGCTCCCCATGATGAGGATTACATCGGCATTTTTCATATCGATGTAGTGGTTCGTCATCGAACCGCGACCGAACGATTCGGCCAACGCTCCGACGGATGGGCTATGGCAAACCCGGGCCTGGTGATCCATATAGACAATTCCCAGGGCACGCGACATAACCGTTATCAGCCAGCATTCCTCGTTGTCCACGTTGGAACTGCCATAGTGACCGATCGCTTCGCAGCGGTTGACCAGCTCGCCCTTGGCGTTTGTCTTGATAAGGTTCTTGTCACGGGTATCCTTAATGAGGCGGGCCATCCGGGGCAATGCCCACTCCCAATCTTTTTCCTCCCATTTATCGCCGCCCGGTCCCCGGTAGAGAACCTTGCGGAGGCGGTGTTCGTTGGCTTCCGTCATCTGGAAGAAACCGGACCCCTTGGCGCAAAGTGCTCCTTCATTGATGGGATGGTCGGCGTCGCCTTCGATGTTGATGATCTTATTCGTAGCCTTGTCCGTACTGCAGATGAGACCGCAGCCGCAGGAGCAGTAGCAGCAGATTGTTGTCGACTGTTTGGCGATCTTGATCCGCTGCGTTTTGTCCAGCTCGTCCGCGTATGCGCGGGCCGGATTCAGATTGATTCCCAGCGTAGACAGAGCAACCCCGCCTCCGACAGCGCCGGTCATGGTTAAGAAACCCCTTCTTGTAATTTGCATAAAAAGCCTCCCTCGCACCTTTTTAAAATTTCTTCTTTCTCAGATGTCACCCTCAGGCCATCATATTTAAATCTTCCCGCCGACAATCATGAACCGCTTGTGGATCAATCCGTATATCGATCTTCATGATAAGAAGGCGCAACCTGCTCACAGGATCATTCCGACAGTCAGACGATAAAGCCGCACCAACTGAAAGATGCTCCTGCTTGCTTAAATTGTGTTAACTGGGGGGGGGAAAATGGACGAAACCATTTCGCCTCCTTACAGATGCTATGCCGCGTTCTCCGCGGCATGACCCTGTAAGAGACTAAACGGTCATGGGCGGAAAAATTGACATAAAGATTTCTTCAGAGAACCTTCCAGGTTCTCTTTCCGAGCTTCACATTAACGGGATGAAACACTTAATTTCACAACGCATAAAATCCTCTACTTTTTGAATTATTGTTTTAAAGAGAACGGTCTTTAAACCTCATCATAGTTTATAATTGCCTTTTAAGAAGCAATTTTCTGCCCTCAGCTACACGGACGGTAAATCTAATGCTATCGAGATACTCCAGAAGCGGAATACTGTATTTGCGCGAAACACCAAACATATCCTTAAAATCCCGCGGCGTCAGGATATCTTTGCGGTTAAAATAATCATGCAGCATATTGATTAAACAGTCTATATGCTTATGATGTATATAGATATCAGCCTTAATGTGAATGATCCTTCCCAACCGCCGCAGGTAATTGTGCGCATCTATAAATTTCTTTCTATCCATTTTCAGCGCATCGGCGACTTCTGCAGTAGTCTGAAGCAAAAAACCATAATCCACAAAAGCCTTTTCCACCCGCTCAACAAAATGATCTTCTCTCTCATTGCCGCCCGGATTTGATCGCTCCGCCTCCGCAAGATTACTATGCACCATCACTTTGCCTTCTTGTACCGAAACTTTTATCCATCATTAATAAATAGTCTGGCCTGAGACTATTTATTAAAAACCTTCCCGCTTTTTTATCGCGGGAAGGTTTACTCCTCTATTTAATTTTTTCAATCCGGACGGCACAGGCCTTGAATTCAGGCGTCTTTGTTACCGTGTCATACGCATTATTGGTAAGCCAGTTACAATTCCCCTCACGGTAATGGAACGTCATCCAGACCATGCCGCGGGGAACCTCATCCGTAACCCGCGCCGGAACAGTTACTTTTCCACGTCTGGATTCCACGACAATTATTTCTCCATTATCTATCCCCTTTTCCCCGGCGTCAGCAATGGAAATATCGGCGGTTTCCCGTTTGTAAATGGCATCCATGCCGCTTCGACCGGTCTGTGTTCTTGTGTGATACTGAGAAAGCCTTCTGCCGGTGCTCAAAACCAACGGATAATCATCGTCTGCGATTTCCTCCGGAGGAGTCCATTCGAGGCCTTTGAAGATTCCTTTTCCATGAGTGAAGTTCCCGTCTTTATGAACAATCGGTGTGCCGGGATGAGTTTCACTGGGACAGGGCCATTGCAGTCCGTCATTCTCAATTCGATCAAATGTTATACCGCGGAACATCGGGCACAAGACGGCCAGTTCCTTATCGCAAATATCCCGTCCGCTGTTAGACGGCCAATCGTGCCCCATTTTTTTGGCGAGTTCTTTGAATATCCACCAGTTTGGCTTGGCAATACCGGGGGGTGTTTTTATCGCCCTGACCATGCTGACACGGCGCTCCAGGCTGGTGAATGTTCCTTCGTCTTCACACCAGGACGCGGAAGGCAGAATCACATGGGCAAATTTAGTTGTTTCGTTGGGGAAAATGTCGTGAACCACTAAAAACTCGGCGGAGCTCAGGCACTTCTCGGTATGAGTGATATTGGGTTCGGCATTGGCCAAATTTTCCCCGAACACCCAGAGCGCCCGGATTTTTTTAGTGATTAATCCTTCCATCATGGCATTTATCATTATTCCCGGTTTATCGGGAAGAGATTCCACATTCCAGGCTTTCATGAATTTTTCTCTGTTTTCAGGTACGGTCACGCTCTGATAGCCGGGGAAAACAACCGGAAGCGCACCCATATCGCAGGCGCCCTGCACATTGTTTTGTCCGCGCAGCGGGTTTACGCCGCCGAATTCAACACCCACATTGCCCAGCAGCATCTGGAGATTGGCGGTACTCATCACGTTATTTGTCCCACACGAATGCTCGGTTATTCCCAGTGTATAAATCAGCATCGA
Organism: Smithella sp.; assembly: GCA_039679455.1. GTDB lineage: Bacteria > Desulfobacterota > Syntrophia > Syntrophales > Smithellaceae > MVRV01. The sequence goes on along the minus strand of JBDKUX010000017.1, from coordinate 1,648 downwards.
TGGCCTTGTGGCAGCCATTTCGTGAGCGATTTGGATTATTTTCTCCACAGGAACCCCGCTTATCTCGGCAGCTCTTTGGGGCGTATAATTCATAACGGCCTTTTTCAGCTCTTCGAACCCCGTGCAGTTCCGGGCAACATATTCCTTGTCGTACAAATCCTCATTGATCAGGACATTCATAATGCCGTTCAAAAAGGCGACATCCGAACCGACCTTGATCTGGGCGAATATATCGGCCATTTTCGCCATCTCGTGGTATCGTGGATCTGCAACGATAAGCTTTGCGCCCCTCAATTTTGCCTGCTTGACGTAATAAGAAACAACAGGATGAGCTTCCGTCATGTTCGTTCCGATCAGGAAAAACATTTTGGCGTCTTTATACTCGGCAATCGAATTAGTGCCGGCCCCCGACCCAAAGGATGCGGCCAGACCAGCGACGGTCGGCGCATGGCAGACCCGTGCGCAATGATCGATATTGTTGGTTTGAAAAACAGCTCTGAACAACTTTTGCATGTTGTAGGAATCTTCGTTAATGCTGCGCGCACAACTGATGCCCGCAACGGAATCGGGGCCATGCTGGGCAATTATTTCCTTAAACCTGGCGGCTACCAGATCGAGGGCCTCATCCCAGGAAGCTTCGCGGAATCCGCCGCCGGCCTCACGAATCAGCGGCGTTTTGAGCCTGTCTGCGGAGTAAATGAAGTCATAGGCGAAGCGGCCCTTAACACACAAGCGACCATAATTCGGCGCACCATCTTCAACACCGGTAATTTTCACTATCTGTTCACCTTTAACATGAAGCTCCTGCTGGCAACCGGTCCCGCAGTACGGACAGGTCGTGCGGACATGTTTGACTTCCCATGAACGCCCCAAACCCTGCGCCTTTTTTTCCGTCAGTGCGCCCGTCGGACAGACTTGCACACACTGGCCGCAGAAGACGCATTCACTGTTGCTGTAAGGAAGATCACCGCCTGTCACTATTTTACTTTTCCCTCCGCGATAACCATGAGATATGGCACGGTTCACAACAATCTCGTTGCAGGCCTGAACGCAGCGGCCGCAAAGAATGCAGCGGCTGAAATCGCGGACGATAAAAGAGTTTTCATCCTCTGTCGGATAAATATTCTTTTCTTCTTTTTCTTGAAACTTCAGTTCGGTGATTTTATAGAAATAAGCCAAATCCTGCAGGCGACAATTGCCGTTGGCTTCACAAGTCATGCAATTATGTTTACCGCTGCTTAACATCAATTCGACATTGAGTTTTCTGGCCCGGTGAACCACATCGCTTTCTGCGATCACCTCCATGCCCGGCGAGACTGGTGTGGAGCAAGCCGCCATCAGCGAACGAGCGCCTTTCACTTCAACACAGCAAATACGGCAGGCGCCGGTGGGTGTCGCGTCTTTCAAATAGCAGAGGGTGGGGATTTCAATGCCGCCGTTTTTAGCAGCGTCCAGAATAGTCTGACCTGGTGTATAGGGAGTCTCCTTGCCATTCAAAAAAAATGTATTACTCATAATCATTATAATACTCCCCCAAAACTGGACAGGTGAATAAGGTGCATGCTAGTCTGCCGTTACCGAGAAGGAGAGAGGAAATGGTCAAAAGCATGCGAAGAAACCATGATGGAGCCTTTAAAGCCAGAGTTGC
>JBDKUX010000016.1:0-3226 GCA_039679455.1 Smithella sp. | reverse complement strand
CGTGGAATGTGTTTCAGTGACTTTGGTTCTCCCCGCGAAATCTCGGGAGAAGGGATGCACAGGCGGATTAAGGAAAAGAGGAGGTTTGATCATGGAGATGACCAGGAGGGGGTTCTTGATCGCGACCGGCGCCGTGGGATCGGGAGTGGCGCTCTCGACCCTTGGGTTGAACATCGATCCGGTCAGGGCCTATGCCGATGAACTCGACAAGAGCCAAAGGCTCAGGGCGGCCAAGCAGGTGGTCACCACATGCTGTTACTGTTCCGTCGGCTGCGGCCTGATTTGCAGCGTCGATAAGATGACCGGCAAGATCTTCAACATCGAGGGCGATCCCGAGCATCCCATCAACGAAGGTTCGCTTTGCGCCAAGGGCGCCGGTTTCTTCGATCTGACGGAGGCCAACAAACACAGGCTCACCAAGGTTCTCGACCGTAAGCCTTATGGAACGGAGTGGGAGGAAAAGGACTGGGACTTTGCCCTTTCCCGGATTGCCCGACTGGTCAAGGACACGCGCGACAAAGATTTCGTGACGAAAAATGCCAAAGGCGAGCTGGTCAACCGCTGCGAGGCGATCGGTCACTACGGCAGTTCCAATGTGGACAACGAAGAATGCTGGATCATGAGTGTCAAGTCCAGGGCGCTGGGGCTTGTTTATATAGACCATCAGGCCCGGGTCTGACACAGTCCGTCGGTAGCGGCTCTGGGAGAGTCGTTCGGACGCGGTTCCATGACGAACCACTACTGTGATTTAAAGAATGCAGACGTCATCCTGATTATGGGCAGCAATGCCGCCGAGCATCACCCCATCGCCTTCAAGTGGATAATGAGGGCAAAAGAAAAAGGCGCCACGATCGTTCATGTTGATCCCCGTTATACCAGGACATCCGCCCGCTGTGATTTTCACGTTCCTCTGCGCTCGGGTACCGATATTGCCTTTTTAGGCGGTATGATTAATTATATTCTGGAAAAAGATAAATACTTCAAAGATTACGTACTCAATTACACGAACGCTTCATTTATTATCGCTGAGGACTTTTCCTTTAATGACGGTCTCTTCTCGGGTTACGACGCCAAGAAGAGAAAATACAACAAAGATACTTGGGTGCTGGATAAAGACGGCAGCGGCATTCCCAAACGGGATATGACATTGAGCAATCCCCGCTCAGTTTTCCAGATGATGAAAAAGCATTACTCCCGTTACAACCTGGATAAGGTTTCCAGCATCACCGGCGTGTCGAAGGAAAATCTGCTTAAAGTTTACGAGATCTACAGCGCCACCGGTGTTCCGGACAAGGCGGGGACGGAATGCTACGCCCTGGGCTGGACGCATCATACAGTGGGAAGCCAGAACATCCGCACCATGTCCATCATCCAGATGCTGCTGGGCAATATGGGCATAGCCGGCGGCGGCATCAACGCGCTGCGCGGTGAACCCAACGTTCAGGGTTCGACGGACCATTGCATTTTATACGGCAATCTGCCCGGTTATCTGAAAGCACCGTCGGCTTCACTGGAATCTTTGGATCATTATCTGGAGAAGTACACGCCAGTATCGAAAGATCCCCAGTCGGCTAATTACTACCAGAACTATCCGAAGTTTTTTGTCAGCTTTTTGAAAGCGCTTTGGAACGACAAGGCCACCGCAGAAAATCAGTTTGGTTATAACTGGCTGCCCAAGATGGACGACGGGAAACACTATTCCACGATGCACATGTTCGATGCTATGTATAAGGGCAAAGTGAAGGGATACTTCTGTGTTGGCGCGGATACGGCGGTCAGCACTCCGAATACCAACAAAGTCCGCAAGGCGATGGAAAATCTGGACTGGCTGGTGGGTGAAAACATTTTCAACAACGAGACCTATGAATTCTGGAGAGGTCCCGGCGTTGATCCCAAGAAGATCAAAACGGAATGCTTCCTCCTGCCTGCCGCCGCGACAATGGAAAAGGAAGGATCGCAGAGCAATTCCGGACGCTGGGTGCAGTGGAAATACAAGGCCGCCGACGCTCCCGGTGACGGGCTTCCCGTAGGCGAAATCGAGATTAAGATTATGGCGGCGGTTAAGAAGCTGTATGAAAAGGAAGGCGGCCCCAATGCTGAAGCCATTGTGAATCTCAAATGGGACTACCTCGACAAACAGGGACATTATGACGTTATTAAAGTGGCTAAGCAGATCAACGGCGTTTTCCTGGAAGATACGGTGATTGAAGACAAAGCCAAAGGCACGAAGACCGAATTCAAAAAGGGTCAACTGGTGCCCGGTTTCGGCAATCTGCAGCTGGACGGCAAAACGGCCTGCGGCAACTGGTGCATATCCGGCAGTTACACCGCAGATGGGATCAACAAGATGGCTTCCAGAGGCAAGGAAGATCCGACCGGATTGGGTCTCTTTCCGAACTGGGCATTCGCTTGGCCGGTCAACCGCCGCATCCTTTACAATCGTGCATCCTGTGATGTGAACGGCAAGCCCTATAATCCCAAACGCAAGCTTTTGGAATGGACGGGGGAAAAATGGGTCGGTGACGTGCCGGATGGTCCCTGGCCGCCACAGGCAGACAAAGAAAAAGGCAAGTATCCTTTCATTATGAAGACGGACGGAGTGGGCGCTCTGTTCGGACCCGGCATGGTCGATGGTCCGTTCCCCGAGCATTACGAGCCTCTGGAAGGGCCACTGGCCAAGAATCCTATGTCTTCGCAGCTTATCAATCCGGCAGCCGAGATCTTCAATAGTGATATGGACAAGATAGAAAGAGCAAGCGAAAAATTCCCGTATGTATGCACGACCTATTCCTGTACGGAACACTGGTGCACCGGCGCATTGACCCGTTGGCAGGCATGGCTCCTGGAAATGCAGCCGGAACTCTATGTGGAAATTGGCGAGAAACTGGCCAAGGAAAAAGGCATTCAAAACGGCTCACGCGTCAAGGTTTATTCCATCCGCGGCGAAGCTTCCTGTGTCGCCATGGTGACGAAGCGCTTCAAACCGTTTACGATCGAAGGGAAAACTGTTCATCAAGTCGGTATGCCCTTTAATTACGGCTGGCTCTTCCCCGAAGATGGTTCAGGCGGAGACAGCACAAATAGGTTAACCCCAACCGCTGGCGATGCGAACACCTTCTGCCCCGAGTATAAGGCGTTCATGGTCAACGTGGAAAAGGCATAGGAGGGAATCGACGATGAATAATAAACCTGAACTCGTAAAATTAATTGACACCACACTGTGCAC
>JBDKUX010000015.1:0-3836 GCA_039679455.1 Smithella sp. | reverse complement strand
GTTGAATGCCCTTCCAGAATTATTTTCTTCATAATAATTCTCCTATATATGTTAGAATTCAAAGCGGATAAAACTTAGACTCAGAAACAATATTCTTTAGGCAACCAGGCTTGATGATCTTTATGACATGCGCACAGTATTTGTATGTTATTAAATTACTTTCTACTCTTAGTTATGGCGGATTGCAACGCATTTTATAAAAGCAGGTACCGTATACAATAACTAGCATTTAACGGAGAAAGAATTGAGTCAGATTGCTGAAGCCCGCAAATTATTGACGTTTGAGCTCTTAGGTCTGTGTGTGGTGACTTTTGTTGCCGTCTGCAATGTAACCGTCTTCTATAACCTTTTTAATTACTTGCGGACGCTGGGGATACCTGATGATCTACACGGGCTATTGGTCGGCTCCTATTCGCTCACGGCAATGGTGCTCTACCTGCTGGCAAGCCCCTTTCTTAGTCCCGCCAACGCGCCGCGCACCATTCTGTCGGGAATGCTGGTGATGGCTTTGTGTGGTATGAGTTACCTCTTCGTCCATTCCTTCTGGGGCCTGCTGGGGTTACGCATGATGAACGGTGTTGGTCATTTCCTCATGGGTGCAGGAGCAATGATGCTTTTTGTATCCATCATCCCGAAGGAAAAAAGCGGGCAAGCCTTTGCCATTTACTCCGTAGCCATCCTTTTACCTTATGGAGCAATGCCGGCAGTGATGGATGCCTTAGCGTTCTTGATTCCCGCGCCTCCATACGGATATGCAGGTGCCACTATAATGCTGATTCCGGCTGCATGGATCGTCTTAAATATTCGCCGACGCATCCAGGGTCAGTTACATATGGAGGAAAGAAAACATTTTCCCGCCTGGTCGGACATTCGGGCCAATGTAACGCAGCTGCCGATTGCACTGCTGCTTCTCTTGAATACTATTTATATAATCAACTGGAGCAGCATGTTCTTTTTGATTAAGGGATTTACAGATCAAAAGGGAATCATTAATGCTGGTTCCTTTTTTACAGTGCAAACGGTAATGATGATTGTGTTCCGTCTTTTCGCAGGGAGGCTGTTCGATATCTTTAATAAAGCTCGGATGCTGGTGGTCACATTTGCTATTATTGCCCTAGGACATCTGGCATTGTATAACCTGCCAGGAGCGTGGGCGATACCACTGGTGGCGTTAATCTTTGGAGTGGGTATGGGAATGGGACAACCCCTCTTCCATGGCTTGATGTTTGAGATCTCATCTCCCAGCTTCCGCCCTTTGAATGCGAATTTGACTCTCTTTTCCATACAGGCGGCATTCTTCCTCGGTCCAGTATTGGGCGGAGCGGTCATCGTCCGGTGGGATTATGACGGCTACTTCCTGTTCAGCATAGGTCTGGCACTGACAGCTGCGTCCATTAGTTTCCTCTTGAATAGAATATTTTTTTTGCCAATTCCGCGGTTAAAATATAAAGGACAATAATGATCCCCAGTATCATCAGAAATGAAATGGGTAGGGGTACAAAACCAAATATCTTCGCAAGTGGTGTAAAAGGAAAGATCAGGGCAACCGCTACCACAGCCATTGTGGCGGCAAGCAGATACTTCCCCGGTCGGCTCTTAAAGAAGGGCCTTCTGCTGCGAATGACCAGCACAATAATCGAAGCGGAAATAACAGATTCCATAAACCATCCTGTCCGAAATTGATCCGGTGACGCGTGAAGGATGAACAGAAGAACGCCAAAGGTTAGATAATCAAAAACTGAGCTTATTAAGCCAAAAGTGATCATGAATTTTTTAATAAAAGATATATTCCAACGTTTCGGTTGATTGACCATCTCGGCATCTGTCCGATCCGTGGCAATAGTCATTTCCGGAAAATCAGTCATCAGGTTCGTCAGCAAAACTTGCTTGGGCAACAAGGGAAGAAAAGACAGAAATAGAGAAGCACCAGCCATGCTGAACATGTTTCCGAAATTAGCGCTGGTCGCCATAAAAACATATTTCATGGTATTGGCTAGCGTCGTCCGGCCTTGATGGACACCTTGCACAAGCACCTCCAGATTCTTTTCCATAAGCACGATATCGGCCGCTTCTTTGGCTACGTCCACCGCCGTATCAACAGAGATGCTCACATCCGAGGCGTGGAGAGCGGAAACATCATTGATGCCGTCACCGATATAACCCACACCATGTCCGGCCTTCCTGAGCGCCAGAATAATGCGTTCTTTTTGATTGGGCTCCACTTCCGCGAAGATGTCCGTTTGGGTTACTTTTTGCAATAGAGCGGCGTCACTTATTTCATGCAGGTCAGGGCCGGCGAGGATTCTGGCATTAACCATTCCCACCTCCTGACTGATCTTGGCAGCGACAAGGCGATTATCTCCGGTGATGACTTTCAGCCCAACGCCAAGCTGTTTGAGTTGCTCTATCGTTTCCAAAACTCCTTTTTTAGGCGGATCGAAGAAAAGCAGGAAACCGAGAAAGGTCATGTCTCGCTCGGAATCTTTATTGATGACGGGCTCACTTCCCGTATCCCGCATTGCCACCCCAAGCACACGAAAGCCCTGGTTGCTGAGGTCCTCGAATCTCCGTTGAATCTCCTGAGCCACGGTGCTTGTGTCTACCTTGTCCCCGGCCTTATTCTCCGCAAAGGGGCAGACAGCGAGCACATCCGAAAGCGCCCCCTTCGTCACCATTAGATACCGGCCATCCTTTTTGATCAGGATACTCAAACGCTTGCGGATGAAATCATAGGGGATTTCGTCAACTTTTTCATATCCCGAAATATCCTGCTGCTTATAAGAACGGATTGCTTCATCAATAGGATTGGAAAAGCCTTTTTCATAAAAAGAATTGAGATAGGCATGCAGGAAAACCCGATCACTGGGATTGCCACTGATGTCTGTCGCCGAATCAAGGCGGACGGTCCCTTCAGTCAGAGTCCCCGTTTTATCGGAACATAGAACATCCATACTCCCGAGGTTTTCTATCGAGGCGAGCCGCTTTACAATGACCTTTTGCTGGGCCATTTTTTTAGCGCCGTGAGCCAGATTGATGCTGATAATTGCAGGCAGCAACTGCGGTGTCAGTCCGACAGCCAGCGCCAGAGAAAACAGGAAGGATTCGAGAACAGGACGATGAAAAAAGACATTGATTGCAAAAACAGCAATGACCAGAAACAGGGTTACTTCGAGCAGTAAATAACCAAACCGCCGGATGCCATGCTCAAATTCAGTCTCCTGGGGTCTCAGTTTCAACTTCTCGGAGATTTCGCCAAACTCTGCCTGTTTTCCCGTGTAAATCGCAACAGCCGTGGCTGTACCACTGATCACATGCGTTCCCATAAAAAGACTGTTGGTACGCCGTGCAAGCGGTGTTTCCACAGGTAATTGACCAACGCTTTTCTCGACGGGAAAGCTTTCACCTGTCAGGGTGGCCTCATCCACAAAGAGGTCTGTGGATTCCAGAATGAGGCTGTCGGCGGGAATCGCATCCCCGGCATTCAGCGAAACGATGTCACCCGGGACAACACCTTCCAGCGGAATATCGAGCTCTTGCCCGTCTCGCAGGACAGTGGTCTTGATCTTGACTATCGCCAGCATCTTTTCCAGAGCATTAACCGCACCCCTTTCCTGCCAGAACCCCAGAAGGCCGCTGATTAAAACGATGGCAATAATAATAATGGCATCTACCGGGTCATGGAGAAAAGCAGAAAGACCTGCCGCAAAAATCAAGGTCAGGATAATAGGACTCTTGAATTGGGCAAGAAGTAGAGTCAGCGTGTCGTAGCGTTTCGGGGGTTTCAGCAGGTTTGGACCATACTGTATCAGCCGTTGTTTTGCTTCAGCACTGCTTAA
>JBDKUX010000014.1:0-25561 GCA_039679455.1 Smithella sp. | reverse complement strand
TGAGTGTTAATGATTTAATCTATCCTCTCTTTGCTGTTCCCGGTAAAAATGTCAAAAAACCGATCCAATCGATGCCGGGTATATTCCAGATGTCCATAGAAAACGTGGTCGGGGAAGCTCAAAAGGCGCGCGAGCTCGGCATACCCGGTATTTTACTGTTCGGCATACCCTCTGCTAAAAATGATCTGGCCACCGGCGCTTTTGCCAAAGACGGCATCATCCAACAGGCCGTCCGCCGGATAAAAAAAGAAGTGCCGGATATTCTGGTTATAACCGATGTCTGTCTGTGTGAATACACCAGCCATGGTCATTGCGGCATGATCGAAAAAGGAGTGGTGGATAACGACACAACGCTGGAAGTGCTGGCGGAAACCGCCGTCTCTCATGCGCGGGCCGGAGCCGATATGGTAGCACCCTCTGCCATGATGGATGGACAGATAGCGGCAATCCGTGAGGGGCTCGATGAACAAAATTTTGAAAATATTCCCATTATGGCTTATTCAGCTAAATATGCTTCCTGTTTCTACGGACCTTTCCGTGAAGCGGCCGAAAGCGCACCTCAGTTTGGAGACCGGCGGGACTACCAGATGGATCCGGCCAACGGCGACGAAGCTATCCGGGAAATTACTCTTGATGTTTCGGAAGGAGCGGATATCATCATGGTGAAGCCGGCGCTGGCCTATCTGGATATCATCTGCCGGGCAAAACAGGAGTTTGATCTGCCCCTGGCGGCATATAACGTCAGCGGCGAATATTCGCTCATTAAAGCCGCGGCGCAGATGGGCTGGATGGATGAAGAAAAAGCCATGCTGGAGTCGCTGACCTCGATCAAGCGGGCCGGTGCGGATATTATTATAACTTATTGGGCCATGCAGGCAGCACAGGTATTGAACAAGTAATGGAGAATATTTCACCCTCCCCTCACTCACCTTCACCCGGTGTACAAAAAAAGGAAAATACGGTGCGCATGATTGCGTGGGAAGTAACGCGCAGCTGCAATCTGAACTGCATTCACTGTCGCGCTGCAGCCAGCCGCGGACCTTATCCGGGAGAGCTGTCCACAGAAAAGTGCCTGGCGCTGATCGATGAAATAGCAGCCGTATCATCACCCGTAATTATTCTCACCGGCGGCGAGCCGCTCTTGCGTCCCGATATTTTTGACCTTGCATCCTACGGAACCCAAAAAGGTTTGCGCATGGTCATGGCGACAAACGGCACTCTTGTGGATCAGACTGTTGCGCAAAAGATGATCGTCGACGGCATCCGGCGCGTCAGCATCAGCGTTGACGGGAAAGATGCGCCAAGCCATGATGCTTTCCGCCAGGAACCCGGCGCCTTTGCCGGTGCAATGCGGGGTATCGACGCCTTGAAAGCTGCAGGGATGGAATTTCAGATAAATACGACGATCACCAATGCCAATCTGCACGAGTTGAAAAATATTCACAATCTGGTTTTAAGACTCGGCGCGGCGGCGCATCATATTTTTCTGCTTGTACCGACAGGACGCGGCAAGGATCTGGCCCAGCAGGCCATTACCGCCGCCGATTATGAAGAAACGCTGCTGTGGTTTTATCAGGAAAGCCTGACGTGTGAAATTCAACTCAAAGCAACCTGCGCACCGCATTATTTCCGCATCATGCATCAAAACAAACCCAAAGGCGTGGGGCCCGCAAAAAAAGCGGGAGGGCACTTTCACGAGTCCACCCGTGGGTGTCTGGGCGGCATTTCATTTTGTTTTATTTCCCACACAGGCCAGGTTCAACCCTGCGGCTATCTGGAGTTGAATTGCGGCAATGTGCAACAGCAGAGCTTTGCCGAGATATGGAAAAATTCAGAAGTGTTCCGCAATCTGCGCGATTACGGCAAATACGGCGGCAAGTGCGGCCGTTGTGAATTCATCAAGGTTTGCGGCGGCTGCCGGGCCCGGGCTTTTGAGGCGACCGGAGATTATCTGGCGGAAGAGCCGTTGTGTCTATATGAACCGAAATAACATGGATGACATCGACAAAAAAATTTTAAACATTCTGCAAAAAGAATTCCCCCTCACGGAGCGTCCTTTTTTGGCTGTCGCGGAAAAATGCGGGCTGAGCGAAGAAGAAGTAATCAGCCGTTTGCAAAAACTGAAAGAAGATGGCGTTATTCGCCGGATCGGTGCAGTATTCAGCGGCTCCAATCTGGGCCGTGTCAGCACTCTTTGCGCCGCGCGTGTGCCAAAGGAAAAGCTGGATAACTTTGTCCGTACCGTCAATGCCTGCCCCGGTGTTACGCACAATTATCTGAGAAAAAATGACTATAATGTCTGGTTTACGGTGAACATGGAAAAAGAGCAGGACATTGATAATTTTCTTAAGCAACTGAAGACAGAAACAGGTGTGATGGATATCCTGAATATGAAAGCAGGCAGAACATTTAAGATCAACGCGACTTTTGAAATATGAACATAGAAGTCGGCAATTCATGGAACATTAATTATGAACGAAGAAAATAAAGTCCCCGTTGTCACTCTTGTAGATGGCAGCAATTATATTTACCGAGCTTTTTACGCAATTCCGCAGCTTACTAATTCCAAGGGATTCCCCACCAATGCTATTTATGGCTTTACTAATATGCTTCTCAAACTTCTGCGTGATCTTCAGCCGGATTACATTATTGTTACCTTCGATCTTAAAGGTGCAACATTGCGCCATGAGGAATTTGCCGATTATAAAGCAACCCGCAAGCCAATGCCCGATGATCTGATTCCACAGATTCCTTTTATCAAAGACGTGGTTCGCGGCTTATCCATTACGATATTGGAAAAGCAGGGTATTGAAGCCGACGACATTATCGGCACACTGGCTGCAAAAGCAAGCGGACTCGGCTGGAAGACTGTTCTTATCTCCGGCGACAAGGATTTGATGCAGCTGATCGACGAAAACGTCACCATGATCGACACAATGAAGGATAAAACTTATGATGTGGCGGCGGTGAAAGAACGCTTCGGCGTGAGCCCCGATAAAGTTACGGAAATCCTTGGTCTGATGGGAGACACATCGGATAATATCCCTGGCGTACCGGGCATCGGCCCCAAAACCGCTCAAAGATTGATCGAAGAGTACGGTTCCGTGGAAGAAGTTATCCGTAATACGGAAAATTTAAGAAACGTCAAATTGCGGGAAAGCTTCCGTAAAAATGCCGAACAGGCCAGAATGAGCCGCCAACTGGCGCTGATCAGAAAAGATATTGAAATTGATTTTGACTTGAAAGAGGCTGAGCGCAAAGAGCCGGACAAAGAAACGCTGCTGCGTCTTTTCAGTGAATTTGAATTTTCCTCGCTTCTTCAGGAACTGAAGCGCAATGATAAGGCCGCTGCTAAAAATTGTGAGATTGTTCCGGATAAAGAAAAGGTGGCACAGCTTATCGACCAATTACAGAAATGTCCCGAACTGGCGCTGGAGTTTATCCGCGAGAAAAGCACGCCTGCAGAATTAATCGGCATCGCCGTAAGCACGGGCACTGACTCCTTCTACGTGCCGTTGGGACAGACGATCCCGCGAGCACAGCTATCGGCAAAAGAAGTGCTGGCGGCGCTTGCTCCGGTTCTCAGCAATACCGGAATCAGAAAATATGTACACGATCTCAAAACCGCTCTTGTGGATCTGGCAGATTCAGATATGGACATGCAGTCGGGAAACGACACTATGCTTGCCGCCTATCTGCTTAATCCCGCCAGAAAATCGTATGAGCTTTCCGAAATTGTCTGGGAATATCTGCACGAAGAAATCCCTTCTGTAGACAACATAGCTTCAGGCAAGGGCAAAACTTATCCGCTGAATCTGGTGCCTGTGGAAAAAATGGCGGCGTGCGCTGGTGCACGAGCCTCCGCCATATTGGCGCTTGCTCCGTTTCTGGCCGGGAAATTAAAGGAAATCGATGCCGCCGATCTTTTTGAAAAAGTGGAAATGCCGCTTTTATACGTGCTTGCTCAAATGGAGAAAAAAGGCGTGCTGGTCGACGCCGATCTTTTAGGTCAAATGTCCACGGAGCTTGCCCGATTGTTGTCCATTTCCGAAGAGAAGATTTTTCGCCTGGCCGGAGAGAAATTCAACATCAATTCGCCTAAACAATTGCAGAGCATTTTATTTGATAAACTCAAACTTACCCCGGGCAAGAAAACCAAAGACGGCTTTTCCACGGATGTGGATGTTCTTTCCAGTCTTGCTAAAAGCCATGAATTGCCGGCGGAAATCCTTGCTTACCGCAGCCTCGCCAAACTAAAATCCACTTATATCGATGCCCTGCCACTGCTCATTAATTCGCAAACAGGCCGGATTCATACATCCTACAATCAAACAGTGACGGCAACAGGCAGACTGTCGAGCAGCAATCCTAATTTGCAGAATATCCCCATCAGGACGCTCGAAGGCAAGAGAATCCGGCAGGCCTTTATTGCCGCGCCGGATTGTATTTTGATCTCCGCCGATTATTCACAGATAGAGTTGCGCATACTTGCTCATTTATCAGAAGACGAAACATTGATAGAAGCCTTTATGTCGGGAGAAGATATCCATAACCGCACGGCGTCGGATATCTTCGGAGTATTTCCGCAAATGGTTAATGCTGATATGCGCCGGCAGGCCAAAGTAATCAACTTCGGAATCCTCTACGGCATGAGCGCTTTCGGTTTAGCCAAAGAACTGGGCATGTCTCAGAAAATGGCGCAGACCTATATTGACGGCTATTTTCAGCGTTATAAAAAAGTACGCTCCTACCTGGATGGAATTTTGGAAGGAGCACGCAGCAACGGCTTTGTCTGCACTCTCTTGAACCGCCGCCGCTATTTGCCGGAACTGAAGAGCCCGGTTGCCGCGGTGAGGCAGTTTGCCGAACGCATGGCGATAAACACACCGATTCAGGGAACCGCCGCCGATTTAATTAAAGTGGCCATGGTCAACATCGCCTATTTATTGCAAAAGGAAAAACTTTCCGCCCGCCTGATCATGCAGGTACATGATGAACTGGTCCTCGAAGCGCCGGTCGGTGAAAAAGAAGAAGTCATGGCGCTGGTTAAAAGAGAAATGGAAGAAGTCATTCAGCTCAAAGTGCCTCTGCGGGTGGAGATTGCGGCAGGGAAGAACTGGGACGAAGCACACTAACAAGACTGAAGGTTAAGGGCTAAAGGTTGAAGGGGCAATTCAATACATAAGCTGTAAGGCAGATGAAGCACAGGAGTTTTAAATAGATACTGACTTTTAAATATCTAGATTACCCAATCGCCCTGTTAATTCGTCATGAACAGACGGACAGGTCGTTGGGAAATATTCATTTTATTAAACGTTTGGAAAATAAGTTAAACAGAATTTCGTTCCAAGAAAAGGCGGAAGGCCGAGTAAGGATAATAACTTTTAAAATATATCGTCAATACTTTATCATATCAAGCATAAAGGTGTGACTTGCATGTCTTTGTTATTACTACTAATAATTAGCTAAAATTGAAAGAACATATTGCATAGCTATTATTGATACACCACACTAGTAAGGTGTCCCCCGGCTTCATGGGGCCCACGCCTGCAATGTAATCTTTTGGAGATTGGGAGATATTATAGATATTATGAAGAACGCAACGATTGTACTTGGCAGCCCAAATACGAAAGGAAATACTGCTCGTCTGGTAGAGGCTATGCTATCAGTTATTGATGATAAGGATATTTCGATTAAGAAAATCGAATTATCTAAGCTCAAAAGAATTAATCATTGTATGGGATGTGATTCATGCAAGAAAAACGATATGCATAAGTGTATTTTTGATGATGGATTGAATGAAGTTATAGCTGAAGTGCGGAATAGCGATCTATTAGTAATCGCATGTCCAATCTATTTCTTCAATTTCAACTCTCTAACCAAGGCATTTATCGACAGGTTATTCTATTCTTCGGAAATAAATAATAATGAAAACATTTTGCTAGGAAAGAAAATTGCCATATTAATAACTTATGGATTAACCAACGTAATAGATTCCGGTGCAAAGAATGCATTGCAATCCTTATATGATATTTCAAAGTTTGTTGGTCTGGAAATAATGGGAATAGTTTATGGTTCTATCGGAGACGATCAAGAGCAAAATGAAGCATTGTTGAATAGGGCAAAAAATTTAGGGAAAATAATCAATAAAGAAATTTTGGTCTAATCCGGAAAGGGACGAAGTTCTTAACGGTTAATAATCCGACAGGAAACGGTTATGGCGATAGCACAACCAATATTCGGCATTTTTGTCCTCATTCTTTTTGCGTGGCTTATCAGTGAGAACCGCAAAAGTGTGAAACCGTTCGAGGTTGCGCTTGGTCTTGGCGTGACTGTTCTGTTGGCGATTATCATGCTCCGGGTCCCCTTTTTTCGCTATATCTTCCATCTTCTCAACAAGGGCGTGGGACTCCTGGAAGCATCAACCAGGGCGGGAACAACATTTGTCTTCGGCTACCTGGGAGGCGGCAATCTTCCTTTTAATGAGACAATTCCGGGATCAAGCTTTATTTTCGGTCTGCAATCGCTGCCCATCGTTCTTGTAATCAGCGCCCTTTCCTCCCTTCTCTTTTACTGGCGCATCCTGCCGGTTATTGTTCGTGCCTTTTCCTGGTTCTTTCAGAAAACCCTCAGGGTGGGTGGTGCAGTGGCACTGAGCGCGGCGGCAAATATATTTCTCGGCATGGTTGAAGCGCCCCTGTTCATCAGACCTTATTTGAAGGAGATGACCAGAAGCGAACTCTTTGTCACCATGAGCTGCGGAATGGCGGGCATTGCGGGAACGGTGATGGTTCTTTATGCATCAGTGCTGAAGATGGCGATCCCTGATGCCATGGGCCATATTCTCGTTGTTTCCATCATCAGCATTCCCGCCGCGATAATGATTTCCAAAGTGATGGTGCCGGAAACAGGAAAAATGACTGACGGCACGATCACTCCTCCACAGCAGGCAACAAGTTCCATGGACGCCATCACCATCGGCACTACGGAAGGTATTTCCCTGCTCATTAACATTATAGCCATGCTGGTGGTTCTCGTAGCCCTCGTGGCTCTTGCCAACTCTCTGTTGGGGCTGCTGCCGAACCTTTGGGGTAAACCGGTCAGTCTGCAGGGACTCCTCGGCTATATCATGGCCCCCGTTGTATGGCTTATCGGCATACCCTGGAATGAGGCCCAAACGGCAGGCTCCCTCATGGGCACCAAGACCATCCTCAATGAAATGATCGCCTACCTTGATATGGCAAAAATCCCCTCCGATGTATTGAGCCCACGGAGCAGACTCATTATGATGTACGCCCTGTGCGGATTTGCCAACCTCGGCAGCCTGGGAATAATGATCGGCGGGATGGGCAGTATGGCGCCGGAGCGCCGCAGCGAAATTATTTCTCTGGGTATTAAGTCGATCATTTCCGGCACGCTCGCCACCCTCATCACCGGGGCAATCGTCGCCATAATCTACTAATCGCCGACGATAACATTAAAATACTATCTGGCAGGGAATCCCTTCTTTTTCCAATGCCGTCCTCAATTCTTCTTTCTTTTGTGCGAAGAAGCCGTCTTCACTGGCCCATTGTAAGTTATATTTTTTGTAGGCCCAGTCTGCGTAATGATAGTTTAGCCTGTCCAGGATTACATACTTGACTTTACCCTTGAGCAAGCTTACCAATCCTTCTGCGCCTGGAAGGATGGGAGCTATCATAGCAAAAGTTCCAATCCCTCGGGAGTGAAGAGCCGCTAATGCTTCAATCCTTTCACTTACTGGTGACGCACCCGGTTCAAATATCTTCCTTATCTTCTCATCTGCCGTGGTTATGGTAAATCCGACCACAATGTCATTTGCCCTCATCAGAGTTTCGATGTCCCTCATTACAAGAGTGGACTTTGTCTGGATTGTGACCGGCCAATTATTTTCTACGAGGATTTCCAGACATCTTTTGGTAATCATGTACTTCGCCTCCAGAGGCTGATACGGATCACACACTCCGCTTATCCATACCCTTCCCACCCTTTTCTTCTTTACCTCGCGGGACAAAAGATCAGGGGCATTTATTTTTACATCGACAAAGTCTCCCCATTTCTCCCGGTGTCCCGTAAATCTTTTCATAAATTTGGCGTAGCAATAGACACACTCATGCTGGCAGCCGACGTAGGGATTTAAGGCATAATCATAAACCCGGGATTTGGATAAAATACTTTTTACCTCTATCTCTCTGATTATCATAAATTTATTTACTCCTGAAAGTATGTGCCGCGCAAAGAATAATTGAAAAATGCATAATTATAACTTAGTATGTGGTAAAGCCTTTCAGGTCAAGTAAGAGTTGAATTAATGCAAGATATTAAGAAAGGATAAATCGGGATGGGAGAGATCAAAAGTGCAATTGAACTGGCAATGGAACGGACACGCCATCTGTCGCTGTCTGAGGAAGAGAAAGTCCAACAACATAAGGATGAATTTGAAAAACTTCTTCAAGGTGCACTGCAGCGATATTCCGATGAGGTTATGTCCGTTGATGAGTTCCGGGAGCGAATCTCAGAGTTGCAGTCAGAATTGCATATAACCGACCATCAGCTTGTAATCAAGGCTGTGTTAAAGCGAATCGATCCCGACCAGGATAATGAACGCTGGATGAATCTCTTATCAGTTCTTGAATCCGGCTCCCGTGATTCGCTGCAGAAAATTCTGCTGGATTATCTCGAACAGCGATCAAAGCTATTACAGGCTGTCGAGAAGCAAGTGCTGGAGAATCTCGCCCAACAACATGGGATCACCGGATCAGCCATAGTACCCAACCCGGACAAAAACGCCTCCTATCAGCACGGCATATCTGTCCTGAAACGGGAGACCCAAACCAAAATCGATGCAATCAGCCTAAATATACTGAAATAGCATCTGCTCTATCTTCTCAAAATTTGCTTTAACCATGGCGGCCCCGGATACAATGTCTCCATGTCCGGACAGCAGCCATTCAGCTCCGAGGGAATCAACACGGCCGATGCTTTCCTTTATTTGATCTCCATCACCGCCGGGAAGATCGGTGCGCCCAAGCCCGTCTTTGAAGATCAGGTCGCCGGTGAACAATGCACCGGCGTCTTTCCAATAGAGCGTCACCGAGCCCGGCGTATGGCCGGGGGTATGAAAGACTTCCAGCACAATTCCACCGACTTTTAACTCGCCCTCATCCAGAAAGAAATCGGGATTAAAGCGGTTAATGTCTATATTTAAATTGCCAAGGTATGAGGCTGCTTCCCTGAACAGCAGCCAATCGGTCTCATGCATGGCAAATAAGGTGGTTGCCTGGTCAAACAGATGGACGGCGTCGATATGGTCCGGATGGGCATGAGTGCAAATGACCAGGTCTATATCCTTGATCGACATATTCAGTTGGTCCAAACCGCGAGCTACATGATCAAAAAAGGGGGAAAGACCAGGATCGATCATAATGTTCTTGTCAGGTGTTTTTATTAAATAGGTGTTACAATTGTTGGCGCTGGTGGAATTCCACAAAAATGCATGTAAATTTGGTGTTAAATTCATTTCATATACTCCGAGGATTCAATCTGACTTTTGCATATTCAAGCTGCCGAAACTAATGAACGCCACAGGAAAAGGCATCACGGTGTAGCCGCCTTTCTCCCCAGTCCCCAAGCCTCACGCAAAGCGGCATCGTTATTGGCAATTTCTCCCTTTTCGGCGGCGGAAGCCATGACGGCGCCGAGCCAGTTCATGCGAGCCATTGCCGCCGTGGATTTGAAGCTGTGAACTATGGGATCCGCCGTATGCACATTGGGATCGCCGCAAACCGTGATCAGAGCGATACGCTTTCCCAGCATTCGAGGATAATAGACTTTCTGCCAGTTCCAGTCCGCATCAAAGAAAACACACCACCTGTCCAGGTACGCCTTCATCTGCGCCGTCATGGACCAGAAGTAAACAGGCGTGCTGTGGATAATCGCATAGGCGTCCAGGATCTTCTTCTGAATTTCCAGCATATCGTCTTTAATGGCGCAGACGCCCATTTTGTTGCATTTCTTGCAGTCTTTGCAACCGGAAATATGTTTTCGGTCGAGGACGATTTTTTCCACCTTTGCACCGGCCTCTTTGGCGCCGGCCAAAGCCTGGCTCAGGAGTATATCGCTGTTGCCTCCAATCCGCGGACTTCCCATAATACCCAGCACCTTCATACAGTCCTCCTTATATCATTAAATGCCCAGCCATTTAACAAAATTAAAGGCCAGTGCTCCTCCGAAATATGACGCCAGCAGGGTCAAAAGAATCGAAGAATAAAACCACTTACTACTGTTCATTTCTTTTTTCAAAACGGCGATTGTTCCCGCACAGGGAATAAACAACATCATAACCACAAGAAAGGCGGCCGCTGAAGCATGGCTCATTATTTGCGGCAGTACATTCACCAGTCCATCCGAGCCGACTGAATAAAGGACGCCCAGCGTGGCGATAACGGTTTCTTTGGCCACCAGTCCCGTTAAAAGAGCAGCTATCATTTTCCAATTCAATCCCAGCAGGGCGCCGACGGGTTCCAGAAACCTGCCCAGCGTGGCCAGCCAGCTTTCTTCTATAACGCCGGACGGGTAATAAGATAAAAACCAGATCAGGATCGAGACGCCAAGAATTACAGTGCCGGCCTTACGCACAAAAGCAACTGTTCTCGACCAGACAACCAGCATAATTGTTCTTAAATCCGGCCGATGATAGATAGGCAATTCCATGATAAAAGGAGCATCCTGTTCCTGAATGGTCTTATTCACAAGAATACCGGCGATGCCCAGAGCAACAATGTTCAAGGCTAGAATACTCCACGAAACATAAGGCGCCATTGGGCCGAAGATGGCTGCCGAAACAAGCGTCAGGACGGCAAGCCTTGCCGTACAGGGTACAAAAGGAATCAAAAGCAGGGTAATCATTCGCGCTTTGCGCGTTTCAATAATTCGCGCTCCCAATACGGCCGGGACATTGCAGCCGAACCCCAGGCACATCGGAATAAAACTTTTGCCGTGCAATCCGACAATGTGCATGATTCTGTCCATCACAAAAGCGGCTCTCGCCATATAGCCTACATCTTCCAGAAGCGACATCGTAACAAAGAAAATAATCAGGATAGGCAAAAAAGTGATTACGGAACCGACTCCTCCGATTATGCCGTTTAAAAATAGACCTTTAAGCCAGACAGGAAACCCGCCAAAGAAAGGTTCGCACCAGCGACTGAATTGCTGAATTAAACTATCCAGCCAGCTTTGTAAAGGCATGCCCAGGGTATAAGTGAGGGAAAATACGGCGGCCATAACTCCCAGTAAAATCGGAATACCAAACACCGGGCGGGTAAGAATATGATCGATACGGTCGGTTATGACCACCTGCCCCATCTTGAAGCGGGAAAGCGCTGCTCTGGATATTTGTTCAATCCAGTCATAACGTCCATTGACGACTGCATGCAATGAATCCTCATGCTCAATAAACTGCGCCAGAATTTTTTTCCAGGAATCCGCCGGCAATTGCGCTTCCATTTGTCTGGAGACGGCGGCATCGCCTTCCATCAATTTTATCGTGATCCATTCCGGTGTAAACGGCGCAGGACAATAAGGCCTGACTTGTTCCAGTATTGTTTCATAAACGTCTCTGTGATCAGCGGATACTTCCGGCAAATGAGGATCGAATTTGAAATCACCGGCGGCGAAGGCATTGATTTGCGCAACCAGTTCTTTAATGCCGCTGTTGCGTTTGGCGATCATTGGAATAACGGGAATGCCGAGTGCATTTTGCAGGGCCTTGGTATCGATCTGCATGCCCTGCTCAGAGGCAACATCAAGCATGTTGAGAGCGACAATTACCGGCCGGTCAAGCAGGAGAACTTCGGACAGGAGGTAAAGGCTCCTCTCCAGCGCCGCCGCATTTAAAACCAGAACGACGAGATCAGGTTTTTCCTGGATAATAAATTCGCGGGCTACCCTTTCTTCTTCCGAAAAAGCCGTCAGAGAGTAAGTTCCCGGCAGATCAACCATCCGAATTAAAGTATTGACGCTGCGGTGAAATCCTTCCTTCTTTTCGACGGTTTTCCCCGGCCAATTGCCGACATGCTGGGATAATCCGGTAAGAATGTTAAAAACGGTAGATTTACCGACATTGGGCTGGCCGGCCAGAGCAACAAAGACCTCCTTTTCCGCCAAAGGCTCATCGGCGTCACTTTTCCTATAAACCATTATTTTTGCAGCTTCACCATGACCTAAAGCAATTCTTGTATCCGCCACCTGCACGATCACAAGTCCGCCGCTTACCTGGACAATTTTAAATTTGGCATTAGTGGCAATGCCCATTCCGGCCAGGTGGCTGGTTAAGGAAGAACCGCCTTCTATAGAATGAATAATACCCTGATCGCCTTCCTGCAACTGGGTTATGGGAATAGGATTAGTCATTAGTTTCATGTCCTTTTGTGCCTCTAAATTACCATTTATATTCAGTGAATAAGAGAAACACGATATTTTTTTAACACTGTTTCCGGTCCGTACGATTCCTTGGTCTGGCGCAGATTTTCATTGCCCATGTCCTCTTCGAAATTGAGAAACTTATACTGGGGCAATAAATACTTGGCCGTGTCATTAAACATTAATTCGTAAATACCATTATACTTCTTTGCCGCCTTGGCAAAGTGCAAAACAAATGTTTCCGTGTTCAGCCCCTCGCCGAGAATAAATCCGACCGGTTTGTGTTCAATATAATAAACGGCGCCCCATAAAGCCAGAGCCGAAAAATTTTCCAGCGCTTCCTTACATTGTTCAAAATCGGTTTCTTTCAACGCCAATCCCGAGTCATCCTGCCAGGCTTGTAAGATTATCATTGCCTCGACGACATTTCTTTCGGACATCATTTCCATTTGATGATTGTACGCAGAGAGAAACTGGTTCAAATGATTTCGATGACGGATATACTGCTTTCCTTTGAAAGAAGCCATTTTTTCCGTCAGATAAATGTAATCCGATTCACTATCTTCAGAGGTTATAACAAATTTGTCTCCGGGAAAGGAGGAAAGCCATTCCTGGGGAACCGGAAAGAAAAAATTATCTTTATCCAGTAGAATTTCAAATGTTTTTTGATCGCATTGCCGGAGATCAGTCAGCGGCAGCATGTAACGCTGAGCCTGCTTGTTGCAGCCGGCAATGAATAACCCGCAATCAGTGGACAAAAACTCATAATGGCTGACGTTGCGGAAAAGGAAAATGTTGGCGAAAGTATAATCGGAAATCGGCAGATTCATTTGCCTGAAACTGTTAAGCAGGAGTTCGCGATGTCGAAAATCTATTGTTTCCGGTTTATTCATAAAATAAGTATAAAAATCCCTTTCTCCACATGTTTTACAGAATAAATTTATGCCCGTTTTCTCTGAGCCAGCGCCGGTGAATTTTGTACTCAGGCATGACGGCCTCCAGAAGTTTCCAGAATCGCATAGAATGATTCTTTTCTCTAATATGCATTAACTCATGCATGATCACATAGTCGACGACATTCTGCGGCGCCATTATCAACCGGAAGCTGAAAGCCAAATTATTCTCCGGCGAACAGGAACCCCAGCGCGTCCGGGCGGAAGTTATTCTGATGCTGCGGGGCAACAACTGCAACCGGCGGCCAACATTTTCCACCTGACCGGCCAGGTACTCTCCGGCTTTTGTTTTATACCATTGAATAAAATAATTTTTCCTGGTTTCCAGGCCATCTTCGCAGTTAAGGTAAAAACGATTATTCCAAAAAACAAGGCCTGCAGGCATCTTTTGCTGAAAAAATACTTCCAGAGGGTAAGGCGTGCCCAGAAAATAAAAAAATTCGCCGGATACATACAGTTTCTCCCCGGTTATACGCTTTTGCTCTTTTTGTTGCTGAATAGTTTTTTGAATCCAGTCATGTTTTTGTTCGATAAAACTGTTAATCTCTTTTACCGGTGTAAAATAAGGCGCCTGGATAATAATATCAGAGCGCTCCGTAATCTGTAGAGAAATTGTCTTTCTTCTTTTTCTGCTTCTTTTCAGGATATATGAAAACGCCATGATTTAACCGCTATTGTTTACTGTGTCCCGCGTAAGCCGGCAAATGTCCTTAACCTTGACCGTCTTATGTCAAGTTGCATTCAAAGCATAAGCTTCGGCAATGCGGCCTGGTATTACCACAATTTGGTTGCCAGTACCAATCAATCTGCTCGTAATAATCAATGCATTGCCGTATGTACGGCATAAGCAAGAAATAAGACAATGAAGCTGAAATATTATGCTATAATTTTGCTGAAGGTTGATTAATAGAAACCATCAAGCAGGTGCAACGCAAAAAGATATTTTAAACAAAAACTTGCCGGTGATCACTATGTACATAAAACTGGATGGTTTTATTTTGGGGTTGAGCAACGGTGGGGCCTGCATGGCCGCATGCGCCCCGGTCCTGCTTCCTTATCTTCTGGGTGAAGGAAAAGGCATTGCCAGCAACTATTGGATAACCGGCCAGTTTTTACTTGGCAGACTTTGGGGATATCTGCTGTTTGCATTATTAGCCTGGATGGTAAACACTGCCGTTCTTCGTGAGTCTGAAATGTGGAATCTGATCATCGGAGTTGCTTATGTTCTTTTTGCCGCGCTTTTGATCTTCTACGGTTTTTTAAAAAAGGAGGATTCCGGGTGCCAAAATTCCTGCAATAGAAAAATGTATCAACAGTTGACGACTCTCCGACCGGCGCTTTTTCCGGTAACCGCCGGATTCGTCACGGGGTTGAACTTTTGTCCGCCCATTTTGCTTGCTTTTACCGGCGCCGCCGCCCAGAGCAGCCTGATTATGAGTTTGCTTTACTTTTTTTCTTTTTTTCTGGGAACATCCGCGCTTTTTATTCTTTTGCCGCTCATAGGTATCAGTAACCGGTTCGCGGTTATTCGGATTATCGGGAAAATGGCTGCCGGAATAATCGGGTTTTATTATCTTTATTCCGGCAGCATCATGCTGCTGAGAGGAATAGCTAAATTATGAATATCAATAAATCCGCCGCTGCGCCTGTAAATAACAAACCCGGCCTGTTCAAAACATTGCTATTGTGCCTTCCCATGATGACCGTGACTTTGCTGATGCTTTCTCACGGACAAAGGCCTGAGGAGCCTGCGCTCCTGATAGCTTTTGTTCTAACCTTCGCTTTTATCAATACCATTTTCTTTTTTATGATATACACGGGTGAAACCGACCGCTGGCGTTCGATTCTCTTTATCGTCTATTCGTTTTGCTTTATCCTTTCTTTCATTACCAATCTTATTGAGGTAAGGGGCAGCATGGCCATAAGTGAAGCAAATATGATTGAAGGATTAACTCCATTTTGTCACATTGTCATTCCCATGACTTTAATACCTCTGGCCATAACCAAAACAATAATTTTCCCCGGTACTATCATCGGCGCCAATGCCTCCATAGCCGGCATGTTTGTTTTGTGGATCGGAACTTCTCTGGCCCTGGGCAGGGGCTTTTGCAGCTGGTTTTGCTTCTTCGGCGGCATGGATGAAGGATTCTCCCGTCTCTTTAGAAAAGCAAGAATCAAAAATATTGATCGGAAATGGACTTATCTTCCCTACGCCCTCCTGCTGGTAATTGTTCTGGCCTCCGCAGCTGCTCTTGCACCGTTCTATTGCGAATGGCTCTGTCCCTTTAAAACAGTGACCGAGTATCAGGAAATAACATCTATCAAAACAGCTCTTCAGGCGATGATATTTGTTTCTCTATTTATAGCTCTTGTCATGATACTGCCTGCTCTCACCGAACGACGGATTCAGTGCGGTCTTTTTTGTCCCTTCGGCGCTTTTCAGTCCTGGACGAACAAAATTAATGTCTTTGATGTACGGATTGATCCCGCTAAATGCATCAAATGTTATAAATGCGTCCAGATCTGTCCTTCGTTTTCCCTGAGTGAAGATACGATTGCTAAAGGAAAGACAGCCACAACATGCATGAAATGCGGCAAATGCATCGACGCATGTAAGCAGCATGCCATAGTATATCATATCAAAGGAACTCCGCTCAACGAAGGAAAAGTAGAGATTGCCCGGCGCCTTTTTATTTATCCGGCATTTATTTTTTTGGCAACCATGGCGGGTGGTGTTGTTCAGGACGCCATCGTGAAGATAATAAAGCTAGTCACCACCGGAAGCATGATTTAAAGACAGGGGAAAACATGAAAAATTTTAAATCAATTTTAGGATACACATGGGCCGTTGCTGCTCTAATCATTGCGCCGGCCACCTTCTTCGGCCTTGACTATTTCAGCCGGGTACTGGCCGAAGCTACAGGAGTTACAGTCAATCCATGGTACACCGGCGGCGAAATTATAAAGTCTATTGATCATGGAAGTTACCGGACTCTTCTGCACCGGCCTGTTTTTGATTCTTTGATCGGTCAAAAGAAAAAGGGCTTCATCCAGATTAACTGGGAACCGGCCGCCGGACTGCCGCCTATTATCAGGGAAGGTTTTGATTTTAACAACGACCATGAAGAAGATTTCCATCTTACGTTGAATACAAAAACCGGGAAAGTGGAGCTGCAGGCAGTAAACGCTGCCATCCTTCCCGAAGCGAAGGCATATTCATTGCGCAACGGTTGGGCAGTCCGGATATCGCTTCAAAGGCAACCATGAGATTGTTCATATTATAGTTGTCGGTAGAACAATTCAATGATAGGAGCTTTCACTGATTTTATGGAGGATTTTAGATGAAAATATTTGTTGTCGTCGGAATGCCTGCTTCCGGGAAAAACACCGCCAGAATTTATGCCCAAACAAAAGGTATTCCTTACTTTGCCACCGGTGATCTTGTTCGCAATGAAATTCGGAAGCGTGGTCTTGAGCATGATGCAATTGCCTCAGCTGCCGTTTCGACGGAACTTCGAGGGGCGGACGGGTTGGGGGTTACACGACTTGCACTGGCAATGGCAATGGAAAGCTCTTCCGATATTTTGTTTATGGAGGGGATGCGTTCACAGCCGGAGATTGAACTCATTCGCGCAGGCGCCGAGTGTGTTGTCATTGCATTCTTGGCGCCCAGACAGTTACGCCTTCAGAGAATTATTTCCCGTCAAAGAGCGGATGATTCACCGCAGTTATTTAAGGAAAGAGACTTAAGAGAAATCGAATACGGCGCTGCAATTCCGATTGCCATGGCCGACGAATATATCCTGAACACAGGGACACTGGAAGAAGCTCTTGCACAAATCGATCAAATCATCCGAAAAAGAAAATAAAAAGGTGTAACCGGAAAATCCGGCAATTGAAGTTGCTTGATCCCCCGGTCAATCCCTTTTTTGATGTCCGTCATGCCTCCCCTAAACTTTTGCTGCCTGAACATGCATCCAGTCATAGTTTTTAGTGCGTCCCAGGCTGACCCATCCTTCCTCCTCCCAGAAACGCCACCACGCATCATACTCCGGCTTGGCAAATGCAGCCCGATCCCTTCCCCATTTCAACTGATTGCGATCAGGGTCATAATCAATGGCAATTCCCCAGGCGTGCATCGACCAGTTGCTGCCGCCGCGCATCTTACGTTCATTGAGACAACCGCCCCAGCGATCAAGATGCAGTTCCCTGATTTTTTCCAGGCCGTAGTGGTCAAGCACCCTCGTTAACACCTTTTGAACGCTGTCATGAACTTTGGCATTACAGGTAAACGAATTCACGGTCTGCTTAAGGTCCCAGGCAAGCCGGTGGGGATAGGGCAAAACGAGCTTTTGCTGGTTCGTGCCAACGGCCCCGAAAAACTTGTTCAGCTTCGCTTCATCCTGAACCGGCCAGTTATTGGGATTGACAATAAGAGGGGTTTCGTCGCGCCATGGTGGCGGCATTTCGCCTTTTTCCAGGAGTTGTGCCAGGGCATCGAAAGCATAATCAGTCTGAGGCCCCCAGTAGCCGTCGATATCACCCGTATCTATATTATGTTCCTTACAAAGGCATTGGAGATACGCGACTGTCTTGCGTGAGTTTGACCAGTTCCGCCAATCTTCAGGTAATTTCGCCTTCCGGCCTTCCAGCGCTTTGGTGACAGCATTGTAAGTATTGTCTCCAAGCTGCCCATCAACGTTACCGGACAGAAAACCTTCTTCAATAAGACTTTGCTGCGTTACTCTAACTGCTGCTGCTTTCATAAATTATCCCCCTTCCCTTTTTTTATAAACGAAACATGCCCTAATATAATACATCTTTTTCAATAAAAAAGGGCTCTGATCAGTTATTTTTCCGTCCGGACGGCAACCTGTACTTTTTGCTATCTCCCTTTCCTGTGTCCCTTTATTCTTTTTCGCGCAAAAAAAGAGCTTGTCGGCTTTATGTATTTTTTACTTTCTTTACCTTTGCCTTTTTCGGCATAGTCGATCTGTATGCGGCGGTTCTGGAATTTTTGTTTTTTCAATTTGGCGATAATGATTTCCGCCTGCCCGGCGTCTGTTTCAAAAAACGAACAGGAACGCGTTACCTCAATACGGGAAATGCGCAGATTGTCTATATCGACTGCGCCCGACAGATATGCTTTGAGGCTGCGTTCATTAAATTTTTCCATTTGTCCCAGATTGATAAATAGACGGACAAAACCGGCGGACGACCTGCCTGCTTCTTTTTTCATTTCCACATTAATGTCGGCGGCACGGCGATAGTAACTCAACAAGCGTTCAAATTCGGCGGATATAAGCAGCTGAATGACATCTTCCTTAGTGAGTTCGTTCAATTTTTCGTAAACGGCAGGTAAAAAAGCCCCTATTTCCTTGTGTTGGATCTCGGTATTTTTTAATTTCTCCACAAAATGCAGTAACTGTTTGGCGCAAACTTCCGGGCCTGTAGGGATTTTAACCTGCTCAAACTTTTGTCCTATTTGTTTTTCTAATTGCTTAATCCGGAAATGTTCTTTTAAGTTAATAATAACTATGGAAATCCCGGATTTGCCGGCCCGTCCGGTGCGGCCGCTGCGATGAGTATAGTGTTCAACATCGTCGGGAAGATTATAATTGATTATATGCGTTAAATCCGTAACGTCGATTCCGCGGGCGGCGACATCGGTTGCCACCAGCATTTGCAGATTCCTGTTGCGAAAACGGTTCATGACGGTATCTCTTTGCGTCTGAGAGAGATCACCATGCAGCGCATCCGCGTTATAGCCGTCTTTCATCAGGGCATCGGCAACTTCCTGAGTTTCGATTTTTGTCCGGCAAAATATTATCGCATAGATGTCCGGATAAAAATCGGCGATTCTTTTCAGAGCGATGTACCGATCTTTGGCATGGACAACATAATACTGGTGGGCAATATTTTCCGCGCCCGTATTTTTAGAGCCGACTGTTATTTCTACAGGCTTTTTCATATAGCTGCGGGCGATATTTTCAATTTCCCTGGGCATTGTTGCGGAAAAAAGCAGGACCCTTTTCTCATCGGGTGTTGTGGATAAAATGTCATTCAAGTCGTCTTTGAAGCCCATATCCAGCATTTCATCGGCTTCATCGAGCACCAGCCAGCTGATGGCGGAAACATTTACCTTTTTCCTTTTGAGCATGTCGAGCATTCGGCCCGGCGTGGCGACGACAATCTGTGCTCCTGCGGCCACCTGTTTTATCTGGCTTAAAATATTAGCGCCGCCATAAATCGGCACAATGTTGACGCCTTCAATATATTGGGAAAAATGGTTGAGATCATCCGTGATCTGCAGGCACAGCTCTCTGGTGGGCGCCAGGATCAATGCCTGCGTCGAGGTCGATGATGGATCAATCTGCTGAATAATGGGTATGCCGAACGCAGCCGTCTTGCCTGTTCCTGTATGCGCCAGGGCAACAAGATCCCTGCTGTCTTCCAATAAAAAGGGAATAACTTTCTCCTGAACAGGCATGGGGGCGGCAAAACCCATTTCGGTTATTGATTTGAAGATTCTTTTGTCCACGCCCAATTCTTTAAATGTCTTAGTACTTGTTTTTATAATGTTTCCTCACTTGTTTTAAGGGATTTAATTCCGGTGGAAATTATGGAAAGGAATAATAAAATGACTCTTTATACTTAATCGGCAAAATTCTCAAGAAAAGCTTTTGCCATGATGATTATCCTGTCGGTTCCTCCGCTGGTTTCTCTTGACAAGGATTCGTGTTCCTATTAATTTGCAATTATATTTTACGGCTGGGAATTCGATGCAGGCTGACTGAATGTCGGAACCTGGACGAACGAAACCTCAAATTCTTCGTATTTGCTTACAGAACATGGGGGACATTCATGAAATCATCATCAGCCAAAGAAATCAGCTGCCGCATTACAAAAACACTTCTGTTGTATGTTCGCGAGGAGAATAATGGTTCCCTGGGATCGTTACTAGACGGACTGGATCTCGACGAACAGTATCTCCTGGATACGAATAACTGGGTTTCACATGACTTTCTCCACGTACTCTATGCCCGAATGATCAGAATACTGCAGGATGAAAATGCCGTTTACCATATGGCACTGGCCTCCGACCGGGTAAAGTCTATGGGTATGCTGGACCGCATTGCCCGTTTGCTGGGCAGTCCGCATCTGATTTATTCGCAAAGTCCCTTATACAACAAACTTCTGAAGCTTAATGGAGATGTTTATGTCCATGAAATCAGCGAGTCTTCAGTACTTCTGGAAGACCGTTATTATTTGAGCGAGCAAAAAACACGTTATGACTGCGACTACACACGGGGGATTCTGGAAGGCATACCGACAATATTCGATATGCCCCCGGCGCATGTGGAAGAAATCGAATGTCAGGTTTCAGCCCAGAATTATGGACACAGAACATGGAATGATAACCCCCAACACGGAGCAAGGGGTTGTCTATACAGGGTTTCCTGGAATGTAAAAAACAAGCCTTCCTTCTGGAAACAATTATTGAAATATGGAGTCTATTTCAAAGCCATCGAGGATCTACGCGACGCCAATCAGAAAATCCAGAAAAAATATAACGAAGTAACCGAGTTGTTAGCCAACCTGCAAAAAGCAAACAGGGAATTGGAAGAGGTTCGAAAGCAGCAGGATCTTTATATGCGGCTGTTGGAGGGTTCGGAATCGCGGTATCGGCTTCTGGCCGAAAATATCACGGACGTCATCTGGACGGCAAAGTTGCCTGACATGCACTTCAACTATGTCAGCGCATCAGTGGAAAAACTATTGGGATATACTCCCCAGGAACATTTGAAGCTGACCGTGGATCAGACAATAACTCCCCAGGCTATGAAGGAAGTAGAAAATATTTTGACTGAGGAGATGAACAAAGAAGGTATGGAAAACATTGACCCTAACCGGTCTCGCACCATTACCGTCCAACATATTTGCAAGAACGGCAGTTATATCTGGGGTGAGGTAACGGCATCATTTCTAAGAGACGAGAACAGCCGGCCAGTGGGACTCCTCGGCGTCACCCGCAATGTTAACGAACGTGTGCAGGCACAGGAAAAACTGCGCGAGAGCGAAGCGCGCCTCAATATAATTCTCGAATCCAACCCTACGGCTATCGTGCTTGTAGAAAAAGAGACAAGAAGAATCGCCTATATCAATAACAGTGCTGTACAGGCTATCGGTCTTCCGCCTGAAGATATTCTCGGCAGGATTTGCCATCAATTTATCTGTCCTGCCGAAGATAAATCCTGTCCTATTTGTGATTTGGGCCAATCCGTAGACCGTTCGGAAAAATTATTGATCCGGCATGACGGCAGTACAATACCCATTCTGAAAACAGTCACAATTATAGATATTGATGCAAAAGAATATCTCCTGGAAAGTTTCATAGATATATCCAAAAACAAGCAGGCGGAGAAGGAAAAACATTTATTGCAGGAACGTCTGCAGCGGGCCGAGAAAATGGAGTCTTTGGGTATTTTGGCGGGCGGTGTTGCTCATGATCTCAATAACGTTCTTGGTGTTGTGGTTGGTTATTCCGAGCTGGTCCTCGGTGAACTGAACGAATCAAATGAACTAAGATCACAAGTCCTGAATATAATGCGCGGTGGGGAAAGGGCTGCTGCAATTGTTCAAGATCTGCTGACCATCGCCAGAAGAGGCGTTTCTGCAAATCAGGTGATTAATCTCAACACTATTATAATGGACTACCAAAAGACACCGGAATATGAAAAGCTGTGTTCGTTATATCCAAATACTCGGATAAAGACCCGGCTCGAAACAGACCTGTTAAATATCAAGGCTTCTCCGGTTCATCTGAGCAAGACTGTAATGAACATCATTATCAATGCAATGGAGGCTATGCCTAATGGGGGCAAAGTAACCGTCACGACACACAATCAATACCTGGACAAGCCCGTTCATGGATATGACGACGTCAGGGAAGGTGACTATGTTGTTCTTTCCGTATCGGATACGGGGGAAGGCATTAAAGCCGACGACTTGAATCATATCTTTGAACCGTTCTACACGAAAAAAGTCATGGGAAGAAGCGGAACCGGGTTGGGCTTATCTGTAGTATGGGGAACTGTCAAGGATCATCATGGTTACATAGATGTTCAAAGCGATGAAGGAAAGGGAACGACTTTGACGATTTATTTCCCGGTATCGCGCGAAGAAATATCCGGAGATCAGTTAAACATTTCCACGTCCGAGTATATGGGCAAAGGTGAATCGGTATTGGTCGTGGACGATGTCAGGGAGCAGCGTGAAATGGTTGCCCAGATGATGACCAAACTGAATTATAAGGTAACGACGGTGTCCTGCGGCGAGGAAGCCGTGGAACATCTGGGTAAAGGATGCGCGGATATAATGGTTCTGGATATGATTATGGAACCGGGTATGGATGGACTTGATACTTACAGGAAAATTCTGGAAATCCATCCGCAACAGAAAGCCATTATTGTCAGCGGTTTTTCAGAAACTGATCGGGTCACTCAGGCATTGGAGCTGGGGGCGGGGGCTTATGTCAAGAAGCCTTATGTACTGGAAAAACTGGGACTGGCCATGAGAAGAGAGCTGGACAGGCCGTTAAAATAACTGGCAATTCCATTTCCAAATCAAAGATGATACCGCGGCGGCTAGGAGGAGGCAACGAGGCGTGGTTCGACAAGCTCACCATGACTGACTATCAGATTTAAGCCTGCCCTGAACCTGCCGAAGGGCCAACAAAGGTAGCGCTTGATTTGGAAATGGAATATCTTCCTCCCGATTCCATGCGTTTCAATACATTCTTAACTGCGGCTGTGTTTATCATGCGCTCTACACCTCTCCGCCCCGGAAACAATGACATCTTTTTGTTTCTGTTTTTTACCGGCATCTTTTTCAACAAAGATTTTCCTGCCGGTCGCGGGATCGATTTCAGTCCAATACATTAAGCTGGAATAAGTGGAAGGTGTCGGCGTAAAAATCTGCACCTGCTGTGGATTAATCTTCAGATTTCGGGACGTAAAAGCTTTGAGATCGCGCATATCTTCATCTGTGCAGCCGGGATGCGCGGCAATGAAATAATAAGTCAGAAACTGCCTGCATCCTGCGTCCGAATTCAACTTCTCAAAAATTGTCTTGAACTCCAGCAGGGCTTCGATCCGCGGCTTCCCCATAATTTTCAGGATCTTTTCGTTGGTGTGTTCGGGTGCTACCTTGAGCTGGCCGGAAATGTGATGGCCCACCAGTTCCTGCATATACTTCAAGCAATGTTTTTTGTCGGCCATAAGCAGATCGTATCTGATGCCGGAAGCCACAAATGCTTTTTTCACTCCCTTTATGTTTCTTATCCGGCGCAGCAAGTTAATCTGTTTTTCGTGATCGACATGCAAGTTTGCACAAACTTGAGGATAAAGACATCTCTTGTTGGGACAGGCGCCCTGTGTTTGCCTGCGGGTACATTCAATACCGTACATATTGGCCGAAGGCCCGCCCACATCGAGGATATAACCTTTAAAATCAGGTAAGGCAGCGAGCTTCCGTGCTTCGGATATTATTGAATTTTCGGAGCGCGAGATAATAGTTCTGCCTTCGTGGACGCCGATCGAGCAGAAATTGCATTCGCCTATACAACCGCGGTGGGAAGCGATGGAAAATTTGATCGTATCAAGCGCTTTGACTTTGCCAGAAGCCTGGTAAAACGGATGCACATCGCGGGCAAAATCAAGCGCATAAATCTGATCCAGTTCACCGGTGGTGAGAGCAGGCTGGGGGGGATTGTGAATTAAAAATCTTGGACCGTGCCGTTGCACCATTCCGCGAGCCGTCAACGGATCATTGTTCTTATAGAACAGATCAAACATCGCGGCAAAAGCTTTTTTATCCGCGGCTACCTCTTCGAATGAAGGCAGTTCCAGAAAACCGTCGGGCTTTTGGGAATCAATGTAACAGATTCCCCGAATATCTTTTACATCCCGGCCGCTTTGCAGAAATTTGGCCAGTTCGAGGGTCGCTTTTTCGGCCATGCCGTACACAAGAAAATCGGCGCGGGCGTCAAAGAGAATTGAACGGCGGATGGAATCCGACCAGTAATCATAATGGGCAATACGCCGCAGGCTGGCTTCAACACCGCCTAAAACAAGAGGTCTGGTATTTTTAAAATGCTGACGGATGAGATTGGCATAAACAACGCAGGCACGATCCGGACGCCGGTTATTTTTTCCACCGGCGGTTAAGTCATCGTTGTGTCTTTTCTTTTTTGTAGCTGTATAATTGGCGACCATTGAATCCATACAGCCGCCGGTTATCCCCCAGAATAATTCCGGTTCGCCCAAACGGGATATATCGTCGGCGGTGCTCCGGTCGGGCTGGGCGATTATCCCGACCCGAAAACCGGCCGCACGCAGTACATGGCCGATAACGGAAACACCACTGAAAGGGCTGTCTATGTAAGTATCACCGGTAACGAGGATAATATCGAGTTTATCCCATTTTAATTTCTTTAATTCCGCCCTGGTTGTGGGTAAAAACATAATTTGGCCCGCAGACGCATTATTTTTTTGTCGCGGAATATTTTCCTGATTTTTTCAGTTTTGAATTAATAACCGGTTGTTGCTATTCCATTTCCAAATCAATGATGCTACCGCGGCGGCAACCACCCCCTACCCCCGCCAGCGGGGGACAGAGGCGACGAGGCGTGGTTCGACAAGCTCACCATGATTGATTATCATATTTAAGCCTGTCCGGCCTGCCCATGGGCCAACAAAGGGAGTGCTTGATTTGGAAATGGAATTACAACGATCATGGCGCAAGCGGAGCCCGCGTATCCCCGCCCAACGCCTGATAGAGTGTCATCATGTTTTTGAGGCGGTTCAAACGGTTTGTCACCAATGCCGTCTGGGCGATCCGCCTTGTTTCCTGAGCATCCAACCAGTCCTGCACCCCGGTGGCACCGGCGCGGTAACGGGTCTCCGCCAGTTTCTCCGCTTGTCCGGCAAAGGTCAGAGACTCCTCCAGAGACACACTCGCCGCCTGATACTGCGTATGTGCGGACAGGGCATTTTCCACATCACATAATGCCTTGTAAAGCGTCTGCCGGAAATTGACAACAGCTTCTTCATATGTTGTTTGTGATATTTTGACGGTCAATTGCATGGTGTTCCATTGGACAAACG
>JBDKUX010000013.1:0-3775 GCA_039679455.1 Smithella sp. | reverse complement strand
ACATAACCATAACACTTTCGTGCTGCAGTATTTTCAGCGCTTCTTCGCCACTTTCAGCCGTAATCACCGTATAACCTGCGGACTGGAAAACTTCTTGCAGCAAGTCGAGAATTAAGACTTCATCGTCGACAACCAAGATTTTTTTCTCATTCATAATAATCAGCAGCTCTGTCTATTCATTGTTATTGTCGGGACCCTTATTGATATTTATAATTCGGCCGAATCCCGCATAATCTTGAGTTTCGAAATTTTTAATATTCATTAACCTTTGCGTAATAGCTGCCATCCTGTCTATCTGTTTTCTGATTGTATCAATTTTCCATTTGATTGGATCATTTTCAGAAATATTCATTGATAACATATCTGAATATCCGGAAATGATCTGCATAGGTTGGTTCATTTCATGACAAATTGTTCCCGCCATTTCCAAGACACCCTGAAGTTTTTCCAAACGCAGTCTTTCTTCCTCCGCCCGCTTACGGTCAGTAATGTCCAGAAGAGTTCCGGCTGCTGCTGGTTTTCCATCCTGAATACTCAAGGACCCGTAAATCTCGATAGGGAATACTTGTCCATTTTTTTTCATCCCTCTGAAGGAATAATGAATGAATTCAATTTCACCCGATGTTCGTCTTCTGACCTGTTCTTTAACATAGTCAATGTCTTCCGGGTAGACCAGGGTCTCATAAGGCATGTTATTCAAACATTCTTCCACCTTGTAGCCGAACATCTGAGCAAACTTAGGATTTACGTATTTAAGTACACCATCCTGTGAAATATACGTGCCGACAATTGCATATTCTGCAAAACTCTTGAACTTAAGTTCAGACTCAAGAAGCGCCTCTTCCGCCTTCCTGCGTTCGGTAATATCGCGGATCGTTCCCTGGAATCCAGTTACATTGCCTTCTGCATCGTACCGGGCTACCGATGTGATAAGCGTATGGATCACTGTGCCGTCTTTTCTGAGCAACTCGACAGGAAATTCCTTTGTATACCCCTGTTCTGTAATAATATTTAAGTGTTTTGCCCTTTCTTCCGGGTTGGCATAGAGATCGGGAATCTTCACCTGCATTAATTCCTCACGACTGGAATAGCCGAATATCTCAACTGCGGCCTCATTCAGATCGATCCAGCTGCCATCCTTCGATGTTATGAAGACACAATCCCTCGATGTGCTGAAAAATCTACGGTATTTTCCCTCACTTTCGCGAACTAACTGCGCTGATCTGACTGTCTTGATGTTAATTATAAGAGGTATTATTATGAATGTGCATATCAATACGGTCACAATCATACCAATCGATTTGTATATAAGAATCCTGTCCGTTGGTGCCATGAGCACAATGGACCATCCCTCAGGGTTAATAACTTTACGTAAAATGAGGTAATTTCCCCCTCGGAAGTTAATGTTTGTCCTGTCGGAAACCTCATGCGACAGTAGTGCATCAAATTGTTTGTCGCCAAATTGCCTCGAAGCAATCAACT
Source organism: Smithella sp. (assembly GCA_039679455.1). Classification (GTDB taxonomy): domain Bacteria; phylum Desulfobacterota; class Syntrophia; order Syntrophales; family Smithellaceae; genus MVRV01. The sequence continues at coordinate 2,293 of JBDKUX010000013.1, read as the reverse complement.
TGCGTTGAGTATCCTTGTCCACGGGCCACATGCTCTTAAAAAGCAACTCTTTATCACCGGAGAGGAAAATAATGCCATGCGGAGTTAAGAGGAAAAAGTAAGGGTAACCACTGAGGTTCTTTTCAAGCTCATCGAGATCCTTCTTTATCGCTAGGACGCCAATGATTTTACCTTGAGAGTTCCGGACAGGAAAGCTTGCATAGAAACCTCTCTTTGATGAAGTGATGCCCAGTGCAAAATATCGACCAGGGCTGCCCTTGATCGCCTGCGTGAAATAGGGGCGGAATTCATACGATATACCGACAAAGCTATCGGGTTCGTTGCGGTTAGATGAGGCAATGGTCGTACCTCTCCTATCTATGAGATAGCTGACGGAACCTTCCAGAGCCGAGTTGTATCGGTCCAACACTGCGTTTGCCTGCGCGATATTCTGATCCGTGCGATGAATTAATGCAGGAATGATTTGAGGAGAATCTGACATTGCTTTTACAGCTCCTTCAATTCTTCTCAAATCATCAGTCAAATGAACAAACAGAACTGATATCGCTGATTCATTTTCATTGATTATTCCCTGCTTTGCCATGTCACCCAGATAACCTGTCACAAAAAAACCCATTGCGCTAACAATAGCGAGAAGAATTACGTAAATTATCAACCAGTGATAATATGTCACACCTTTTTTATTCATTATATAAGGTATCATATTCTTTTTACCTCATGATTATGTTCCGCCAACTTAAGGCGGAGTACGGCACAGATTGAAAGGGCTGGGCCGCGATAACTGTTCCGCGTACCTGCCGAGATGTCGGGACAGTCGATGTGTGGTTCACGATTTTCCTTGCCAGCAATGGCATTAACCCATTTCTCAGCGTACCCAGCCAGCTATGTTACTCGCAGAAAAGCGGGCTGACAGACGGCTCAGCTGAATATGACGTTTCCTATTTTCCATTCAGCTCCTTCCTTGCTGCCAGTCCCAGTTTCTCAATAACATAGGGCTTTTTTACATACGCGCCTGCTCCCAGAGTATGGGCTTCATGCACCCGGTCCGATTCCGAAAAACCACTCACAATAATTACCTTCTGTTGCGGGTGTATTTCAATGACTCTCTTGTATGCATCCAGCCCATCCATACCGGGCTCCATAATCATGTCCAGGACCATCAGGTCGACTTGTTTTTCCTTCAGGTACTCTATTGCTTCTTCACCACTGGAGACGCTTACAACATTGTAATTCAGTTTCCGGAATATATTGGTCGCCAGTTCACGCTGCTCTTTGACATCATCCACTACCAGAATGGTTTCGCCGCTGCCCGTATATTCAGAAACGGCTATCGCAACAGCTTCGGAGGTCATTTCTTCCCTTACTACCGGAAAATATAGAGTAAAGGTGCTTCCCATACCTTCCTCGCTCTGGACGTTGATGTATCCCAGATGATCCTTCACCGTTCCCCAAACAACAGCCAGTCCCAATCCCGTTCCGCTTCTTCCCATAATCTTTCTTGTATAAAACGGCTCAAAGATGCGCTTCAGATCAACTTCAGGTATGCCTTCCCCCGTATCGGAAACGGAAAGAACAACGTAGTCTCCCTCCCGGACTTCGTCATATCCCTGAATTGGCTTATCCAGATACTGATTGGCTGTCTTGATGTTCATAATTCCGCCTTTCGGCATGGCTTCACTTGCATTTAAAACAAGATTAAACAACGTTTTGGCCAGATGTATTGATGAGCCGGAAACATTCAAAAGGTCAGGCTCAAGATCGGCTTTGATCATTACAAAAGGATGCCGAAAATGCAGGTTCTCAAACTCAGGTGACCTTTGTGCGTTGGCGATAATCTTGTTCAGGTTAAGTACTTGCCTGTTAGGCACTCCCCGTCTGGCAAGGGTTAGCAGATCATCCACTACTGCGGCGGCCTTCTGTCCCCCTTCCAAAATATTTTCCAGTGGGGATCTGATCGAGTTTGATATATCACCATTCATCAGGAGCAGTTCTGCATAACCGACGATAACGCCTATTATATTGTTGAGGTCGTGGGCAACGCCACCTGCCATGGTTCCCATGGCCTCCATTTTCTCTGCTCGATTTAGTCGTTCCTCCAGCCTGAGATTTTCCTGCTCCGCCTGTTCGCGCGCCTCTTCTGCAAGCATGCGCTCTCTTTCTTGCTGGTCCCTCTGTCTTCGGGCATTGAGGATGGGAGAAATGAAGTTTGTGATGTTTTCCAGCAATTGCTGTTGTTTATCTGAGTATCCATCTTTACGGTTGGCCACAGAGATCAGTCCTATCGTCTGTCCCT
>JBDKUX010000012.1:0-11044 GCA_039679455.1 Smithella sp. | reverse complement strand
TCCCGTTGTCCAACGGGCACTGAAAAGAGTATGCGGCTGGATGAATATTTATAAAAACAAAAAAAGCAGCACCGATCTCTCGATACCGCTTCTATGAGTTACCGCGTGAGCGGTTTAGTTCAACAATTGTTTATATGTGATTCAGCCAAATATGTGTGAACAACTGGAGGCGTAAAGCGTCCTAAAAGGACGATCAGCGCCGGAATGCGGAACACTTTTTTGGCGAACAGGGATCACATAGAGTTTTTAAACAGTTGTTACATATTGATAACCGCAAGCATGGGCGGGAAATTACTGCAAAAGGAAATAATAAAATTAGACATAATTTAAGTAATTATTTCAATCACTTACGTCTTATAACATGCGTTATGTAAACATGAATGATTCTCGCATTGTTTCAATTCTCATTGGCACCCTTTGTTCGCCATAATATACAAAGTTGAGAGCAGGATTATTCTTTAGGACCGTGTTCGCTGAGGGCCTTCACCTTCAACCTGCGCGGAAGAAGCTTTATTTTCCGCTCCAGACGGAACGCCTCGGGTTTTTCCATCGGGCCGCTTATGCATACAAGCCTAACCGGAAGACGGCAGCATGTATACCGGCTTGCCCTGCCCGACCTGTGCGCTTCAAGCCTGCGTCTGATGTCGTTGGTGACCCCGCAGTACAGAGTACTGTCAGCGCAACGCAGAAGATAAGTAAACCATGGCTTTTCGCCTTGCTGGCTCAATTTTCGCCCCCATGCGGCATTGTTAACGAAATTCAGTTCTTTTACGTTTACCTAGCAAACAAAGCAACAATATTTTATCCAAATATAAAAAATCAGGCGTAGAGTGGTTAGGTGGCGACAATTCGGCAGGTTCATCCTGGACCTACTATAAAATGTTTAAACATCTTTATGTTCGTGTGATCGATGCCGGAAAGTAAAGTTTACTTCCTTCGAGAACAAAAACATAAAATCATTCTCGACAAACATTACCTGTAACTGTTATAAGTTGCATGTTTTCGCCATAAATTTTAGAGAAACTACTCATGAATGTGAATATAAGCCAAGTATCTTGTCAATTGGATTATAGGAGTAAAGGAGTGGTTACAAAATTCAAAATATATTTTTTACTATTCTCACTATTTATTTTAGCAATATTTTTAATAAGCTGTAGTCAATACTCATCAAGTTCAGATTCAAAAATAACTTCGAAAAAAGTTGAAGAATGTATTGAGCCTCAAAATCCATATAATGATGGTGGCGGACATGATGCGGGTTTTAATTGGGCTATGGAAAATGGGGAAGATTGCAATGGTAATTCGGATTCGTTTAATGAGGGATGTGAAGAATATCATAGACAATTAAATCAATATAATGAATGCATTGCTGGAATAAACAGATAAATTCTTTAAATTTCAAATAGATAGTTTGAATGGATCATGTTTTAAATGAAGAGTATAAACAATTTTATCTATGACATTAGCCCCACTCAGGCAAACATTACTCTTGATATTTCTATCTATGCCATAGAAGCAATACACGCGGCCAGCTACGCATTCATAGACAGGTACCATATAATTATAGAACCAGAAAGTGACAAGTTGGTAATGGTTCTCTTTGAAGCAAAGGATAAAACCAGGAGGATTACTGAAGACATTAAAGACTTTGCAACCTCCTTAATAGATCATCAATTAAGATTACAGCTTGAGAAAACCAACGGTAAAATTCGTGATCTAATTGTCGCCCACGCATTTTCACCTCTTGACCTCAAAAAAGAAATTAAATCTTTATGAGTGAAAAACCTCATTTATTACCCTTCCAATTTTCTCGCTTCGACAGCAATGATTACCTGCTTGTTAATGAAAGTGGTGAATACATCTTTCTCAGTAATGACGATTTCCACAATTTGATAAATGGCAACCTACCGTTTGGTTCTCCCAGCTACTGTGATTTAAAAAGCAGACATTTCATATATACGGATCATTTACCGGAAACATTGGAAATGATCTCGGCAAAGTATCGGACGCGAAAAAGATTTATTTCCGATTTCACCGTCCTTCATATGATGGTTATTACTCTCAAGTGTACTAATAATTGTTTATACTGTCAGGTAAGTGCCGAAGATGATGACGCAAAAGGATTCGACATGTCGCCGGACGTAGCAAGCCGTGTCATTGATACCATATTCAAATCTCCTTCTTCATCAATAAAGATAGAATTCCAAGGCGGTGAACCAACTCTTAACTGGGAAACACTCAAACACACCGTTCTTTACGCAAAAAAGATTAATCGAAAATATAATAAGCATATTGATTTTGTAATATGCACCAATATGGTCAAGATCAATACACAACAGCTAATGTTCTTTAAAGAACATGGCATACACATATCAACCTCTCTTGATGGGCCCCGCGACCTTCACAACAAGAACCGTTTACTAAGAAGCGGTAGCGGTACTTACGATGCTGTCATAAAAAACATCTATAAAGCTTTCGATATTCTCGGAAGAGACCAAGTTAATGCTCTTATGACAACAACAACAGATAACATTGATCACCTGAACGATGTTATCGAAGAGTATATTCGGATGGGATTTAGCGGGATATTTATCAGGCCACTTAACCCCTATGGTTTAGCGGTTACAAATGCGGAACAGATAGGGTATCACGTAGAACATTTCGTCGAAAACTTCGAAAAAGCATTAGATTCAATAATTCAAATCAATCTTAATGGTACACGATTTGTGGAGTATTTTACTAGCCTTTTGCTGACCCGAATCATGACCCCTTTTTCCACAGGATTTGTTGATCTACAGTCTCCCTCCGGTGCTGGTATTTCTGGTGCTATTTATGATCATAATGGAGATGTTTTTCCCGCCGATGAGGCAAGGATGCTTGCCAGGATGGGTAATCGCTATTTCTGTATGGGAAATGTTTTTAAGGACTCTTACGAAGATATATTTGGGGGAATACTACTGCGTGAAATTGTCAGTAAATCATGTGTCGAGATTATGCCTTATTGCAGTTCTTGCGTCTACAGAACTTACTGTGGTTCAGATCCTGTTCGCAACTATCGTGAGACAGGCAACCTGATTGGCAAACGTCCGAATAATGACTTCTGTAGGAAAAATAAACTGCTTTTCGATATATTATTTAAAAAATTAAAGCGAAACGATGCTGATGAAATGGATGTATTCTGGTCATGGATTTCTGGTCTAAGCCTTAAGGAAATGCGCGGTGAGACAATATAACGGAGTAGCCGAAAACATAACAGCAACAATACTTGGATTAGTTACACGCAATAAACTGTCAATATCTAGAGGCAAAAGCGTGCTGGTCGCTCAAGAGGCATCTTTAATGTCAAAAGGATTTGCCTGTCTTATAACAAATAGCAACGATAATAATAAATTCTCCCTCCCCTATGTAAAAGTATCTCCCGAAATTATTGACAGCCTCGAAGAAGGTGATTGCGTCCTTATCAACAGAGATGGCTCAATAAAGGTCGTTTGGGAAAAAAGGGATTCTGCAAATTCACTCCTTCTTACAGAGAAATGTGATTGCCGTTGTATTATGTGTCCGCAGCCGCCGAAAGCACACGACAAAGCCTTAATAGAAATAAGTAAACAAATACTCAATATTGTAAAAACAAGAAATACTGACACTATTTGCCTAACCGGTGGTGAACCAACTCTGTTGAAAAATGATTTGTTTAACATTCTTGACTCGATAAACAAAAAACATCCAAAGGCGACTGTTATGATGCTTACAAATGGAAAATCATTTGCTGATTTAGAATTTACTAAGCACTTCGTCTCTGTTAGGCCAGATAATTTCTTAACCTGTGTTTCCTTGCATAGTGATGTTGACGAGATTCATGACCGAATTGTAGGTGTTAAAGGAAGCTTTTATAAGACAGCCATGGGCCTTCAAAATCTTGCCCGATTTCGAGAGAAGATCGAAATTCGCGTTGTTGTAAATCGCTTCAACTCCCACCGCCTTGAATCTTTAGCAATTTTCATCCAACGAAATTTCCCCTTCGTATACCACTGTGCTTTCATGGGAATGGAGATAACCGGTCTTGCCTGTGATAATTATGATGCTATTTGGATTGATCCGTATGAATACCGTGACCAAATATCTAAGGCAATAAGAGTTTTAAGCCGTGCCGACATGAATGTATCAATCTATAATCTTCCCCTATGTTTGCTTGATCGGAAATCATGGAAGTTCGCAAGAAAATCAATTTCAATATGGAAGAATGACTATCTTCCCATATGTAAAAAATGCGCTCAAATGGACAATTGTTGCGGAATATTCACCACTTCTGGAGCACATCAAAGTCCCTATATATCTCCACCATAAATATTAAATAAACATCTGTTCACATAAAATTTACGTAAAATTGCTTGCATTCTTGTTTATTAAGAGTAAAATTTTTTAAAAAAACTCCCATCGAAGGAAAATAGTATGGACAATTTTTATCGTAAAATAATACTTTTTGTTGCAGGTATTACCGCTCTCCTCGGTATACAAGCAACCAATACGCATGCAAATGTATCGAATTTGAACGACAAAGCACCACTTTATTTGGAACACAGTAAGTCCATAAATGGTGACATTGGCGGCACTTCATGGCATTCTTCACATTCTTCACATTCTTCACATGAATCGCATTCTTCGCATTATTCGCACCGTTCTGGGTACTAGATAAAAAATTGTATCTTGCTATTTATATAGAACCGATATTATTATATCGGTTTTCGTTTACTCTTAACCAATGAAGTCAACATAACACCCCATACACGACTTCCATAAGGCCGGATAAAACCGGTCACTACTTGATTGCGTGACTCTAAGCTTCTAAAGTTTTTATCAAAACTTTAAAGTTTTGGTAATCTTAAACATGAAGTTATTAACGTTACTCGAAAGATGACCTAATATAAATGTTTAAAATTAATATTAAATCTTTCTTAAGATCCATCATATACCTTGATGACAAGTTACCTTTACAATATGCTCTTAATTATGCGGTAGAAATTTATATAAAACGTTTCCTGATTCTATTTATGACTGGAATTTCGATTTTAATTCTTTTTGAGTGCTACTTAATACTTAAGTATCATATCTAATTTGCTTTATTCACCAGTAAATTCTTTTATTTTTAAAATAGCCTGTTTAATTATAACTATGATATCTGAAATTACATAAACTGTTACAGGGGCTAAAGTAGCTATTGCAAAAATATATTTGAATATCAGTAAAGTTAACGAATCTATATCCTTCAGGGTTAAAGGGGTAATAACATAAGTCTCAACAATATATTGAGCTCCAATCCAAGCACTGAGCAGGATTGCGTCAATTATTATAGATGCTAACACTACAAGTGTCCATTGAACCCTATCTATAATATTGTCTTTGTAAAAATTATTCAACATACAATCATAGACTCCCTCCAAAACCCTATTAACTATTCCATCATATACTCCATCACCTAATTAACGTTTTTATCGAGACCAAAAAAAAAGCCTATTAATTTATCCCGAAGCATCTTGAATGCTTCCCGTTCTTTCGTTTAGCTGCGTAGTTATTTTGAGTAAGTTGTATTTCAACTTGCTCAAAATAATTAACAACGTCAGCCTTTATGAAAGTAGGAATAAATTAATAGGCTCTTTAGCGAGCTTCCAGGGCAGAAGGCATAACCAAAGACCGCAGGTCTTAACGCCCCAAACATGAAAAATGTTACTGTAGATAATACAAGTAACACCACATTTGAGACTTCCCCTTGTCATACGCTGACATGATTAAATACAATAGTTTATAAAAATGTCAAGGTAAATATTTTCGAAGTGGGCGTGTGAACGTGTCCCCTTGTTAACTATAGTGGCTAGGCTTCCGGCTTTGCCGGGAAACTCCCGGAGTTTGATATTTCCGGGAGTGTAAAGAACTCCTTCACTTACATCGATCTTGCGTTTGGCGCCAGACTGCTAACAGCGGCACTTCATTTTTTTACATTACTCTCTATTAATCCGTAATACCCTGTTCCGATGATCACTCTTTACGGAACCGTAGGTAGGTGAAGGTGAAGTCTACAAAGATTAAATTCATTTCATATTTAAATCAAAAGTACACATCAACCTGATTAACCTCCAGAAAAAATATATCGCTACTCTGGAACGGAACTATCATCATTAAAAGACCCCAAATTTCTTTTGAGATACTCTCTTTAATAGTGTATGATAAAGGACGTTATCAATCATTAAACCACTATCCTGGGAGGACTTCATGGCCGGTGAAATTATTGCCGTAGGAAAAGAAAACAAGGGAGCGCTCCCGGCGCTTTTTGCCCCGGATCAAAGAACCGCCGAAAAGGTGCTGGAATTTTTTACGGTCAATATCCGGAATGCCCACACCCGCAGAGCCTATGTCCAGGCTGCCGGTTATTTTGCCGCCTGGTGCCTCAATGAGGGTCTTTCCTCCCTGCAAGCTGTGCGCCCTGTCCACGTGGCGGCTTATGTCGAGGATCTGCAGAAGAAATTGGCCGCTCCCTCGGTAAAACAACACCTGGCCGCCGTCCGCATGCTTTATGACTGGCTGGTTGTGGGCCAGGTAGTGCCGACTAATCCGGCCAGCGCCGTCCGGGGACCAAAATACTCGGTTAAAAAAGGAAAAACACCCGTATTGGCCGTGGAAGAGGCCCAGGACATCCTTAAGGTATTGGATGATGTTTCCGTCGTGGGGTTAAGAGATCGGGCTCTCATGGGTTTAATGGTTTATACTTTTGCTCGGGTAGGGGCTGCGATCAAAATGCTGGTCGAGGATGTTTATATCCAGGGACGAAGAACCTGGGTAAGATTGCACGAAAAGGGTGGCAAGCTCCATGAAATGCCCTGTCACCATAATTTAGAAGAATATTTACATGCCTATATGGAGGCGGCGGGAATCGTCGCGGACAAAAAAGGGCTTCTTTTCCGGACGGCCTGCAGGCGGACCGGAAAGCTGACAGAAAATCCTATGACTCAGGCAGATGTTTACCGGATGATCGGCCGGCGGGCTATCGATGCCGGCATTCAAACTAAGATAGGATGTCACAGTTTCCGGGCAACGGGTATTACTGAATATTTAAAAAATGGCGGAAAGTTGGAAATTGCTCAGCAGATGGCCAATCACGAGTCCGCCCGCACAACGGGCCTCTACGACCGCCGCAACGATCAGGTTTCACTCGATGAGGTCGAGAGGATTCTGATTTGAGGTCAAGTTATCAATTCGTAACCGTAGGTTTCTGTACACTTGCTCCCGCTGGTCCAATTTATTCCAGTGCCGTTCATGAAAAGGGAATTTATATTGCGTAAAAACGCAGCTATGTTTTCATTGGCCCTACCAAGGAAATTCTGTGGTGCACGTACAAGGACGGGGGGGATGTGCAGGCAACCGGCGATGAGGAACAGTCGGTGTAGGATGCATGGCGGCAAATCGAAGAGCGGGAAGGAACATGGACGCTACAAACACGGCATGAAGACGAAGGAAATGATCGAGTTCAAACGTCAAATGCGGACCGTACTGCGGACTGCGCAGGAAATGATAGCGGACATCTCAAGTCAGGATAATTCAGAAACCGTCGCCGTGCCATAGTGGAACAGAGGCTGTCCTGCCCCACACTTAATCTTGAGGAAGCCATCTTGCAAATCCAGAAATATACTCACAGGAGGCCCCGGTAGATCAACAAGCTGTGCAACCACGCACTGACGACACCGGGCTACAGATTAACGATATGGACCCTGCCGCGAATTATTTGTAGGAAGACGGACTTAACTTGACAGTTGGCTGGAAAAGGTGGTCAGTAACCTCCTGGATTGTTTCGCAGCAATCAAAAAAGGAGGATTTATAAGACATGACCACTGTCAACTCAAGTGTGGATCAGGACATGTAATGAGATACAAGGCTTTCAGATATTGAAATTGGAGAGCCTTGTTTTTTATGCACCTGCCGGCCCGTTCTTTCATTCAATTGACTTACCACGTGATCCCGAAATTGCCGGTTAGGCTGTCCGAAACGAAACTTTTTATCATCCAGCGCTTTCATTAAATAATTTTCCATACATACTAAACCTCACATATCCAATTACTTACGTGCTTCTGAGCCCATATTCGCTGTCCACGTTATTTCGGTCTCTGTGTCCATACCCTTGTCAAGGTCCACTTCTTGGCACAACTAGTGTAGTGCGTCTAACGCTTCTTTACATAATTATATATTACATCAGATGTATGTGCGTGCATTTCGTATTGTATCAGATGTAAAGGAATATCTGACGCACTACACTAGTTCTTAAGTTTTTTTAGAAGTATTTTAATCTATATCTATTCCCTTCATCGCGCTTTCTCCTTGCGTCACATAATCAATGTAGTCAAGAAAATAATCAAAAAATCCTTGATCTGTTTCAGCATTGATCTTCAAAATGTTAATATGTTTGTATTTGGAAGTCTTTAAAATTCCATGCTTTATTTGGTTATTGATTAGATCAATCCCTGCAAGCTGTTCCCTTATTGAACAGTTCATCCACATTTCTGTTTCGAAATCTTTCTGTTCAAAAGCATTTTTAGGAAATGCTTTTCGAGACAAACACTGTGGGGTTGCAATAATAATCTTATCTGGTTTGAATTCTGTATGCTCAGAAATCATAACTTGACGAACATATGCTCCATCAATAGCAGTTGCTCCTTCATATCCATAGTGACTTAACCAAAGTGCCCGTTTGATACCATCTGTAGTAAGAGGCACATATTTACGGGTATCTGTGTTTTTCCCAACTTTGAACAATGGATTGCAATATACATATTCAATACCAGTTATTGGATCATAAGCATTCGTTGCAAACGGGATATGCATGTTGTTAAGAGTTTCAGCAGTCTTCTTGTGGTCTTCGTCAGTATGAAGAAAATTCATTAATTTAACAGGCAACATAGTCTCTGTTAAGGTTTTCACAAGTCCATCTGATACAAAATCAATAGTTGTAGGAACAGATGGGAGAACTATTCCTCTCTTCATACTAAGCTGCATTAACATTAATATTTTACCCAGATCTGTATCTGGGCGAGTGAGGCCAAATTTTTTGATAAACTCAGCAAGATTACCTTCAGCATAAGCCCGCGTAACAATAATGGCTCCTGATACTGCAGTTATGGAGATAGGTTTTTCTATATTATTATCATTAATAGCTTTCAAAACACCCGCAGTGAATAAGTTACCACCAGCTAGACCACCTAGACTTAAAGAATATGACATCTAAAACTCCTTAAATATTTTCTTAAGGGGTGTGAGTAATAGGCCTTGAAGATTTTACCCCATATCCTCTTAGGTGTATGCGTGATCTACCACCACATCACGGCTGTCTCGCCCGCTTGATCGGCATAATATAGCCGCACCCGCAGCACATATTTGCTGTCACGAGAGAGGCGCAACTTTAGGTACGCGTTACGGTCTTCGCCGCCGTCGTCATCGCCGCCGCGGTACTTTAACTCGCCGTTCACATCTTCGAAAAGAACGATAACCGTGTCGGATGTGCCGAACGTGCGAATCTCGTAGTTACGGCTGCGAGTTGGCGACAGCCTTAAGTCGAGTTGCTGGCCTGGTGAGATATTCAGTGGCATTGATTGCGTTAGTTTCAACTCCGGGAAGTCTGACACCGGGGATTGCGATGGGTAAAGCTGTTTGACATAGGTCTGATCGCGGGCCGATAGCCCACCGGCAGGTTGCAATGGTTGTGTTTTGTAAATTTCCGGTACTTGGATCAGCCCGGCCTCGAACGGATAATGCATGACGGAGTTCGGGTCCCACTGCGTGCCGGCAACGCTGTTCTCGGGAAGTTTGCGAATGATGTTGAAGAAAGTTTTTTCACGTGACCAGCTGTTTGGTGGATTGGCAAGCGCGGCATAGACTTTCTCCTCGTCCCAAACGATACCCGAAAACGGGTTCTGATGCTCGTGCTCAAACCCTAACGTGTGGCCGATCTCATGGATTGCCGTGTCGATGTCATTGGCCACATCCCAGCCGAAGTTCATTGTGCGCTGGTCAGCTGCGATACCAAGGATTGCTCGGCCGACATAGGACCAGGAGCCATCGCCCGACATAAAGCCGATGCGCACCATTGCCTGATCGCGCGAGGCGACTTCTCTGAACCTGATACCGATGCCGAGGTCGGTCCAGGCTTTGAAGCCCTTGCGCACTGCTTCCATCTGATTGACAGCACCACGCCATGACACAAAGCTAACACTGCCATCGGCCATAGTGACGTTCATACCGTCGGTGGGCTTGTCAAAAAAGTAGTAGCTCAACTCGGTGCCGTTAACCCACTTGTCGCTGAGAGTGTTAATCGCACGGACTCGGTCGGCGCTGATACCGGGCCCGAACTCACGGGGTATCGTGGGCTTTACGTTGCAGTAGAAATGACCTCGGCTTGCTTGTTTGTCGTTACTGCTAACAATGGATTTCTTCTCAGTTGTGCTGTCCATACCGTCCTCCTTTGATATTGTTTCCTCAAGGTAGAATAAAGTGTCTGGTGCTGGCATCTTTAAGTTGATTAGTGTAGCTGCATGGTATTGATATTTTTATTTTCGCTTTACCTTGAACCCTGCTGAATTGGTTTGTAGGCAATGTTTCCCTAAGGTGACACATGATTCGACCTTTAATACCTACTTTCTTAGTGTCCCGCCTAGTGGTCCATATAACACTATACGCGTCAAGACACCTACCACGGTATGGGACCATTTGATTAGACGCTGATCCCTTATTTTTTTATATTAGCCTAGTTAAACCTACATTTACAATGCAGATTTAATTGTGTATTAATAGATAGGGTGTTTATCTATTTTTTCGAGGAAATGTATGTGGAAAAGGATATTTGCGGTTCTGTTAAGTCCTAATTGAAATGGTATAATCCCCGTTGAACTAAACCGCTCACGCGGTAACTCATAGAAGCGGTATCGAGAGATCGGTGCTGCTTTTTTTGTTTTTATAAATATTCATCCAGCCGCATACTCTTTTCAGTGCCCGTTGGACAACGGGAGCA
>JBDKUX010000011.1:0-1745 GCA_039679455.1 Smithella sp. | reverse complement strand
CAACAATCTTCATGGCGCAGGATCGCACCAATGTTGAAGAGGCCTATCCGGGAGATATCATCGGCATCCATAATCACGGCACTATTAAGATAGGCGATTCTTTTTCGCTCAAAGAGCCGCTCAAATTTACCGGCATTCCGCATTTCGCTCCCGAACATTTCTGCCGTGTCCGTCTGAAAGACCCGTTGCGGATCAAACATTTGCAGAAAGGCTTAACCCAGCTTTCCGAAGAGGGGGCAATTCAGGTTTTCAAACCGTTGTGGGGTTCGGATAATATCCTGGGCGCCGTTGGTGTCCTGCAATTTGATGTGACAATGGCGCGGCTCAAAGACGAATACAGCGTCTATGCCGATTACGAAAAGACCTCTTATGCCGCCGCCCGCTGGATTACGGCGGACGACCCGAAGGTGATGGACGATTTTCAAAAGAAGAATCATTTAAACGTTGCGATGGATGCGGAAGGCAATCTGGTTTATCTGGCTTTGAGTGAATGGCGTCTAGCGCATACAATGGAAGAATGGCCGAAGATTAAATTTCATAAAACGATGGAGAAGAGCTGAAAAAATAGCCATTTTTTATTATAAGTACGGTAAAATCTGGAAAACGATCACATCCGGGGAAATCTACTCATGTTAGCCATTCTGCTGACTATTTTTGCTTCATCTTTTGTCATCGCCTTTTCCGGTGCGCTGATGCCGGGGCCGCTTTTGACTGCGGCGATCAGTGAAAGCTCGCAGCGCGGTTTCATCGTGGGACCGCTGATGATTGCCGGGCATGCCATCCTGGAATTGGTGCTCGTCATTACTCTTCTTCTGGGGCTCGCGCCGTTTCTCCAGCTGCCGGCTGTTTTTGTGGCAACGGCCCTGATCGGATCAGCCATTCTTTTTGGGATGGCCTGGGGAATGTTCCGCTCGCTTCCCTCGCTGCATCTGTCCTGGGATGCAGACCGGAAGCAAAGGAAAAATCCGGTATTAAGCGGGATTCTGATGAGTGTTGTTAATCCTTATTGGATCATCTGGTGGGCGACCATCGGTCTTGGTTATATTCTCTATTCCTGGCAGTTTGGCCTGGTGGGGGTTGCTTTTTTCTTTACCGGACATATCCTGGCGGACCTTGTCTGGTATTCGATTGTCACGGCTGCTGTGGCCGGGGGCAGACATTTTCTGACCGATCGTCTTTACCGTGGTCTGATCGCCGTCTGCGCCGCCTTCCTTGTCGTCTTTGCCGGTTACTTTGCTTATGCCGGTCTGACGAAGCTTGCCGCTATTGCCACCTGACAGGCGAAATAATCATTTCCAGCACTGATCGTTGTCATCCTTCATGCAGCCGCATATTGTCTGAGGAACACAAACACCGAAAGAAGAGCCGTTGAGTTTCATCACATTGACTCTCGCATTATAGAGATGAAAAAGATTTTCCGGGCTGATGACATCATCGCATGCGCCGTCCGCCACGACAGTTCCGTTCTTGATCATGATGACGCGGTCTGCTATCCAGAGCGCGTGCTCGGGAGAATGGGTTGATTTGATGAAAGTATATCCTTCCCGGGAAAGCTTTATAATCTGATCGAGAAGCCTTAACTGGTTTCCGTAATCTAGGCCGCTTGCCGGTTCGTCCATGATGAATGTTTTTGCCCCCTGGGCAAGAGCCCGGGCAATAAGTGTAAGCTGTCTTTCTCCACCGCTGATTTCCGTATAGGCCCTGTCGGCAAGATGCGAGATGGAGAGCCTCTCCAGAGCGTCACC
>JBDKUX010000010.1:0-49486 GCA_039679455.1 Smithella sp. | reverse complement strand
CCAAAGTATTCATTTTTGCCCGGAAGGAATTGGAACGCCGTTTTGCCTGCGAGTTGGGGGCTGTCTGGGCGGGAGATATAGACGAGGAATGCCCGCAAAAACTGCACGCCATCATCGATACAACTCCGGCCTGGAAACCGGTTGTCGAAGCGATGAAAAACCTCGCTCCTGCCGGGAAATTGGTCATAAACGCCATCCGCAAAGAAGATACGGACAAGAATTATCTTTTACAACTCGATTATGCCGGGCATATGTGGTTGGAAAAAGAAATAAAAAGCGTGGCCAACGTCGCGCGCCGGGATATTGAAGAATTCTTATTGCTGGCCGCACAAATACCCCTGGTGCCGGAAGTTGAAGAATACCCCCTTGCCGAAGCCAATCGCGCCCTGACCGAATTAAAAGAAGGCAAAATTCGCGGCGCGAAAGTTCTTAAAGTCCTATAAAAAATTACCCCATTTATCAATTAAAGTATTGAGAAAAATTTGACGATAAATTCCGCGGATGTAAATTCAAGCGCCAAGTGTCCTTTTTCCCACGTGGATGAATTTCGTGGATAACAAGGTTATGATACCCTGATGATGTTTCTTTCGTTCCACCGTTTCTCAGTCACCATTGAGAAAATTCTTCCTCCAATTCAGGGTCTTAAAATCAACTGTCAACGATAACAATAACCTGAATATTTAGGTTTAAATCTGACTAAGTCAAGGAGAGTATCAATGAAAACATGGAAGTTGAAGACGAAAATGATGTTGATTTTTGCAGTTTTTACCTTAACCTTTGCAACTATAGGTCTATTTACTCTCTTCACCGTTCACAGCCAGGTGATCGTGACCGCCCATCAAAAATTAAAGGGCGACCTGGCGATGACCAAGGCCATGCTCAACGAAAAATACGCCGGGGAATGGTCACTGCGCGGAGATAAATTGTTCAAAGGCGAAACGCAAATGAACGATAATTTTACAATGATCGATAAGATCGGCGAAGCAACCGGTGACAACGTCACCATCTTTCAGCGCGATACACGCATCGCCACCAATGTTAAAAATCAATCCGGCGGTAGGGCGACAGGCACAAAAGCGGCGGACAACATTATCGACTCCGTGCTGAAAAAAGGCGAAAAGTATATTGGTAAAGCACAGGTTGTCGGGGTCTGGAACCAGACAGCTTATGAACCTATTATGAATGCCCAGCGGGAAATTATCGGCATGCTGTTCGTCGGCGTTCCCAACACTCATTACGACGGTGTTATCAAAACTATTTCCCTCAAGGTCGGCATATGCGGCGCGCTTGGCTTCATTATTGTATTTGCTCTGGGATATTTTCTTTACTATTCGGTTGTCGGTCCCATTTCCAAAGTTATATCAGGATTATCCGAAAGCGCCGAGCAGGCAGCTGTCGTTTCCAGCGAGGTTTCCACTTCAGCCGAACAGATGGCCGAGGGGGCGGGTCAGCAGGCGTCTTCACTGGAGGAAACAGCCGCGTCGCTTAATGAAATGTCCTCAATGACGGCAAATAATGCAAACAGTACCAATCATGCCAAGAAAATGATGGATGAGGCCAAACAGGTTGTTAATAAAGTCAGCACACATATGGACGATATGAGAGAGGCCATAGCCAACATTACCAAATCCAACCAGGAAACAAACAAGATTATCAAGACCATCGATGAAATTGCTTTTCAGACGAATCTTTTAGCTTTAAATGCGGCGGTGGAGGCGGCGCGGGCGGGGGAAGTCGGGGCCGGCTTTGCCGTTGTCGCCGATGAGGTCAGAAACCTGGCCATGCGGGCATCGGAAGCTGCAAAGAACACAACCCACCTGATCGAAAATACCATCAAGGCGGTTGAGCATGGAGACGCCCTGACCAAATCAACCCAGGATGCATTTTACGAAAACATGGAAATTCTTAACAAGATCGGGCAAGTAGTAGATGAAATCGCCTCAGCGTCCAAAGAACAGGCTGATGGAATACGGGGCATCAATGCGGCCATTTCAGAGATCGACAAAGTTACACAGGAATCGGCCAATAATGCGGAGCAATCGAAGTTAGCTTCCGATAAAATGAATCGCCAGGTTGACAATCTGAAAACACATGTTGCAGAACTGGCTAATGTTATCGGCAGCCGTGGATAGCTGTGAATATCAAGGTTGCTGGTTACGGTCTAAAGATCAAGTTATTGGTTGAAGCCAGCGGCTTCCGGAAGCTTACAAGTAATGTGCTGCCGGAAGCCCCCTCCTTGAGAGTGTGTCGCTATTAACATTTTCAATTTTTTATGCTTCTTATAAAAGTCAAATAAGCGTTTGCAGTTTCACCCGGTCTTTCCAGTATTGGAGCATGACCGCAATCATTAATAATTACCGTCTTCGAATTTTCTAAACCCTTTTCAAAAACCGGTACGCTGGAAATATCAATAATTCTGTCCCTATCTCCCCAAACAATTAACACCGGTGCTTTTATTTTCGGCAAATTCTCTTCCAGCGAAAAAATGTCCGGTATAATTTCATTCATCATTTTTTCATTAAACTTTTTATTAGCCAGAGCTTCACGGATAAACATTTTCTTAATCGGGTAGGGTGTAAAAGGGGGATGCGCAAAAATCAGACTCATCAGGCGAGCATAATCATTCTCATCTTTCAGCAAAAGAGGGTTTTCACCTTTTTGCATTATTCTCATTACGTCGCTTGGCCTGGGAGATTTTACTCCGGCTGCATCAAAAAAGCCGACGCTGAGCACTTCAGCGGGATAACGAACCGCATAAGCGCCGGCAAACCAACCGCCCATCGAATTGCCGGCAATGTGAAATTTATTAATTTTAATTGCCTGGCAGAATTTATGCAGACGTTCGATCTGATTGGCCACATCATACTTTTCGTTAATCAGCTTGGAGCTTTCACCGTGCCCCGGAATATCGGGTATGACAACATGATAGTCTTTAAAATATAACGAAAAAAGCAGCCAGTTATCTTTATTGGTGGAATAACCATGCAGCAGTAATATAGTTTCCCGCCCTGCTTTGCTTTCTACATACACAATATTATGGTTATCTATCTTAACCTCTTTCTTACTCAGGCCGGCATTGTATCTGGCGTGACTGATTAAAAAAACCGCCACTTTTTCCGGGTAGACATAATATCCACAAACAACGGCGATAACAATAATCGCCGCTAGAATAATTAAAAGCTTTTTCATGTTGACACCCTCCCTCTTCTGCTTATATAGGAGCAAATGGACTGAAGGCATTTAGGTTGATAAATCAGAAATATTATTCTTTAGCCTTCGATCTTCAGCCTAAATATTTTTTATTATAGCATTAAATTATGGATATTATAATCTATCTCATTGATTTTTTTGTTCATCTGGACAAATACCTGCCGGTCATCGTCCAGAGCTTCGGTATTTGGGCTTATGTTATTATTTTTATGGTTATTTTCTGTGAAACCGGTCTGGTAGTCACCCCTATTCTGCCGGGTGATTCCCTCTTATTTGCCTTGGGCAGCATTGCCGCCCTCGGCGCCCTGAACCTGGAACTTCTGCTGATTTTATTATGCCTGGCGGCCATTGCCGGAAATATGGTCAATTATACCATCGGTCATTTTCTCGGCCCCAAGGTTTTCCACTACGAAGACAATCGCTTTTTTAAGAAGGAATATCTGGTTAAGACGCATCAGTTTTATGAAAAATACGGCGGAATAACAATTATCATCACCCGTTTTATGCCGATTGTCCGCACTTTTGCCCCGTTTGTCGCCGGCATCGGTGCAATGACCTATCCCAAATTTACCTTATATAATATAGTCGGAGGTATTGCCTGGGTTTGCACATTTCTCCTGGGCGGTTATTTTTTCGGCAACATACCGTCTGTAAAAAATAACTTCGGTGTGGTAATTATCGCCATTGTCATTGTATCCATCATGCCCGCGTTTATTGAATATTGGCGCCGGCGGTTTAAAACAATAAAGATAAAAAAATAGAGTTACAGGATAAATCATGACAAAGAAATTTATGTCCATAATTGCCGGATTCTTGTTGATCGTGCTCCTGGCGGCAGTCTCCGCCGAGGCAAAGAGTATTTTTAAAATCGGCGGAGATGTAAATGTGAAAGCAGATCAAACAGTAGATACGGTTATTGACATTGGAGGACAGGTAACCGTTCATGGACTGGTCGAAAGCAATGTTATTGCTATCGGCGGATCTATTGTGCTTGCCAATGAATCTATCGTGCGTGGTGATGTAATCTGCGCCGGTGGAGTTATCATCAAAGGCAATGATGCCCAAGTATACGGTGATATTACAGAAATTAACGCTGCAAATATTTCTTCCGCTTTTTCGTCCGCCCTGCGGGGAGAACTGGAAGGATGGTCACTGATTTTCAATATCATTTCCCTGTGCTTTTTTGCCGTCATCTTCGTCATTGCCCTGACGCTGATAATTTTTATCCCCCGGCCATTAATTGTTATTGTCGAAGAAATTCAAACTTATAAATTAAAATCTTTCTTGTGGGGATTTCTGGCAACTCTGACAATAGCGCCTTTCTTCATGCTGCTGGCAATATCGATCATCGGTATTACTCTGATTCCTTTGGTTTTCACCCTGCTGCTTTTGGCATTCATTCTTGGATATATTGCTTCCGGCAAAATTATCGGCGATTACATCCTAACCAAAATCTCCCGCAGAGAGGTGAAATCACTGGCCGGCAAAACAATCCTGGGGCTAATGCTGTTGTGGCTGATTGGCTGGATACCCTACGTGGGTTGGCTTATTAAATTCTTTGCCCTGACCTTCGGCTTGGGCGGAGTGCTTCTTGCTATTTTTAATCGTAAACATCTACCTTTAGCTCCACCGCCTTCTCCGGTTAACGAAGAACCGGTAAAACCCAATATCGAGTAAAGTTTCAGCAATACAACAGGAATGAGCTTAAACCATTTACAAATCGAAGATAATATCGAGGCGGCAATAAGTTGGCGCCCGAGTATGTGAGACTGTGTTGTAATCTTCGTTTGTCATTGCCCGACTTGATTGGGAGTATTGTTTTATTCAAGGACGAAGCCCTGGTGTAACCCAAAAATGCTCGATATTGTCCAACCTAAACCCATTCTTCGGAACGCACTTCACCCTGGGTGCTGATGACTATCAATTTCAGGGGAACTTTTCTGGCAGCTTTCTGCAGGGCTTCCTGTGCAATCCGCAGGAGACCATTACAGCAGGGGGACTCCATTATGACCGCTGTTAATGTATTAATCCGCGCCTCATCCACCATCAGTCTGAGCTCTTCAGTATAAAGTTCAACATCGCGATCAAGTCTGGAACAGGCAATAACAAGTTTTTTGCCTTTCAAAAAAATATTGTGGAAATCAGCCAGCATGTATGCAACACAATCAGCAGCAAGAATAACATCTTTTCCGGTAAAGACATCCGCTACCGGATTTACCAAATGCAGTTGAATCGGCCAGTGTGTAAGTTCGGATTGCTGTTTATCCTCCGGCGGCAAATTTGCGGCCCCCGGATCTGGAACCTTTTTTCCAAAAAAAGGAGCCTGCAAATCGGGATAGACCGGTCCATTAGGGTCATCCTGCATTAATTTCAGAAAGTTGCCATACTCCTTGTGCAATTCGGAATCGCCGCTTTCGGACATCTTTCTTAAATAATCCTCCATGATAATGGTTTCTTTTTGCATAAGATCTTCCCACAACTTTCCACCAGTAAACGGCTCGGCTTCCCGCTCTTCCACCGAGAGCGCCCCTTCCGGACATTCATCTAAACAGAGCCCCATCCCATCACACATGCTTTCACTGATCAAGCACGCTTTGCCGTTATTAATTTCCAGCGCCTTTTCATCACAGTGCGGAATACACAAACCGCATCCGTTGCATTTTTCTTCGTCTATCTTAATTATTTTACGCTTCATCATGTACTTTTCACCTCTAAATCTTATGATTAATTGACCTCCGTCTTTATAGCCAGCTTCTGCCTATGCCTGTCCTGCGCCAGGGAAATCAGCCGATCAAGGAGGTCGCTGTATTTCAGGCCGGTGGCTTCCCACAGTTTGGGGTACATGCTGATGCTGGTAAAACCGGGAAGAGTATTTATTTCGTTTAGATAAAATTCATTGCTGTTTTTATCCAGAAAGAAATCAACGCGGGCCATGGAACTGCAGCCCAGGGCAAGATAGCCGGCAACCGCCATTTTCCTGATGGAATCGGCAAGAGCGGCATCAATTTGCGCCGGTATTTTTGATACTGCACCGGCGGGATCGATATATTTAGCCTCATAGGAATAAAACTCATGATTAGAAGTTATTTCCCCCAGCACAGAGGCAGCAGGGTCTTCGTTGCCCAGCACCGCGCACTCAATTTCACGGCAATCTATGGCTTTTTCAATGATTACCCGTAAATCAAATTGCAGGGCAAAATCCATCGCCTCCGCAAACATTGCCTGCTCTTTTACTTTTTTTACCCCGACTGATGAGCCGGCGCATACCGGTTTGACAAAAAGCGGCAATCCCAGCTTATCTATGGCGGCTTTCATAATCGATTGCGGATTGTTTTGCCACTGTAGACGATTAACCGTTAGCGACGGCACTACCGGAATACCGGCTTCGTGCAGCAATTTCTTGGCCACATCTTTGTCCATCCCCACGGCGGAGCCGATCACATCGGCTCCAACATAAGGCACCATGGCCAGTTCCAAAAGCCCCTGCAATGTACCGTCCTCACAGAAAGTTCCATGCAATACCGGAAAAACAATGTCGACCGTAACTTTTTCGCCGCTTACCTCCAGATTATAGAGAGATAGTTTGTTTTCCTGCTCAAAGTGATTAACCAGCCAGGTTCCCCGCTTTTTCAAAGACAGAACCTTCCCGAAATCCTTATGTGGAATTATTTCCGGTTTTTCCTGAACATACCATTTACCGTCCCTGTCTATACCGATGGCTATTATTTCGTATTTGTCGGTATTCAGGGCGGAAACCGCCGATGCCGCCGAGCAAAGCGAAACATCGTGTTCCCCCGATCTCCCGCCGTATAATAAACCTATTTTTAATTTTGACGATCCCTGTTGCATTATATTATCCTCATAATTTTTATTGTTATGTAATTACCGGAAGATATACGCTGCAACTTTTGAAAATGTCAAACATTTTTAAAAAATTTACTTTTGTTCATATAACATTTCAACATCCCGCTGTTGACAGCGAAGGAATCAATGCATATAATTGCAGCATTTAATAATATTGTTGGGTTTTTTATGCCTCGCTATTTTAACACAACGCAGATACCGTTGGCTAACAAGGCATTTAATGATGCCGAAAAGCTGGTTTCGCGAAATTTTAGAATAAGCGAGAAGGAACTGAAAACAAAAAGATACGATGTAAAAACCCTTGCCCATTTGGAAGAGCATGAAATAAGAGAAGACGCTTTTGCGCACCTGTGCAAATATGTTTACGAGAAACCGGCTCAGTCTCCAAATACAGAAAAAAAGAGCTTTGATTTTTATCGAATCTGCCTGCAGGACAATATCATCCTGGATGCTGTAGAAAGGGCAAATTCTTTTATTAAACTTAACCCCTTGATGCTTTATATAGCAACCCATGAATTGATTCATGTTTTGCGTTTCAGCAATGGTGAAATTGACTTCGATGCATCACTGGAAGAAAAGGAACAGGAGGAGGCGATTGTTCACAACTTGACCAAATTTGTCCTGCAACCTGTTAAACATCACGACCTGGATATAGTTTTGGACTGCTTTAGCAGCAATTTTAATATTTACGATTTATATACTTAGAATGATTAGTATTAATGGAGGAGGTTTTTACTTATGCCAATTTACGAATATAAATGCCGGAAATGCGGCAAACAATTTGAAGCATTCCAGGGTATTACCGATCCGGAATTGAAAAGCTGCCAATACTGCGACGGCAGAGTCGACAAACTTGTTTCCATGACTTCTTTCAGCCTCAAAGGTTCAGGATGGTATGCAACGGACTACAAAGGGAAAAATCCATCATTAGCACCACCGTCAAACGATGAAAAGGCAAAAGCTGAAAAGTTTTTAAACACAGTCAATCAGCAGCAGGAGGCAGTGGTCAACGGCAAAAAAGATTAACAATTACGAACTCGTAAAAAGGTCGGATCCAGCGTTGCGCTTCATCCTTCGTCACTGCGGCGTACGCTAAGTACGCCTCCTTCCTCATGATTCGCACGCCTTGCCTGCGACATTTTTGCGAGTCCGTCTGTAAATTTTATTTCCGAAAGGGATGGTGGAAAAAGCGCCATCCCTTATTTATTTACCGGAAAGCTGTTTCTTTTTCAAATCCGGGGTCTTTCATCACTGCGTCTTTCCGGTTTCAGTCTTTGCGCGAATTTGAGATTTTTAATAAGAAACTGATCGACTTTTTGCTGCGATAAGTCATCTTTCAAGTGCTGCTTTAAAACAGCCAAAGGGACTTCCATACGGGCGGCGCTTTTGTGTCCTCCGCCATTACCGTATAAACCAAAAGCTTTTTGGGCCAGTGCTCCGCAATCCTGCCTGTAACCGTCACCGCGAAAAATAATGACGAACTTGTCTTTAACAAGACCGGCAACAACAACGTAATAAGTGCCGATTATATGCAAGTAAAAATCGGCAACCTGGACACAGACATCAGAACTTTCAATATTTCCCAAAAAACAAACACGGCGCCCGCGAAAATTATTGATATGATGGAAGGCGTGGTCGAAATATTTTAAGTACCGGCAGGGAGTCTGATTAAGCTCAATACGCCGGATAAGCGGCATATTGGCGTATTTCAAATGATAGGTATAAGCGCTGATATCCTCGGCAATGGTGTCGCGGTCAAAATTGTCGGTATCCGTCTTAATTCCATATAAAAGAGCAGTATGCAGGCGACGGGGTATCTTCAGTCCGGCACAAAGCAGATATTCCGTCATAACGCTGGAAAGAGCACCGTAGTTGGGACGGATATCTTCCACCGGAGCATGCCAGTCACCTTCGCGCGGATGATGATCAATAACTATATGCGGCTGCAGGAAACTTAAAAGGCCGCTCAGAAATGAAGGTTGAGCATCGACAAGGGCAACCAAACGATAGGAAGATAAATCCACATTATTTACTAATTGGATATTTACCCGCATGGAAAAAATAAAATTGTAGTTTTGCTGCCGGGAGAGCGGTTCTGTGGAGGCGATGACACTTTTTGCCAGTCCGCAAGTCCGCTGCAGCAACTCTTGCAGGGCCATCGCCGAGGCGATGGAATCGGGATCAGGACTGCCATACAAAAGCAGCAGCAAAGAATCGTCGGGCACCGCAATATCCATCAGCTTTGCCAAATTCAATTCTGTCTGCTTTTTGATGAGAATCGATTCTCTATTCATGAATTAAAAGCTGCCAGCCAATGCGATAAATATTCCGTTCAAATGATCTGAAACGACGTCGCCGACTTCTTTTACTTCTTTACAGTTTTTTAACACATGCAGTTATATTTTCCAATCGGAAATACTGAAATTTTGATGTCTACTCTTGCTGATACACCTTCTCTTTTTTATTGATTTATTTTTCACAATAAGGTTAGAGAAAGAAAATCCAATCAGAGGATGAGATATGCCCATTAAATATTACAGCACCAATCGTAATTTAACGAGTATCGCAGGAATAACGCCGTTTACCGGCTTCGTTTCGTTTAAAGAAGCACTTCTTGCCGGACAGGCGCCCGATGAAGGATTATTTGTTCCGGACACTATACCGCAGCTTTCTCTGAATGATATCCAAAATCTCAAAGGGAAACCTTATTGGGAAGGGGCATTACTTGTAGCTAAAGCATTTCTCGCCGATGAATTTTCTGTGGAAGTTTTAACGAAAGTCGTTGGCGACGCCTATAACTATCCGGTGCCGCTGGAAGAAGTGTATCCGCGTGCATACGTGATGCGGCTCGATCAGGGTCCGACGGCATCTTTCAAGGATTTTGCCGCCCGGATGATGGCGCGCCTGATGAGCCATTGCCGTCCGCGGGGAGAAAGGCTCAATATACTTGTGGCTACTTCAGGCGACACGGGCAGCGCAGTTGGTGAAGCATTCAAGGGTGTAGACGGAATTGACGTCACAATTCTCTATCCGGTTGCGGAAGTGAGCTTACGACAAAAAAAGCAGCTCGACACCATCGGCGGCAATGTACAGGCGCTTTCCGTGCAGGGTAAATTCGATGATTGCCAGAATCTGGTCAAGCAGGCGTTTTCCGATCCTGAACTTGCAAAATTTAATTTGACTTCGGCCAATTCGATTAATTTCGGCCGCATCCTGCCGCAGATGATTTATTATATTTATGCCTATGCGCAACTTGCCGCCCCCGGTGAACAAATTGTGTTTTCTGTCCCGTCCGGTAATTTCGGCAACGCTCTGGGCTGCGAATACGCACGCCGCATGGGCTTGCCGGTAGCTAAACTGGTGATGCCGACCAATGAAAACGACGAATTCCCTTCTTATTTAAAATCAGGAACCTACCGGAAAGTTTCGCCATCCCGGGCATGTATATCCAATGCCATGAACGTGGGACATCCCAGCAACCTGGCGCGTTTCTTTGAATTATACGGAGGCACAGTCGATCGTGCGGGCGTTGTGCACAGCTACCCTGATATTAAAGAAATGCGGCGGCGTATTTTTTCGGTGAGCATCAACGACGAGGAAACTCGGCAAACCATCCGGAATACCTATGAACTTTACCGGGTAGTTCTGGAACAGCATGGAGCGGTCGGCTGGGCGGGACTTGCAGCATACCGGAGCGCTACCGGGGATAAAAATTTAGCCGTTTCCCTGGAGACAGCCCATCCCGCTAAATTCCCGGAAGAAATTCAGATGCTCTTAGGTTTCACCCCTGAGTTACCTCCAAGTATGCAGGGAATTGATCAACGCGAAGGCAGTGCCGTCGATATTGCCGGAAACTATGACACTTTTAGGCAGTATTTGCAGAATAATTTAAAAATTAAAGAATGACAGACTCGTAAAAAAACCGGATGCTGTGTTGCGCTTCATCCTTCGTCACTGCGGCGTACGTTAAGTACGCCTCCTTCCTCATGATTCGCGCGCCTTGCCTGCGGCTTTTTTACGAGTCCATCAAGAATAGTAACGAACTACTTTTTATCGTCTTCTTCTTTATTTACGGGTGTATTGGCGGAATCACCGTCATTGTTTATGGATTTTTTGAAATTCTTAATTCCCTTGCCCAGCGCCGAACCGATTTCCGGCAGTTTGCCGACGCCAAAAATAATTACGACGATCACCAATATTATTAAAAGTTCCGGTACCCCTATTCCAAACATTTTTCACCTCTTTTGACTCTCTTTTATGGTAGCTGCAAGTGGACAACTTCACCCGACTTGCCCAGGTTTTCGACAACTTTTCCTTTAAACTGTACCTTTACGCCACCGGCATTGCCTATGTCCATACTAAATGCCGTACCTTTACGCTTAATTACTTCCCCCGGTTTCAAAAGGACTTGAAACGGTGGATTTTGGTCGATCGTTATCCTTAACCACGTTTCTTCAGTTGCCTTGATGACCAGAACATCTACCCCGTCACCAGCTAAGACCGGTTCCTTTTTTTCACCGGGCGATACGGCTTGCGCCGGACCAGATTTTACCAAAGCTGCATCTTTTTGTTGCGGCAGCCCCGGCTGTGCTGGTGCTTGTTTTCTTACTTCCGCCACAACCGGTTGCCCTGTACCCGGCTGCGTTATCTGCGCAGACGGCACCGGCATATTAACCGCAGGAGCTGCAGTCGGCATTGCCGGAGTACCGGCTGGAACCTGTGGAACAGTTGGAGCTATGGACGGCTGGCTCGCGGTAACCGTTGGCGGAGGCTGCTGCTGTTGAAAAACAGCAATGCCCGCAACAGCAGCAATAATTAAAATTACGACCACAGCTATGTATGCTTTGTATCGGGTCCCCCCTTTTCCTTTCAGGGGTGGTTCCTGTTCCGGCGCCGCTTCCTCTTCGCGGGCGGGTTCTTTTTCCTGTTTTTTCTGTGTCGGGGCCTGCAGAGAATTCAGATAAGCTTCGTAAGCATCAAGAACAGGCTTACTGTCCATACCCAGCGTCTGGGCATAAGTTTTAATAAAATTTTTCGTATATGTCGGAACTGGAAGATTTTGAAAATCGCCGTTTTCTATAGCCTCCAGATTAACTACGCTTATCCGGGTAACGGCATAAACGTCTTTGAGCGTCATCCCTAAAGCTTCTCGTCTGGTCCTTATACCTAAAAAATCTTTTACGGGGGTTTTTTCCTGAGTCATAAAAAAATTTCTAACAAAAATGTTAATTTGGCGTTGTTTATCATTAAATTTGGTGAAGCGCAACTTTTTATAAAGAAACACCGGTTGTTTTAATCCTTTATTTTCCCGTTAAAGTTTATTACAAGCACCATTCAACAATCAGTAAACTCTTCCCGGGAGTAAAATATTATGCAGCAACTGAAAGATTTTGCCGTTGATTTAGCCGCGCAGGCAGGCGGAGTGCTGATGGAAAAGCTCAGTCATTCTCTGGAAATTCATTACAAAGGCGATATTAATCTGGTCACGGAAGCCGATAAAATGTCTGAAAATTTAATTATTGCAGCAATCCGGCAAAACTTCCCGGATCATGGAATTTTATCGGAAGAATCGCCGGCAATCCTCGACGGCTCAATCATGCGCTGGATAATCGATCCCCTGGACGGCACCACCAATTATGCTCATGGTTACCCGGTTTTTTGTGTTTCCATTGCTCTGGAAAAAGACGGAGTAATAATACTGGGCGTGGTATACGACCCGACACGACGCGACACATTTGTGGCCGTGCGCGGTGAAGGGGCGTATTTGAACGGCAGGAAAATAGCCGTATCGGAGACGTGCGAACTAACCAGAAGCCTGCTGGCAACGGGCTTCCCTTATGATATTCGGGAAAGCAAGGAAAATAATCTCGATAATTTTAACTCCATGGCAAAAGAAGCACAAGCCGTACGCCGTGCCGGAGCCGCAGCACTGGATATGGCCTATGTTGCCGCCGGCCGTTTCGACGGCTTCTGGGAATTGAAGCTCAACCCCTGGGATACGGCAGCGGCATGCTTACTGATCGAAGAAGCCGGAGGGAAAATAAGCGACATCCTGGGCCGCCCCTGGAATCTTCTTTCGCCGCATATTCTTGCCTCCAACGGCCGGATTCACGAACAAATGATTGCCGTTTTCCAGCAAGTTAAAAATGGGAAAGCGTAATTTTTATCGGCAATCGATAATTTCGAGAACATCCGCAATATTTTCAATGACAAAATCGGCATGGTGAACAAATTCGCCGGCTTTATGATGATTCTTTAACAGCACGGCAACAGCATCAGCCGCTCTGGCGCAAAGTAAATCGAAAAGATAATCTCCGACAACCAGTGATTCATGAGGACTAATTGCAAACTGTTCGCAAAGATGTAAAACGCCAAATGGATCAGGCTTGGCCGGCCCTTCTTCTCTGCCTACAACGGCGTCGAATATCAACCCATGCTTTTCGGCAACGGCCACGGCGTTATCGCGCTTATTGCGGGTCAATATTCCTATGAGAATTCCTCTCCTGCGCAATTCCGTAAGCGTCTCCTTTGCGCCGGGATTTAATACCGATTCGGTAACCGCCCTGTCCTCGTGAACCTGCAAAATTTTTTCCGCATTTTCCCGCTCCTGTTGCGTCATCTTTTTCATCAGTTCCAGAATCGGCTCGGCCTCCGGCGGATAACCCATCTCCTCGCGAATCGCGTCAAAATCGAAGAACGGCTGCGTTATCGTTCCATCAAGGTCAAATATAACTGCTTTAATGCGCATATTGAAATTCCAGCCCCGTCCTTATTAAAATATTTTCTGAACCATCTTCCAATTAACAATTGGACATCACTTATAAAGCAGCACAGCAAGTATCGTCAAGACTTGTTAACCTTTACTGTAAATATTGACGGCCTCGCAAATTGTCACGTTACAACTTTTTGCGAGGCCGTCAATATTGGTTTGAAAAGAAGAGACTTTAATATAATCTTAAACACGAACTGACCAGGCATCAAATAATGACAAATACCGCAGCAGAAAAACCTGTCCATCTGCGGTCCTGACTTTGAAATAATCTATTGCGGGGCGACCTGCATCAGTGCTTCCTTCATACCAGCGATCCAGTATTTCTGCTATTTCCCAACGGCGTCCCTGATATGTGAAAGCTGTCGGCCGTTCATTAACCTTGTAGCCGCTGTAGCATTCAACCCGGATAGGCTCATAGTTCACATCTGCCAAAAGCTCTTTTCCATCGTTCATCTGATATACCTTCAGAAAATATTTATTCTTTTGTCTGAAAGGCAGGAACATAAATTTACAGCCTCTTGACAACGTTTATCTTCGGTCTTAGCTTAAAATTAACGAGATTCTACTGTGCCCGTTAGGTGTCATGCTACTGGAAATGAACTTAGCAAAGAAACAAAAAGTCTTAGCGGTGATTGTAACGCTAGGAAAATCAAATGTTCAAGGATCGTGACTCCAAGTTGTAGAAAAAACGGCGCAGGCGAATCACGTTTTAGCCCTTCATTGGATGACAAGTCCTTTCGAAGGGCTTCTTGCGTTTTGACACTTCACTTTTTATTTGTGTACAACTTTCTTAACCCTGACTTTTTTCTGAGTATTCATCAGTTTGTTTTTCCGGTTAAACCATAAACTTCTTGGAATGGTTAATACCGTTCGTTTTTTCTCTCTTCTTGTTTCCATAAAGACATCCCCTTTCTTTTATATTTGAAGCAACGCTTCAGTATAATCCTTCCAGGTTCGTCAAAACCTTAAAAATAATTTAATGACGGCTAAAATCTTTGTCAAAAAGGAGAAGCAATATTCAAAGGCAGGCAGAAACGACAATTTTGTCGAACCGGCACACAATCCGGTTAAAAAGCCATGTATTTGTTATTATTAGCAATGTTTATAGAAGCTCGAAAATGTGATTCGACATTTATTGCCGGAAACTGTAATTGCCCGTTGAAGAAAAAAACCGATTATAGACAATAACGATGCTATTACAGTATGTTATAACGCACCCCGAGGCATTGGCATGATACATGCATTACACAATAAGCAAGTTACAAGTATCGACTAAACATAACGGGCATGATTAGCCGACAACAAAACTAACTTCGAAGGCAATAAACCTTCACTCTTCAGAACAAGGGAGGCTCTGACCAAGCCTCCCTTTCCTTTTATGTAAACAATCTTTTATCTTTATTTTTATCGAGGTCATTTTTTTCGTTTCAGCGTAACACTCACCGGATAGTGATCGCTGAATCCTGCCGTATCTCTTTCACTCGATTTAAGGCCAAACCGTCGTGGACCAATTTTTTTAGGGTACGACATTAAAACTACTGCTTCAACCTGTGCATTTCCATGCAGTTGCCAGCCGCAATTCCCATTCACAATTCCACGGCTGACCATGATTTGATCCAGCATATACCATTGGCCTTCATAAACATGCGAACCGATGCCGGATGCCAGAATCGACCACATGAGGTTCAGTAAATAAGGATTTTTTCCCTCCGTCACCCGACGACGATCATTTATCGACAAGGCGTATTCCATTATAGAGCGATTGAACGGTTCGTCATTGAAGTCTCCGAGCACAACTATTGCCACATCGTCGCCAAGCTCCTGTTGAATGCGCTCGATGCAATAAGACAGCGTTTCCCCGGCCGTCATCCGATACGGCTCCGATTCATACTGTCCGGCTGTTCTGGACGGCCAATGATTTCCCACCACAACAATCGTCCGCCCGCCTATTGTAAAATTTACCTGGAACAGTTCGCGCGTCGCATAGCGCTTGATTATCCAATGCTGAAACATCTTGTCCGGTGATGTGCCGGCAATATTCGGATCATAGAGGAAGGCAACGTCAACTCCTCTGTTGTCGTTAGCGTCGGCATGAGCGACCTGATATTTTCGTCCGCCTTCGTTCGCAATTTTTTCGGTCAGTTTGATTAACACACTCTTATTTTCAACTTCGCATACTCCTAAAATATCCGGGCCGGCGCCGGCATTCATCGAACAAATTACTCTCGATAACTGACGCAGCTTTAAATCGAGAAGATTGTCATCCCAACCGGCGATATCTTTACTGATCACCCGGCGAAGTTTTTCCGGTCTGTCCGCAGACTCTACATCGAAAAGATTCTCAACATTCCAAAACGCGATGAATAATTTGTCAGAAGGAATACATGAGCTCAAATCGTTAGTCCTGGTTTTTCCCATATTAACCTCCCCATATCTTCGGAGTTTTCAGCTCTTTATGACTTTGACTACAACCTGCCGGTTCCGTGGGCCGTCAAATTCGCAGAAAAAGACTGACTGCCATGTTCCCAAAACCAGCCGGCCGTTTTCGATTAAGACTATTTCCGATGCTCCAACCAGCGATGATTTGACATGCGCGGGGGAATTGCCTTCCCTGTGCCGGTAGGGGGCATTTTGCGGAACGGCTCTTTCCAGGGCGTTGATTATGTCGCGGGGGACATCCGGATCGGCATTCTCGTTGATGGTGACGGCGGCGGTGGTGTGCGTTGTAAAAACGATGCAATAGCCGTCCTGGACATCTTCTTTTTTCACCGAATCGCGCACGGCGGCGGTGATATCAATCATTTCTACCTGTGAATTCGTCCGAATATTAATCTCTTTCATTACTTTACACTTCCAGTAATTTTATTGTTTCCCGGCATTCTCCGCCGATTTGATGCCCTGAGAAATATCGTTGATAATCTGCGCGGAAAGCTTCTGCACGGCCCGGCTCATGGCCTGACAGTAGCCCCGCGGCGATTGCTCGGTTAGCGTTTCTTCGCGGGAGTATTTTTTCTGGAAAACAATCCTTTTGCCGGATTCGCGCTGCTTTGTATCCGTCAGCGTTATGGCCAAACTGATGACCGCATTATTGCCGTTGCCGTCTTTCCTTAAGAAAAATTCATCAATGCCTCCCTGAACAACATAGCGTCCCTCGTCCACGGTATAACGGGAAAACACAGCGCGGAAGAGACCGCCGGCCTGCAGATCACGCAACAAAATATCGCCCACCATGTCGGCGGGATTCACCGCCCAACGGTTATAATTGAAAGAATCAAAAGCGTAATTATCCTGACGGAAGATCATGTGATTACTGTTGTAAGCAGTAGCAATCGTAAAACGGTTGACCCTGATTGTACCGTTGATTTTATCCGGTTTATCAAAAGTCGGCGCCGGATAGTCGATCAGGTACATTTCCACCGGAGCCTGCGGTTTTCCGGTGGTGCTGACACAGCCGGGGATAATCGCCAAACAAAAGAAGAGAAACAGAAAGTTAAACAGTATTGGCCGGAATCGCTTTGTAAACAATAAGAAAGTATCCATTTCCGTTCTCCTGGTTACTCCATGGGTTTTCTGGGCGGCGCAGGCTTGCTGAAAATCAACTCCGCCGGATTGTTATTCAGGCTCTCGGAAAGTTTCTGCAGCTGTTCCGAGGTAACCCGCAGATTTTCCGCCGTATCCTGCAAGTCAAGGGTAATAGACTTGGTTCTTTTATCCAGTGTATTCAGAATTTCTCCTGTCTTGTCCGTCTTTTGGGCCAGATTCAGCGCTTCAATTTCCTGTTTCGCGCGGTTGATTAACTGGCGGGCGTCGGCCAGGGTATCTGATGTCTCCTTAAATACATTATCGACTTTTCCTTCGGCAATTATGTTATTTAATTTGGCAGTGGATTGGTCGAGATTGGCCGACATGGATTCCAGATTTTTCAGAATTTGATTAGTCCGGCCGCTGACAAGGAAAGTTTCTATGGATTTCGTCGTACTTTTCAGCTGATCGGAAATTCCTTTAAAATCAATTTCTTTAATCTTTTGCATTATTTTATTGGTTTCAGCCCAAAACCGGTTTATTTCCGAACGGCGGGAAGGAATAATCGGATAGGAAGTTTTAAAATCAACTGTTTTAAAATCAAGCACATCCCCAGGTTTAATGCGATCCAGTTCAACAAAAACTATTCCGGTGATCCCCGCCGTTTTCAGCTGGGCAAATATATGCTTCTGCAAGTCACCGGCCAGGTTGATTTTCATAACTACTTCGATTAAACGGTAATCCGGTGCAACTTTAATACTGTCCACTTTGCCGATTTCCACACCGCGGTATTTAACGGCGGAGTCCGTTTGGAGCCCCTGAACCGATTCGTCAAAATAGGTAACATAGGTCGATCCCTTCATCAGCAAATCAGACGCACTGACCCAGATAATCACCACTGCGCCAATCAATAAACCGGCGATAACAAACAACCCGATTAAGAATTTCGAACTTTTACCGGACATAAGACCTATCCTGTTCATTATTATCGGGCACCTGCCTCCAGAAGAAGCTGTGCACCCGCAGATCTGTTGCTTTTTCTTTTAAATCGCCGGGCGTGCCTTCGGCAATGATTCCCTTGGTTGTTTTATCCAACATTATTACCCTGTCGGCAATTTTGCAAATGGATTGTAATTCGTGTGAAACGACCACCATAGTCGTTCCCAATGCTTCGTTGGTTTTGAGAATTAAATTATCGAGCTCTGCCGCCGTAATCGGATCAAGACCCGCGGATAATTCATCAAAAAAAAGCACCAGCGGATCGAGGGCCATCGCGCGGGCGATGCCGGCACGCTTTTTCATTCCACCGGAAAGCTCCGCCGGATAATGATTTTCGTAACCGGCCAGGTTCACCATGCCCAATTTCATTTTCACGATCAAGTCAATCGTAGCGGCATCCAGACCGGTGTATTCCATGAGCGGCAAAGCTATGTTTTCTTTAAGTGTCATCGAACTGAACAAAGCACTGGACTGAAACAGCACCCCGATGTTTTGCCGATAATTGTTTAATTCGGCCTCACTTGCCGTCATTATATCCGTTTGGCGAAACAGCACTCTCCCGGCGGTTGTTTTCTGCAGGCCGATCATCACTTTCAGGAGAGTTGTTTTACCGCAGCCGCTTTCACCGACGACAACGAGTATCTCTCCCCTGCGCACCTGAAAACTGATATTTTCCAATACCGTATTGCTGTCAAAACGGACGGTGACATTTTCCACAACAATTATCGGTTCACTATCCGGTAAATGCACGCCGGGATTACCTCATATAATAAAACATTATAGCAAAAATTGAATCGGCAACAACGATGAGAAAAATTGCCGTAACGACGGCGGAAGTCGTATATTTACCGACATCCTGGGCGCCTGCACGCACCTGAAATCCCTTTTGGCAGCCGACACCGGCAATAATTCCGGCGAAAAACGCGGCTTTAATAAGACTCGTAATGACGTCAAAAACCTTTATAGCTTTTAAGGACTGGATAATATATGTGTTGGCGGTAAGATCAAGCCCCGTTATACCGACTATCATACCGCCAATGTTGCCAAAAAAATCAGAATAGAGCGTTAACACGGGTACGACTATGACAGCGGCCAGCACTTTAGGCACGGCCAAAAACCGGACGGGATCAAAACCCATGGTGCTTAGGGCATCGACTTCCTCGTTCACGACCATAGTGCCGATTTCCGCGGCAAAGGCGGAACCGGAACGGCCGGCCACCAGGATAGCCGTCATGATCGGTCCCAATTCTTTAATCATCGCAAAACTGACCAGCGAAGGCACGTAAATATTGGCGCCGATTAAACGCAGTTGCAGGTAAGACATAAAAGCCAGAATGAGCCCGATCAGCATGCTGATTAAACCCACAATCGGCAGGCCGTCCACCCCCGCGCGTTTCATATAAAAAAGGACGTCCTTCGTCCGCAACGATTTCGGATGAAAGAGAGTGTAAGTGAAGGCAAATAAAAGCTCGCCGAAAAACGTTATAAAATTTACGGCGTCCTGAAAAATATTAAGGGAAGCCTCGCCGATTTGCGTCACCATGTTTTCGCGTTGTGCTATATCTTTTAGTGGTATCTGGATAAGGGCTTTTTCATAAATAACGCTGAATATCCCTTTAGTTTCATCGTTCAAATTCAGAAAGGAGCCGGCAATATTTTCGGCCGCAGCAGCTTTCTGGATTTGAATCATCGCTAAAGCTGCGGCGCTGTCGAAATAGGTGATTCCGGAAAAGTCGATGTCGACGGCGTTGATCTTTTGTTGCCGGAACAAACTTTTGATTTCACCGGTAAAAGATGGAAGGTTTTTGAGGCCGAATTCACCGGTCAGGTAAATAATCAGTTTCGAGTCTTGTCTGCGGGAGGATATTTGATAACGTTTTTGCCAGTCCTGTTTTACATCCATAATATAGTGAGTAAATAATATTGGAAAGAAAAGGTTTATAATTCTCCAGAGCCATAATGTGACACGCCGTATTCCTGTTTATATTGTTAACACGATATATCCGATAGAACAAGATCAAACAGGTAAGCAATAAAAAAACAGATTGGAATTAATTTGCATAGATGTGATTGGAAAAAATCCAGGGCCGCCATTTCCCGTATCTTTTCAAATAGGCCTCAACACGATAGACACCCCTCTGACTGACATACAAAGCAATCTTGTGATTCATTTCTTCAGCAATAAGGGCGCCGTCCTTAATTACCCGCACCAATGCCCGCACAGGAAGAGAAATGTCAAGCCGGGCTTTTGCCTCCAGCATCAGTGAATCTCCCATAAAATATTCTTCGTTTTTTTGAGTAATAGTAAAACTGAACCCTTTGGCAGCCTGAAAATATTCCATAGCCACATAACACCGTCCATGCTGCAAAGACTTGTAAAGCAGGGAAATATCTTTGGCTTTGTCGCCGCTTAACGGCTCCTGCGTACAGACATGAGTGCGAACAAATTTAAAGGCGCGCTCGAAAGGAAAAACTGCTACTTTCACAGCACCAATTTTCACTATACTGCCATGATTATCCAATTCTCCAATGCCGACAATTTTTTTTGTCTCATTAAAGGAATCCCATCTTTCTAATGTTTTCCTGCAGGGGCCGCGTAAAAAGAAAGCGGGAAAGAAAAAGCTCATCAAAGCAGGAAGACATTTTCTTAAGCTGCTCTGCCAGTCCGTCATAAAATCCCAAATGCCGATGCCCACATAACCGTCAACCGTCCAGTCCGTCCAGGGATAATGTTTCACGTGAAACGTTTCCGTACCTTCATGATCCGGATGGGCAATAAAACCAAACCCGCCGGCGTCATTTACGGCGTCAATATATTTTTGAGGTTGCCTGCCCTCAGCATCTTCAGGTTTTTCAATCGGCTTGTCAATATTAAACGCCAGGTAATGATTAAACCTCGGTGATATTTCCTCGCCGACGATCAGGAGAACCTTTCCATTCCAACCTTCCCGTCCTTCATCCCGCGCCTGCAGGTGATCGTGATCGGTAAGCATTAAAAAATCAATACCGTTTTTCTCAGCAGCATCAATTATTTTGTCCAGTCCCACATGACCATCAAAAGAAAAATCGGAATGGAAATGAATTACTCCGGTATAGTCATAATATTTCATGAGCAATATTTGATTCTCTTTACATTCATAAATACATACAACCTGGTATAAACATAAAAAAGCAGGCTATAACAGCCTGCTTTCTATATTGGCATATATGGAAAAACAGAATAATTATTCCATATGCAAGCTGACGATAACCCTTGATTTGCCTCGCTGCACTAAAAGCGTCACATTGCGATTTTCCGCCGCCTTGCCTATTTCTTTTGTGTACTGCCTGATGGAAGAAACTTTTACCTTGTTTACCTGGATAACAATATCCTGCGGCCGCAGTCCGGCATCTTCCGCCGGGCTGCCGTTTTCGACATCAACTATAATCACTCCCGCATCGCGGGGAACGCCCAGTCGTTTTGCTATTTCCGGTGATATGTCCTGGGCAATGATACCAAAATATGTCTTTGCCGACTTTTCTTTGGTCGAAGCGGTTTCCGGTTTATCCTTGCGTTCAGCAACGGTAAGGTTAAATACCTTTTCTTTTCCGCTACGGATAACTTTTATGGATATCTTTTCTCCGACATGCAACGCCGCTATCTTCAGAAGCAAGTCATGTGAATCCTTAATGGTTTTTCCGTTGACCTCGGTAATAATGTCGTAGACTTTTATTCCCGCCCGGTCGGCCGGATCATCGGCAATAACATCAGATACTATGGCGCCGTTTCTGCTTTTGTAATTCATGTTCCTCGCCATATCCTCGCTGATATCCTGGATGGATACGCCCAGCCAGCCGCGGGTGACCCTGCCCTTTGTTTTTAAGTCGCCCAAAATCGTATTAGCCATATTTATCGGTATGGTAAAGCCGATTCCCTGCCCCTGCGCAACAATAGCGGTATTAATGCCTATAACCTTTCCATCCATATTGAACAATGGGCCGCCGCTGTTGCCGGGATTAATAGACGCATCGGTCTGAATGAAGTTATCATATGGTCCGGCTCCGATTACCCTCCCTTTGGCGCTGACAATGCCGGCAGTCACAGTTTGCTCCAATCCGAAAGGATTGCCGATAGCAATTACCCATTCTCCTACTTTAACTTTGTCGGAATCGCCGAGTTCAACAACAGGCAAACTGTTGGTCGGTTTAATTTTAATTAAAGCAATATCTGTTTTGGCATCGGTTCCAATGATCTTGGCCTGATATTCCTTGCCGTCGGAAACCCGAACAAGGATTTTATCAGCTTTTTCTACGACATGATTATTGGTGAAAATGTATCCATCATTGCTGATAATAAAACCTGAACCCAGGCTGCGCTGTTTGAATTCCCGTTGTGGTATATCGCCAAAAAAACGGTCAAAAAAGTCATCGCCAAAAGGTCCGTTAAAGGGTGACCGGCCGAAGGGAGAGCCCAGGCCGCCTTTATATGTCTTTGTAGTGCTGATGTTAACTACCGCCGGCTTT
The DNA here is from genome assembly GCA_039679455.1 of Smithella sp. Classification (GTDB taxonomy): domain Bacteria; phylum Desulfobacterota; class Syntrophia; order Syntrophales; family Smithellaceae; genus MVRV01. The sequence goes on along the minus strand of JBDKUX010000010.1, from coordinate 26,616 downwards.
ACTTTTTCCGCCAGATCAGAAAAAGAAATAGGAATTTTGGCCGTGTCGGAAGAAGGTACAGCCGCGGCCATTTGAATTTCCGGCGCCCCGAATTGTGTAAATGATGACCGCAGCACTTCCACTAAAGAAACAATAAAAAACGCCACCAGAAACGCCATTAAAAACATAAAAAATGTCTTACGATTTTGATTTTTCATATCCATCCTCCGCCGTCATATTTCTTCATGCGGCTAAGTTATTGATTTACAAAACTCTTATGAGCGCAAGTCTGACTCAATATAACGATTGTCAATTATTTGTCAAATACTAATTATAGTTCGTCCATATTTGAAGTATTAACTATCATGTGCTAATATAAGTAACAAAAAAATAAAGAAAACAATCATATGACTTTTCTGGAAAATATCGGGCGACTGGAAATAAATACGTCAAAGTCTTTTATTGACGTAATTTCCTTTACCCTAAAAGTTTTAGTGCGGATGTTTCAGCCCCATACTTACAACAGTGCAATGCGTATGGTGCTTGTTAATCAGATTTATTTTACTTCCGTGCAAGTTTTACCCGTTTTTCTTTTTGTATCAATAGTATTAGGATCATTACTCATTGGTATTGTTTTCCAACTTTTAAAGGAGCTGAATTTAAATGCTTATCTGGGTAATGTTTTAATGGGATTCATTGTTACCGAGTTGTCTCCCTTAGTTACAGTTTTTTTTATTACACTGCGGTCATCTTCGGCCATCAATACGGAAATAGCGGTAATGAAAGTTGATGGAGAAATAAGAACATTAGAGATATTCCGGATCGATGTAATCGATTACTTGTTAATTCCGAGGATAATAAACGGCGTTGTTTCTCTGTTATTGCTCAGCAGTCTTTTCTCCATAGTATTAATGGCCGGCGGCATTATTTTTTCGTGGGTTATCTTCGGGATAAACATTGATGTTTATTCAAGTATTTTACTAAATTCGGCTGATTTTTCTGATATAGTTATCTCATTGATTAAATGCGCCGTCTTTGGTCTTTTTATTACTTTAATTCCCATTCGCTCCGGTCTAAATGCTTCCAAAGAGTTTACAAGTATTCCTATTTCCGTCTCGCGAGGCATGGTTAACGTTTTTACGGCAATCATTATCATTGAGGTGCTGTCATTAATAACAAAATTATTTTAAATTATTTTGATAACGAAGAAGCGCTGAACGAAGCCTTTTGGAAGTTTATAGAAACCAACGGGCATCGCGCGGCGCCGGTTTCCGTTGATGTGCCCCTTATTTCCAACCAGGAAATATGGACGAACATAGCCTTGATTAAGCAATATCATGAAAACATGCCCCGGCTTCAAGCCGAGAATATGGTCCTGGACGCTTTGAAAAGACTTGACCTGGTGCATATCGCCTACCTGAGAAATCACTCTTTAACCAACGAAGAAAGATTTTGTGTGCTGCTGCTGAGGGCCTGTATGGTCCGCGATGCTCTGGTTATTATTGATCGTCCCTTTAAACTTATCCCACATCTTCAAAACAGCTATTTTATTTTCCAAACTCTGAAAAAAATTGATGCCTTTTATGTAACCTGCTATATATTTGATTATCAATGGATGGCGGAAAAATACGGGGAAATATGAGCCGCGAATTTAAAGTAGGATTATTTATTGTCAGTACAACTGTAATTATAATAGCTGCTTTGCTTTTTCTGGCTAATAAAAAAGACATTTTTTCCAGATCTTATACTTTTATCCTCTCTTCCCGGTCGGGCGACGGGCTAACCGAGGGTATGCCGGTCGTTTTTTCCGGTTTTAACATAGGTAGAGTAAGCTCTCTGGAACTCAACGACAAAGGTATAGTCCTCATTACAATTAAAATTCAGGAAAGACATGTAAAATGGATCAAGTCGGATAGTGATTTTATTCTTTACCGTCCTTTAATTGGAGCACCCCGCATAGATGTTATAACGCGTAATTTAAAAAGCCCTGCCCTGCCGGAAGATCAAATTGTTGCCATGGGTACCGTCAACGATATCAATGACGCCATTGCCAGGGTGCAACCCTTGCTCGACAAAATCACGAAAATTGCGGACAATCTGGAACACCTCAGCTATAACCTGGCCAATCCGCAGGGAGATTTAAACCGCATCCTTGGTAATGCTCAAAAAATCACCACTACACTCTCCACCAGGCAGTCATTTTTAGAAATGGCCGTCGCCGATAAAGAAAGTGTCCGGTCAATACATGAAGCATTGAAAAAAATTAAAGATATCACAATAAAAATTGATGATATGGCAGGTAAAGCCAATCAACAGCTCTTCGATAAAGAAGGAACCATGCCCCGCGTTAATATAATACTCAAGGATATCGCGGATAAGCTGAAAAAGCTGGATACGACGGTGGACAACATTAATAAGATCAGTAAAGATACCTCCGACGGTATGAAAGATTTCCGGATGCTGCGCTCCGATATTGACGATGCCGTGAATGCCATCGATGATGTGGTCAAAAAAATTGATGCTCTGATTTCCTCAAAAAAAGAGCCGGAGTTTAAGCTGCCATGAAAAGCATTGTAGTTCTTTGCCTGTTTACATTAATTTGCGCCTGCAGCTTTCAGCCCATCCCCGAATGGAAAGAGACTTCTTCCCGCCAACTGGAAAATTATAAGGTCAATTTTCTGGCCGACACCGAAGATGCTTCTGAACCGCATTTTGCCAAAGCCAGAATCGCCATCTCCAGCAACAACGACCTCTATCTCCTGGCGACTGTTTATTTAACCAAATACGCTTTACATACGGCAGTCCTGGAAAATTTTGACGACAGTGAATTTATCCGCATCGATAAATTACAGCCCAATGCAGCCCATCGGGCTTACCATGACTTTTTAAAAGGAGATTTCCGGCAAATAACACCGGACAAATTACCGAACCAATACAAAAATTTACCCGCCTTAATGATCAACAGGGATTTACCCGCCGCCGTCCATGAAATCTCTTCTATCAACGATCCTTTGTCGGTTTTAATTGCCTGCGGCGTCTGGGTTAAATATTTGCCCGTAGATGAAAACATTTTACAGCTGGCCATTGATACAGCCGCCAGGCAGGGCTGGCGTAGGCCTTTGTGGGCCTATCTCACCCGCCTACAGCAATATTATCTTGACCGTCAGGAAACATCCAAAGCCGAAAACATCAAAGAACGCCTGATTCTGCTGAAAAAATAATAATCCTGCACACAAGAAAGATATTATAGATTTTAATTGCATTTACCGGTCATTTCCCTTAAAAATCATCTACTCATAAATATGCGGGGGATTATATGATTGTTACGGATAATGCGGGTATTTGCCAGGTTTGCCATAAAAAACAAAGTGTTGTTCTTTGTGATGGCTGTGAAATAGCTCTTTGCGAAGACTGCCGGATATTCGACATATGGAGCTCCGGTTGCGGACATGGTGTCGCGCGTGCTTTCTGCCCCACCTGTTTTGACGACATTGACATTAATCCGTTTTCCGGAAAAATCGATTAACCAAAGTTGAGGATATTTCGCTCTTTCATTATTGTTTTGTAAGCTATGACAAAAGAAAAAATACCATCATCACCTGCAATTCTCGTTCTTAAAGCGCAATCAGCCGTTTTTACGCTGCACACTTATAAATACGAGGAAAAAGGCGGCACCAAAGTTTCAGCACAGAAATTGGGGATCGATGAACATTGCGTCGTTAAAACACTGATCATGGAGGATGAAAATGCCCATCCCCTGATCATCCTGATGCATGGCGACAAGGAAGTTTCGACAAAAGAACTGGCCCGCGTTATCGGTACGAAGTCCATTGTCCCCTGTCGCCCGGAAATTGCCCAGAAGCATTCCGGCTATAAGGTAGGAGGAACTTCACCTTTCGGTACAAGAAAAGCATTACCTATATACATGGAAAAAACTATTCTTGATTTACCGAAAATTTATATTAATGCCGGCAGCAGGGGATTGCTGGCGCAAATGGCTCCTGCGGAGATAGTAAGGATACTTAACCCGGTTATGGTTAATGTTGCTATCTGAAACGGTTTTTCCAGGTAGGAGGTAAAAAATATGCCGAACAACGTGATCATCCGCTGCCTGAATTGCGGCACGAAAAATCGTATACCGCATCATAAATTTCAGAAACGCCCGATTTGCGGCAACTGCCATGCACCGCTGGATGATTTAATTATCCGCTGTCTGAAATGCGGCACTAAGAACAGAATATCCGAAGACAAACTGCACCAGCGTCCTTTGTGCGGCAAATGTCATGAACCGCTGGTTATCGTCCAGCAGCAAACAAAACCGATCGAAGTAACCGATGCCACTTTTGCCCGGTATGTGCTGGCTTATGAAACTTCCGTTTTAGTTGATTGCTGGGCGCCCTGGTGCGCTCCCTGTCGCCAGCTCGCCCCCATTATGGAAGAACTGGCCTCCGACTACGCCAACGGGATAACAGTAGCCAAACTCAACGTCGATGAAAATCCGGCGATTGCTTCCCAATACGGCATTCGCAGCATTCCGACCCTGCTGTTTTTTAAAAACGGGAAACTGGTGCAGAGGCTGGTCGGCGCTTTGCCTAAAGAAGAAATCGAAAAGAATATATTGTCCATTATCAAAACCAACTAAAGCGAAGATACCTGTCATGGAACAGAAAAAAAAGTTAATGTATCGCTGTAAAATCTTTGATGTTTGGGAAGAAGAAGTTTCTTTACCCGACGGTAAATCGACCAGGCAAAGTATGATCGACCACAAACCGACCGTGGCCGTAATAGCCGTAAATGATAAAAACGAAATATTGCTGATCAAACAATACCGCAACGCCGTCAAACAACATCTGTTGGAAATTCCGGCAGGTACCTTTGACCATGACGCGGAAACACCGCTTCTTTGCGCCAAGCGCGAACTTGCCGAAGAAACAGGCTTTGATGCGGCAGAATTTATTTCATTGTTTGAAGGCTACCTGTTGCCGGGCTACTGCAATGAGTACATGTACTTTTTTCTTGCCCGGAACCTTTTTCCAGCCCCCCTGCCTCCTGATGAGGACGAATTTATTGAAGTTCTACCGACAGGTTTTCCGGAGGCACAGGCAATGGTAACAAACGGCACAATAATTGATGCTAAAACTGCTTTGGGAATTATCCTGGCAGCCCCCCATGTGAATGGAAAACTTTCAAGTAAAGAGTAAAACGAATTTTTCAAAAATATCTTTTTGAAAATGCCCCAGCATTTCATCCCGCATAATCTTCAGAGCTTCAAAAGGTTCCAGTCTGGGTTTATAGGGTCTTTTGGAGACAAGCGCGTCATATACATCAGCCACCGAACATATTCGGCCGTATATGTGGATATCATTGCCGCGAATTTTTCGGGGATATCCGTTGCCGTCATTGCGTTCATGATGCTGTAAAACTATCAAACGGCATTCATCATCAATCTGTTTTGTTTCCGTTAAAAGCTTGAAACCCATGCTTGGATGCCGGCGAATTTGATTCATTTCTTCGTCCGTGAGTTTGCCCGGTTTCTTGATAATAGCCTCATCGATGTATACTTTACCGATGTCGTGCAAAAAGAAACCGGCCCCCAGGGCATGCATGTCATGTCTGTCGCTTCTGCCGAAAACTACCTTCGCCAGAGACACTCCGTAAACTCCCACGTTAACCGAATGAATGTAAGTATCATAGTCGTAGGAAGTGAGTTTCCGTAAATGGTTGCTGGTAGCATCGTCCTCCAGGATCAAATCCACCACATTAACAATATCTTGCTTAAATTGCGCAATATTTTCTCCGGAAGGCTTTTCCCACAGCTTGCTGATCATTTTTTCCGAATATAAATGAACCGCCTGGGCTTTCGGCTCCGGCGGCATATTCTTGTCCTGAATAACTTCCTTTAATTTTTCCGTTATAATTTTTGCGGAAAGATCATCCTGCGGCTGTTCCTGTTTTGCTGCGGCAGGTTCCGCAGCGGGAATGCCTTTTTCCTCGTTGATGTTAATTTCCAAAATGCCGTGTTCGATAATTTTATCAATCTGTTTCTGGGAACTAATCGTAAAGCTGTTTCTTAAAAAAGGGTGGGCCCGCCAGGCACTGGGTAATTCCACATACATGCCGACCTTAAGTTCGGACACTTTAATTCTTTTCACCATTAACTAACTTCCCTGTTGTAATTATTGAAAAAGTAAAACAAATTGCTTGAATAATTCTTGTTGAAAATGTTCCAGCATTTCTTCTTTCATTACGTTGAGCGCCTCATACGGCCGGAGCGGCTGCTTGTAGGGCCGCCTCGAACTCAAGGCATCATAAACATCGGCCAGTGAGCAAATGCGGCCATAAAGATGAATGTCTTCACCGTTTAATCCCTTCGGATACCCGCTGCCATTGTCTCTTTCATGATGCTGCAAAACTATTGTTTTACATTCGTCCGACAACTGATGGGTCTCGGTTAAAATCTCATAACCATATTGAGGATGACGGCGTATTTCCAGCATTTCTTCATCAGTCAGAACAGCCGGTTTTTTTATAATTTTGATATCTATTTTGACTTTCCCGATATCATGCAGAAAGAACCCTGCGCCCAATTCATGCATATCATGGGCATCGGATTTTTTAAAAAGTGTTTTGGACAAGGATATCGCCAGGAGCCCTACATTAACCGAATGGATATAAGTATCGTAATCGTAGGAGGTCAGCATCAGTAATTCTTTATTGGTCTTATCATCCGCCAGAATTACATCCACAATTGCAAATATCCCCTTTTTTGCTTCCCTTATGCTTTCCGAAGAGGGATTTTCCATCAGGCGCTGAATCATTATGATGGAATGATCGTGTATGGCTTTGGCCTTTTTCTCCGCCGGCATTTTCTTGTCGGAGATGGCTTCCTGCAAGTCAGGAGGAATTATCGGCAGCGGCGGTGGTTTGTCAGTTTTTACAACAATCTTTAAGCCCCGCTTTTCCACCGGTAATTTACTTTTTACCGTATCAATGGCTACTTCACTGATGCCGACTTCAACCATTTTGGCAATTTGCTGTGGAGAACTAACCATAAATTCGTTTTTTAAAAAAGGATGGGCAAACCACGATGTGGGCAGCACAACATACATTCCCACTTTAATATCCTGTGTTTTGTACGTTTTAATCATAACGAATTTTCCAGTAGTCTTTAATTCCTGTGTTACAACGGACAACCAACGCCTTTACTTGAGCAATTTCTCTCTTTTATCGAGTTGTATTTCCAATTTTTTTAACAGTGCAATGTCTTTCTTTAATTGTTCATTTTCCTGCTGCAGTCTGTTTATCTCTCCTCGGTTTCGTTCTTCTGCATATTTATAATCTTTGATCAATTTTGCTTTTTCCGCCTTTTCGCTGCTTAACGCCATGGACTGGGTTTTAACTTTTTCCTGCAAAACAAGTAAATCGTCGATAGCCGCCGTTAAGGCTTGTGCGCTTTCAACCCATTTACTCTTGGGGTAGTCCTGAACAAGAGCTGCCAGCCGGGCTTTCGCCGCATTATAATCCGGGTCGCCCTCCTGCTTACTCAACAACATTAATGTTTCCTTGATGATATCCGCATCAGAAGGGGGTAATGTAAACATGCCTCGTTTCTGAGTATTATTTTGCCGGCCGTTGGAATTATCAATATCGGGACTATGAGCACATCCCGCAATAAAAAAGGCCGTGAAGAAAGCAACAAACAGCCATTTGTTTTTAATCAGCAATGCTCCATCTCCAATCTACCCTGCTTTGCTCTCGGATATAATTCATTGTGTTTTTCCCAGTCTTCCTGGGTAACATAGTTGCTGCCGGAAAGTGTTTTGGCGTACTCTTTCAGTTTCGCCGTAGTCATTGCCATGTCCAGCGGATTTTTAAATCGTGATCCGTCATTGGTTACTATCGCTGCGGAAACTGTAATTAAAGGGAATTGTTGCACTACTCCCTGTCGATCTTTTCCTTTTATGTAACCTCGTTGAACGTCCTGGACATCATAAAACCGGGCTATCCGTTTTTCAAAATCGGCCACCAGCTTTTGGCAAATACCTTTTGTCTGCTCAGGACCGGCTATTACGACAAAATCATCTCCCCCGATATGGCCGATAAATATTTCGTCATGGGGTCTGTTTTCAACATACTCTTTAAGAATATCGCCAACCTCTTTAATTACTTCGCTACCCCAAGCATATCCGTATTTATCGGCAAACGGTTTAAAATTATCAAGGTCAATTTGACAAAGAGAAAATAACCTGGACTTGGCCAGCATATCCCTGATCCGGTTTTCGATGGCGATATTCCCCGGCAAACCGGTAAGAGGACTGGCATCCAGATTCATTTCTTCGAGTACTCTAAGTCGTTGAGTCATATAAATAAAATCTTGGGCCAACGCCCCGATTTCATCATTGCGCCGCACGGAAATCTCGTGGTCAAGTTTTCCCTCGGCTATTAAACTGGTAGCCTGCTGCAGTTGTCTCAGCGGTTTGGAAATATTCCGGGTAATCACAAGAGCCAGGATAATTCCCAAAATCAGGCTCAAGGAACTCAAAGTTAAGGTCATGGTGGTGGCATCAGAACTCTGACGGGCAATCAAATTCATTTTGTCACTAATTGCTTTATCAGTTCCCATTTGAATATATTTGAGTTGCGACAGCATCTCTTCAACTGTTTTTCTGCTGGAAGAATCGGAAAGTGCCATCGCCTCCGTCAGACGCCCCTCTTTCAAGAGAGCAACTTCCCGGGAAAACGAAGAGCAATAGCGATCATGCAGCAAAACAAGACGATTCAAGTTTATATTTTTGCTTTTTTCATCATTTAGTTTTTTTATCTTTTCCATGCCGGTCTTGAAATCATTCGCCCGTTGCCAGAAAATTTGCTCCAAAGATGAATCTTTGAAAATGAAGTATTTTTTTTCAGCGCTTTCCTGCGCCAGCAATGCATCCAGCATGTTTTTAGCTGTTTCCACAACAATGAAGTGGCGATTGGTAATGTCGTAGGCTGCCTGATTAAGCCTTTGCAGATGGAATACCGCATGAGCGCCCACCAACAACGTCAGCAGCGCCATAAACATATAACCGAACAGAAGTTTTCGGCTTATGGTCCATCTCATTATTATTGTTTATCCTTATTGCTTTTAAAATACCCGGATCTTGGAGACATCTATAGTTGGCCGCTATCTGACCTCTTTTTCAGAAAAGAGTCTGTTTGCATGTTGCATGCCACAAAACGCATCCTGCAAAAGAATTAGCATAATCAGCCCTTGGGAGTAAAGTATAAACTTTTCAATAGTGGCAAATTATTAAAAATATTAATTCCCTCCGGGAAAGCTTCTTGCTACTGACATAAAGTTTTGCTAAACTTAAAAAATTACTGAAGGGAGGCGATTACATGTTTTACAATGAAGAATTTGAAACTCTGCCCCGTGAAGCACTTCAAGCACTGCAAATTAAGAGGCTGCAGCAAGTGCTGCAACGCGTTTATCATACAGTAGGACATTATAAAAAATCCCTCGATGCCGTCGGGGTCAAACCGAGCGATATTAAATCCCTTTCCGATCTGCACAAGCTTCCCTTCATAACCAGGCAGGACTTGCAGAACAACTATCCCTTCGGCTTGTTTGCCGTGCCGATGAGCAGCGTTGTGCGGCTGCATGCATCGGCCGGAACCAGCGGACGCTCCACCGTCTTCGGTTATACCAAACGTGACGTGGAAACATGGTCTGAATTAATGGCGCGCTCGCTCGTCGCTGCCGGGATCGGCAAAAATGATGTCATCCATAATGCTTTCGGCTACGGATTATTCACCACCGGTCTGGGGCTGCATTTCGGAGCGGAAAAAATCGGCGCCAGCGTCATCCCGATGTCCGGTGGCAATTCTAAAAGACAAATCATGATCCTGCAGGATTTCGGACCGACCGTCATCTGCTGCACGCCTTCCTATGCCCTGCATCTGGCCGAACAGGGCAGCGCTCTTGGCGTGGATATGAAGACATTGAAACTGCGCGTCGGCATTTTCGGGGCGGAACCCTGCAGCCAACAGATGTGCGATGAAATTGAAAAAATCTATGGAATAACCGCCCTGAATTTTTACGGCCTTTCGGAAGTTATGGGCCCCGGGATCGGCATGGAGTGCCTGGAAGGCCGCAATGGAATGCATATTTTTGAAGACCATTTTCTGGTGGAAACAATTGATCCGCAAACCGGCGAAGTGCTGCCCGAAGGAGCCGAAGGCGAACTGGTCTTTACTACACTGACAAAAGAAGCATTCCCGCTGATCCGTTACCGCTCCGGCGATATTTCCCGTCTGATTACTGAGCCCTGCCGCTGCGGCCGCAGTCATATCAAAATAGAAAGGGTTATAAAGAGAAGTGACGATATGCTGACCATACGCGGCGTCAACGTTTTCCCGGCGCAGGTGGAAGCCATTCTAACCGACATTGAAGGACTGGAACCTCACTATCAGATCATCGTTGATAAAAGCGGCCCCCTGGATTCTCTGGAACTACAGGTAGAAGTCAGTGAAAAAACATTCAGTGAATCGGGCAGCGTCAAGGAACTGCAGACTATCGAACGAAGAATTATCAAAGACATGAAAGACTATTTAGGCGTCTCCGCCCGGGTAAAACTGGTTGAACCCAATACATTGCAGCACACACCGGGCCAGGCTGCTAAAGTAATCGACAAACGCCATATTTGATAAATGACGAAGGAGGAACGACTGCATGAAAGTAGAACAAATATCAATATTTCTGGAAAACAGACCGGGCTCGCTGGAACATGCCACACGCGTTCTGGAGGAAGCCAATATTAATATCAGAACGCTCACGGTTGCTGAAACCGCCGATTTCGGCATTTTACGTTTGATCGTCAATGATGTGGAAAAAGCCAACGCAGTGCTCAAAGAAAATGGTTTCCGCGTTAATAAGACGGCTGTCGTCGCCGTCGAAGTTCCCGACCGGCCGGGCGGTCTGCACAGCATTATGAAAGTACTGGGTGCGGAAGGCATCAATGTTGAATACCTCTACGCATTTGTAGAAAAAAGCGGTGAAAATGCAGTTATTATCTTTCGCTTTGACAATCCGGAAAAAGCCATCGAAGTGCTGCTCGCCAATAAGTTTACGGTAGTGCCGGGGGCAAAACTATACGAGTTCTGACGGCGTCGCAAAACACCGAGATGAAAAAACTTGCATTTTTAAAGCAAATAAATTAATGGTGACACGTGTTTTTAATTTTTTAGGGTAATTTATGAAGCTTCAGAACAGCATCTCGACAAACTGGTGGTGGTGGCACAAAATCACAGGGAGAGGTCTGTTCACCGCATAGGATACTAGAAATATTAAAATAGAAAGGCCGTGGACAGATAATGTTCACGGCCTTTTTTTATGATTTTTTTGATCTTTAATAACAGGAGGATTATTTTATGAAAAAGCATTTTCGCAATACAGTAGTCACACTTGTGGCTGTCTTCTTTGCCTCTGCCTTGTTTCCGGCAGCTGTAAAGGCGGCGCCGATGAAACTGACGTACGCCAATTTTCCTCCGGCGTCCACGTTCCCCTGTGTCCAGATGGAGCGATGGGCAAAGGAAGTAGAAAAAAGGACCAATGGAGAAGTTAAAATTCAGACCTTCCCCGGCGGAACTCTGCTCCCGGCCAAAAACATTTTTGACGGCGTCGTCTCCGGAACGGCGGATATCGGCAATTTTGCCATGAGTTATCAACCCGGCCGTTTCCCTGTTTCCGAGGCTGTTGATTTGCCCCTTGGTTTCAAAAGCGCCAAAGTAGCCAGCCTCGTCCTTAACGATCTCATCGAAAAATACAAACCAGCGGAATTCAAGAAAGTAAAAATACTCACAGTCTTCACCTGCCCCCCGGCGGATTTTATGACCAGCCGTCCCGTAAGGTCATTGAAAGACCTGAAAGGTATGGAGCTGCGGGTATCGGGAACCGGTGCACAAATGATCAAGACGCTGGGAGCCATCCCCGTGGCCATGCCCCAGTCGGAAACACCGGAGGCCATTCAGAAGGGTGTCGTCAAAGGTATCGTTTCCTCCATGGAAGTATTGAAGGATCTTAACTACTCCGCTTATTGCCCCTATGCGACGGACGCCAATCTCTTTGTCGTTTCCTTCGCCGTGGTCATGAATATGAACAAGTGGAATGCCCTGTCGCCGAAAACAAAAAAGGTCATGGAAGACTTGCGGACGGAACAGGCTCTCTGGACAGGCAATTACGTCGACAACCATGTCGCGGAGGGCTTAGCCTGGTCGAAACAGAAATATAACCATCAGGTCATTAATCTGCCCGCCAAAGACAAAGCGGAAATTGCCCGGCTGCTGAACCCCATAACCCAGGATTATGTAAATCGGGTAACAGCCAAGGGTATTCCCGGCAACCAGATTATTAAAGATATAAATATTCTGAAGGCAAAATACGAAAAGAAATATAAATAGGCTTATGAAATATTTAGACCAAATCGATCTCTTCCTTAGTAAAGGATTGATGATCGTGGGCGGCATCGCTCTTTTGTTGCTGATGATCCTCGCCACGGGCAATGTTACCCTGCGTATTTTCCATGTTCCTTTCAGTGGATGCTATGAGATCATTTCTTTCCTGGGAGCGATAGTGACGGCGGCGGCCCTCGGTTATACTCAGAGAAACCGGGATCATATAATAGTAGATATTCTTTCGGATAAATTTCCTCCGGCAATTAAGAAGACAGTCGATGCCGTTTCTTACTTAATCGTCGCTGTCTTTTTTGCCATTGTTTCCCGACAGACCTTACTTTGGGGTCTGCAAATTCGGGAGACGGGTGAACTTTCAGAGACTTTAAAGATCATCTATCATCCTTTCATCTTCGGTGTCGCCGTAGGATTTGCCTTCCTGGCCCTTTCCGGCGCCGTTGATTTTTTCAAGGTTCTCTTGAACAGTGAAGATGGAGAAGGGAAGGTTTATTATGAATGAGGCTATGATCGGCGTTTACGGCATAGGCATTATGTTCGCCGTCCTGTTTTTCCTGCGGATTCCGGCGGGATTCACCATGGCTATCGTGGGATTTTGCGGTATCGCCTATGTCACCTCCATACCGGCGGCATGCGGAATGATCGGTTCGGAACTCTGGAACATTTTTTCCAGCTACGGCCTGACGGTAATTCCCATGTTCATCCTGGTGGGCGAGTTCATCCATTATGCTGGTTATAACGACAGCCTCTATCACGCCACCCACCGCTGGTTCGGCCATTACCGGGGAGGACTGGCCATGACGACCATCATGGCCTCGGCGGCTTTTTCCGCCATCAGCGGCTCCAACACCGCTACGGCCGCGACGATGAGCACTGTCGCCATCCCGTCTATGAAAAAATACGGCTATCATCCCATGCTGAATGCCGGAAGCGTGGCAGCGGGGGCTACCCTGGGCGTGCTCATTCCGCCCAGTATCGTGTTGGTTGTTTATGGTCTTTACACAGGGCAGTCCATCGGCAAGCTCTTCTTCGGCAATGTCATCCCCAGCGTCATCCTCACGGTTCTTATTGCCGCCACGGTTTTTTTCATCTGCCACCGGCACCCCGATTGGGGCCCCAAGGGGGAGAAAAGCTCATGGAAACAGCGCTTTCAGGCCCTTCCGGAGGCGCTCGACATTTTGATACTCTTTGCTGTTATCATGTTTGCCCTTTTCACGGGTATCGTCACGGCAACAGAAGCCGCCGCCGTGAGCTGCACCCTTGGTCTCATCATCTGCCTGGCACGCAGAAAGCTTACCTGGAATGGCTTTGTCACATCTATTAAGGATACCCTGCGAATTTCCTGCATGGTCTTCATGATCATCGCCGGTGCTGTTATCTTTGGACGTTTCCTGACGCTGACCCGTCTGCCCTTTGAAGCTGCCGGCTGGATCAGCGGCCTGGGACTTCCCAACTGGATGCTTCTCTGGGTCATCCTGTTTTGCTACATTATCGGCGGCTGCATTATGGACGCCCTAGCTTTTCTTCTGGTCTCCCTGCCTATCTTCTATCCCCTCGTTATGCAGATGGGCTACGATCCTATCTGGTTCGGGCAGATCATCACCATCGTCACAACCATGGGTTCCATCATGCCGCCCATCGGCATCTGCTGCTACGTCGTGGCGGGCATGGCCAAAGACATTCCCCTAAGAGATGTCTTCAAAGGGAGCATGTATTACATACCGTCTTACATCATCGCGATTATTCTGCTCATGCTTTCTCCCTACTGGACGGTATTGGTGCTGTCCAATCTTGTCCGGTAGGTTGCATCGACTCTCTTTTATGAAGATTGTCTTTGAAAAGTGTGTGTTTGCGGCCTGTTGCCTACTCGGAATAGGCCGTAAAATTTTGGTCACGACTTTCTTCCTGCTATACGTAACAATGTCATTTAGATGAAATATGCATGATCACAATTGATATATTATCTGAATTCGTGAATAGGAAATAATTTGACAGAATAAACAAATTGTGTTTTTTTAATTCAATAAGATCAAACAGGAAAATTAATGAACGTCCTCTCTGTAGACAGAAGAAACATGGGTAAAAAACAAGGAGTCAAGCGCAAGGGGCTACCCATTGGTTCGAGGACGTGTATGCATTAATGCCTGTAAAATATACCTTCCTTGAAGCCATGGGTAAGCCCCATGGCTTTTTTTATTGTCAAAACGAATTTTTTTTCAAATAAACTATAACCATGTACTTGAAACATAAAGGAGAATATATGCAGATACCATCTTGGGCCGGATGCCATATACCCATAATTACGCCCTTTAAAGATGATCTGTCAATCGACGAGACAGGACTGCGCACACTTGTCAATTATTATATTGAAGAAGTGGGATGCGATGGTCTTGTGCCTTGTGGAACGACCGGAGAATCACCCACTTTGGATAACCATGAACATGCCAGAGTAATCGAGATTGTGGTTGACGAAACCAATGGACGTGTGCCTGTTATTGCCGGAACAGGATCGAACAGCACCAAACAAGCTATAGAAATGACAAAACATGCCGAGGATATTGGAGCCTCTGCAAGTTTGCAGGTATGTCCCTATTACAATAGACCCACACAGGATGGGCTGTTGAAACATTTCGAAACAATAGCAATGTCAACAAATCTTCCGCTTTTTATTTATAATATTCCATCAAGATCGGCGCGGCTTATTGAAGCAAAAACAATGATCGCGCTTTCTAAGATAGATAATATCATTGGAATGAAGGATGCTTGTGGAGATATGATGATCACGATGGAGATTATCCGGGCTACACGAAACAACCAAAAGAAATTCTATGTTCTCTGCGGAGAGGATGCGCTGACGTTTCCGATGCTGTCTTTGGGCGGAGATGGAGGAATCTTATCAGTAGCTCATATTATTGGGAAGGAATATCGAGAAATGATAAATCTGTATCATTCGGGGAAAATCAACGAAGCCCGAGAGATTCATTTCAAAATGTTGCCGATTGTACAGGCATTGTTTATTGAGACCAATCCTGTCCCTGTCAAAGAAGCCCTGGCGATGATGGGGCTGCCATCCGGAAAACTTCGCTTGCCGCTGGTTGCTCTCAGGTCTGAGAATCGTGAAGTATTGCGCAATGTACTGCGTCGGTTTGGACTTATAAAAGGCTAACAGAGATTGAATTTCCTCTATTATGAGCCGCTTCATTTTATATGGAGCGGCTCATTTATTTCGTCCCGAAATCTTCATTGTACTTCATCAGTAAAGTAAAGGGTCATAGATGAAAGCGATAATAAAACGAATTAATATCAACTGCCTCCAAGCTCCAGTCCCTTTTCAAAACCGGCGAGATTCAGCTCACGATTTTTATCATTGGATACCTTGGCGATTGCTTTGCGCATTGCTTCGGCATCGCAAAAAAGCGTCTTGTGTGCCACGGCATAGCCCAAAAGAATGAGGTTCGTCAGCAGAAGAGAACCCATCTCTCTGGCCTGGTTGGTGGCATCAACAAATAGATATTCTCCGCTTTGGCCCGTGTTCACAACGCGATGGCCATCTTTTTTAACAAAGTCGCCATGAATAGGAATATTGGAACGGACAAGGTATAACCCCATATCGGCGGAGCCTTTGCGAATAAGAGGGCTTTTGAAACCGCCTACTTTGACGTGGGCCAGCACTGTTCCTCCGCGCATGGCCATACCGTGCGTTTCCGAGGTAAGCACATCCAGCCCCATTTCCATCCCTGCCTGGGCCAGTATTCTGGTTACGAAAAGTACGCCCTGTCCGCCCAGCCCGCTGATAATAATCTGTTGTTTCATTTGGCCACCTCCGGCTTTTCTGCGGTAATCGCCTCCACGGGGCAGACAAACTTGCAAACACCGCAGCCGATGCAAGTATTGATATCTATAAAAACTTTTTCGGTAGTTTCATCAAAGACAAGGGAAGGGCATTCAAAGCGCTCGAGGCAGACTTTGCAGCCGGTGCATTTGTCCGTCACGTTCATCCGGTAGGTGCTCTGCTGTTTTTTGGCCTGCTTGTCCATGATGCACAGATGTTTCGCAATGATAACCGCCACGCCGCCTTCGTCACTCCGGCAGAAACGGTCCGCATCGACGAGCAGCTTTTTAAATGCATCCAGATCATAGGGATCGCATTCTTGCAGAAACCTGACGCCGCCGGCTTTGACCAACTCCGGAATATAAACCGTATTGCCGGGGGTTCCGTCAGCCATGAATCCCACCTGCGGCGTGGGCTGGTTGCCCGTCATGGCCGTGGTGGAATTATCCAGAATCACCAGGATAAACCGCGCCTTCGTAAATACGGCATTGACCAGCGCGGGAATTCCGGCATGGAAAAATGTCGAATCACCGATGGTCACCACGACAGTCGGAAAATCCGGACCATCGGCGGCATAGGCATGATAAAAACCGGCACCCTGGCTGATGCACGCTCCCATGCAATGGCAGGTATCCACGGCGCCGAAATTCATGCCCAGAGTATAACACCCGATATCACTGGGAAAAATCCCTTTGGGAAAAGTTTTACGAATGGCGTAGAAGGCCGCCCGGTGGGGACAGCCGGGGCAAAGACTGGGCCGTACTTCCTTGACTGATTTTGTTTCCTGCGCCTCGGGAATGGTTAAATTCAATAATTTCCTCAGGATGTTCTCGATGATGTCCGGCGTCAATTCTCCGTAATCACGCACATCCTTGGAGAGGCGTCCCCTGATGCTGCGGCAGGCCAGCTGCATCTCAATTACCGGATAAGTTTCCTCTATAACCAGTATTTTCTCATAGTCGGTATTAATTTTTTCAACAAAATTCCTGTTTAGAGGATAGGGAAGATCGACCTTGAAGAAATCGACTTTACCGAGCAGGCCAAGATCCTCCAGGATTTCATAAGTATAGGCATAGGCAACCCCCGATGAGATGATGCAGCACTTATCAAAGGTACCGTCACCGGTAATAGAGGAAGGATAGAACGCGTCGAGTTCGCTCAGCTTTTCTATCTTGGCGTTAAGCTCGCAGTGCAAATTGGTGAGAAACTGTGGAGTGGCAACCCAACGGCCCGGGTTCTTTTTAAAGGCGGCTTTGCGGGATATCTCTTTCGGCGGAAGACAGCTGACATTGCGGCGGGCATGGCAAACCCGTGTTGTCGGCCGCAGCATGACGGGAATTTCATATTCTTCCGAAAGTTCAAACGCCCGACCGACCATGTCTTTGGCTTCGGCGGGATCGGAAGGATCAAACACGGGAATACGGGCAAACTGGGCGAAAGACCGGCTGTCCTGCTCCGTCTGCGAGCTGAAGGGACCGGGATCGTCGGCGACAATCACCACCAGCCCGCCGATAACCCCCAGGTAGGCGGATCGCATAAAGGGGTCGGAAGCCACATTCAGACCTACCTGCTTCATGGCAACAGCGGAACGCTTTCCCGTGTAACTGTTCCCCAGGGCAACTTCATAGGCGACTTTTTCGTTTATCGACCATTCGATATGCATCTTTGCCTTGCATTCTTTGGCAAAGTCAACTGTTGATTCCAGTATTTCCGAGGCCGGTGTGCCCGGATAGGATGCAACAAGAGCGCAGCCGGATTCCACCAGCCCTCGTCCGATCGCCTCATTGCCCATCATAATTCTTTGTTCCATAATTTCGTACCTTCCATGTTGGTTAAACTCAAATCAAACATTGTTTAAAACAGATTTATAATCATTTTTTCTTGTCCCCCTTTGGAGGGGGCAGGGGGAGGACTTTTCATATCATTCTTCTCTCGTTCCCATGCTCCGCATTGTAACGGTTCGGGCTGCGGGGAACAGCCCTTGCAATATCCCCTTCATGATCCACCTCCGTCGCTTCGCGACACCTCCGCCAGCGGAGGACATGAAACGGTACTTGCTTAATTTGGGAATAAAAAAAGGCCGTGAACTTGATCTGTTCACGGCCTTTTTATACTTCTATTTTGGGGTATCTTATGCGGTGAACAGACCTCTCCCTGGAATTTTGCACCACCACCACCAGTTTGTTAAGATTCTGTTCTGACGCTTCATGATTCACCTTACATCATTGCGGTTACGCGTCACCCATAATTGATTTACTGGAAAAAATCAAGGTCTTTCATTGTCAATCCCGGTTGTCGAAAACTCTCTTCGACTTTCTTTCCGTTCGCGGCAAAGAGTGATAATCGACTACTTCCACGGTACCGCTGACCAGGATTCCCTTTTTTACGGCCGATTCAATTTTTTTAGCGACATACTTGTCATTTTCGGTGCTTGATCCTTCCGCCCGCTCGACACGAATAGTCATATAATCTTTGCCGTCATCCTTTCGGGCAAGGTGTATCTGGTATTCGCTACCCACACCTTCCTGCGTCGCCAGAATTTCATCGATATGGCCGGGGTAGATATTTACTCCCCGAATAATGAACATGTCATCCGATCTTCCCAAAATCCGGTCATGCCGCGGAAGAATCGAGCCGCAGGGACAAGTTCCGGAGATACGCCGGGTAAGATCGCGGGAACGATAGCGAATAAGCGGCGATCCCTCCTTGCGCAGCGTAGTGTAAACCATCTCCCCTACTTCGCCGTCGGCCACCGGTTGCAGCGTATCGGGGTCAAGCAGTTCCATAATGTAATAATCGGCCCAATAGTGGATGCCTTTGTGATGCGGGCAGTCCAGACCCGTTCCCGGACCGTACAATTCGGTCAATCCCGGTATATCGAAGGTTTCCTCGGCACCCAATAAATTCTTGATGGTATTGCGCATGGCGTCATTAGATCGCTCCGCGCCGAAAATAACTTTCTTTACATTGATGTTATTTTTGAGCCCTCTTTTCTCGACTTCTTCGGCCATAAGCAGCCCCATGGAGGCTGTAGAACAGATAACCGTCGGTTGAAAGTCCTCCAGAAACTGCATTTGCATATCCATATTGCCCGGCCCGGCGGGAATGGCCAGGGCGCCGAAGCGTTCACACCCCAACTGAAAACCGACGCCGGCTGTCCAGACGCCGTAGCCGACGCATATCTGAATCCTGTCTTTCTCAGATAAACCGGCAATCTCATAACAGCGGGCGAACATGTTTGCCCAATCATCGATGTCTTTATTGGTGTAGACCATGACTTTGCGTTTGCCGGTCGTACCCGATGAGGCATGGAGACGGACTATCTTTTCCATAGGAACCGCCAGCAGAGGCCAGGGATACTGCTGCTGCAGATCCTGCGCCGTCACAAAGGGCAGCCGCGGCAAATCGTCGAGGCTTTTAATATCTTCCGGTTTTATCCCGGCCTCATCAAAACGCCGTCTGTAAAATTCCGAGCCGTTATAGGCGTGTGCCACCGTCCACTTTAGACCTTCCAACTGTACCGCCTGAATTTCCTCCTGGGTCTTAAAATCAGGCATAAATGACTTTTTCATACAAATCTCCTCAAATTGCCGACGTGCTTTTATACGAACTCGAGCGGGAACGTTTCGGAGCACCGCATTTATTTTTTTGCTAATTGGCTATAGTGTTTTTCCTTTTAGCATTTTAAGAATATGCTTTGCCAACAAATCTTTGATTTCATTATGACGAGGAATGGGCTGCGAGATTTTGGTTGTAGGATTCTGGTACCAATCATGCCGGCCACCATGACGCACGAAGACACATCCAAGCTCCTCGATGGCGCGGATTAAATCTTGCCGCTTCATGCGACACGCAGTTCTCCAACACGCAAAACATTAGATATTTTGCCGCTGGTTATATCATCATAAATATCCTTCAGGTTTTCTTTCAGCTCATCGAGAGTTTCTCCCTGTGTTTTATAATCAGGAAATTCTTCAAACCACCCGATGAGCATGTCTTCATACTGATAATAAATAAATTTTTTCACTTCCATGATAACACCAATTTTATTGATGGTTGAATCTAAACAGCCTGTTGCTCCAAATGGTCATCTCTTGGGAGCAGTCACTGAAACGTTTTTGCCATAAATCATGACGACCCGTAATATAACAAACTCTATAAATATTAATCAACCTTTAATACAGGCCAGCGCTGTGAGCTTCGCTACTTTTTTTGCAATTCCCGACTCATGCATCACTTGGACAACATCCTCTAATTTTTTATAGGCCTCGGGCATTTCTTCGCCTAAAGTCCCACGGCTTCCGGCCATGATCACAACACCACGGTCGGCCATTTCCCGGCTGATGGAACGTCCCCGGCTTGATTTGACGGCTTGCGTCCGGCTCATTACACGGCCCGCCCCGTGGCATGCCGAACCGAATGTTTCCTCCATGGCCTTGGGCTGACCAACCATAACATAAGAACCTGTTCCCATATTGCCGGGAATCAACACCGGCTGCCCCACGCCCCGGTAGCGAACCGGCACGGATTCGTGTCCGGCAGGAAATGCCCGTGTCGCTCCTTTACGATGGACGCAAAGCTTCTTGTTGACCCCTTCGATATTAAATTCTTCGATTTTGGCGATATTATGACAGACATCATAAACCAGACGCATGCCCAGCTGCCGCGGCGTCAGATGTAGAGTTTTTTCAAAAACTTCGCGCGTCAAATGCATCAGGACTTGCCGGTTGGCCCAGGCGTAATTCGCCCCGCAGGCCATTGCCGCCAGATAATCGCGTCCCCGCGGTGAATCCAGATAAGCGCAGGCCAGCTGCCGGTCGGGCAGTTCAATGCCCGTTTCGCGCGCGTGCTTGACCATCGCCGCCAGATAATCGTCGCAAATCTGGTAGCCCAGACCGCGTGAGCCCGTATGAATCATGACAACAATCTGATCTTTTTGCAGGCCAAAGGCGGCGGCGACTTTTTCATCAAATATTTCCTGCACAAACTCGACTTCCAGAAAATGATTACCGGCGCCGAGTGTTCCCAATTGCTGCTTGCCCCGCTCCAGGGCGCGTGCGGATACTCTCTCGGGATCGGCTCCGGCCATAACGCCGCCGTCTTCTGTTGTCTCCAGATCTTCCGGCGACCCGAAACCGTTGACAATCGCCCAGTTGGCGCCTTCTATCAGGACCTTTTTCTGATCTTTACCCGCCAATTTAATATGACCCGTCGAGCCGACACCGGTTGGAATGTGTTGATACAAGGCCAGCGTCAGGTCCTGGATTTTATCCTTAACATCGAAAAGCGTCAGCTTGGTAGCCATCAGACGGCAACCGCAATTGATGTCATAGCCGACACCGCCCGGCGAAACGACGCCTGTGGACAGATCGAAGGCCGCGACGCCCCCGATAGGAAAACCATACCCCCAGTGGACATCGGGCATCGCCAGAGAATAGCTGACAATGCCGGGAAGATGAGCAACATTGACCACCTGCTTTGCGCTTTCGTCGGTCTTTAACAGGTGCTGAATATTTTCGTTGGCATAAATAATTCCGGGAACTTTCATGCCTCCGCTCTTGGGAATAAGCAAGCGGTTTTCGTCTATTCTTTCAATCTTAATTTCAGATGTCATATATCACCCTTCCCACCCATCCGGTTTTCGTCTTTTTAACACTCAGGCCGTGATACGTAACCGCCTTAATTTCCATTTTCATCTGATGCCTTGTCCCGATATAAGGCTCGCCGGTCAATTGGGCAACGATATGTTTGTTGGTTACCTGCAAAGGTTGACAGTCGACCACCACCCACCCCTCACCGTTAAACAAATAGAGGATTTCCCGCAAAAAATTAATAAAGAGGTCTTCTAAATCAATTCCTTCCACGGTCAGGCTTTTTGTTTCCAATTCTGTCGTTTCATTGGTCTCGGAAAACGTTCTTCGCCCCAGCATCAATTCAAATAAAGCGACGACGCTATTGGCAAAAAGTTCCTTTTTAGTTTTGCCGAATATTTCGCAGCCGATATCGGCGGTATGGTCAATTAGTTTGTATTTTTTCATTTCAAGATCTATATGGGCGTCGCACATTTTGCAATGTTACTGAAACAATATAGCCCTTGCAATATAGTATCAACTCCTTATTGATTAATTATCTGTATTGCCTGAAGAATTTTGAATATTCATGGAACCATGAATAACTGCAAGAACATCAATTTGGTCTGATTTAATATAGTAAATAATACGGTAGGAACTTTCTATTACTTCTCTTATCTGCTTAAAATCATATTCAGGAACACTTCGCCCTGAAAAAGGATATTCGGCTATCTGCTGAGATCGCCGGGTAATACGATCGACCATACGTTTCGCGTATTCCGGTGAGTTCTGTGCAATATAATGGTAAATTGCATCAGGATGTTTTTCAGCAGTGTTCGTCCAGTGGACTTTCATTCGGGCAATCCATACTTTGCTCTTATTTCTTTCACATCTTTTGTGCGGTTTTCTTTACTATCCACCAAACCCATCTCTATTACTTCGCGCACATATATTTCACGCAATAAATCATCCCACGTAGCACCTGCGGGCAGCCGATCAATAATTTTATGAGCTTCTTCCTTAATCATCGTCGTAGGCATAGATTGACCTCCTTAAATTAACCTAATAATATCATTAAAGGGCTTAATTAGCAATTAACAGCATAGGTCGTGGAAACTGTGCGGGAAATCACAGGCATTGTTTAACAATTCGAAAAGTATTGACGTTATGACTTAAAGTGCTGGAGGATTAACTAAAGATTCACATAGTGAAGAGAACCTTCCCTATTTATTTATGTCTACTTAATACACTTTTGCCACATATGGCGATAATATTCACCTCTTCTTTCTTGTTGTTATATGCGACACTTTGGCAAGTAATTGCCAAATATGATAGCAATTTTTGTTATATCTGGCAAGCATTCTACGACGTCGTCATAAGCATTTGTTTTATCTGCTTATTAATTTGGCATGATCCCTGCTGCAATTGGAAACATGAGATAGCTGGAAGAGGTAATAATTCCATTTCTAAATCAATGATGATATCGCGGCGGCTAGGAGGAGGCGACGAGGCGTATTATACATACGTTGAGGATGCCGACGATGAAGCCAACAAAGATAGCGCTTGATTTAGAAATGGAATAATAAGTACACAACCGCAAACGTCGTTGGTCTACTCCCACCAATTTGCGCCGGGCGGCAAATGTATTTGTAAATTTTTAATCAAGGAGGAAAAGCATGAAAGTTGAATCCGGTTTTTATGAAGGACTATCACAGGAAGACCTGGCCAGACTTGCGGTAGACATGCTGCACAGGACCATCGTACATCATATTTTCTGGTTTAAGGAAGTTGAGCACCAGATGGGAACTGAGGAAGCCCTAAAGGTCATGAGCGATGCCTATACAAAAAGCTACAATATTCAAATGAACCGGCTGGCCAAGATATTCGGCTTTGAGATGGTAAATGGCGTGCCCAAGCTTTTTCTGGACATGCCCAAAGATAAATTATTGGACGTTCTCACCAATCTCGGCGCCAACTGGCTGGCCAATGACGGGATCTGGTTCCAGGCGGTAGAATTCAAACACGGGATGAATGATGCAAAACGCTGCAATGACACCTGCTGGGCCAAATTTTCACCGTTTGAAGCCTGGTCGATCAAGCGCTACCTTAACCTGGAGGATAAACCGGGACTGGAGGGACTGAAAAAAGCTTTGCAGCTCAGGATGTATGCCCGCCTCAATGTACAATCGATTATCGATGAAAGCCCCAACAGCATTGTTTTCCAGATGAACGATTGTCGAGTCCAATCCGCCCGCAAACGGCAGGGTTTGGATGATTATCCCTGTAAATCGGCTGGTTTGGTCGAATACAGCAGTTTCGCCAGGGCCATTGATTCCAGGATCCGCACCGAGTGTGTAGGGTGTCCGCCCGATGCCCATCCTGATGAATGGTTCTGCGCCTGGAAGTTCATCCTGGAAGAATAATCGCGGCACTCGGTGATATTGCCAGAGCCAAAGGAATGACCCAGATCGCCAGGAAAACCGGTTTGGGCCGGGAAAGTTTGTACAAAGCATTATCAGTGGAAGGCAACCCGGAATTTTCCACAGTGCTGAAAGTTGTGCAAGCCCTCGGTTTACAATTACACGCCCGTTCCGGAAAAACACGAAAAGTGTTTTAGAAAGAAAAGATAACACTCGTTGAGTTTTCTTTTGCTCCAATCACCGAAATACTATAATTAGCAAATTAAGTTAATATCATCACTTTGTTCTTCTGAATTTCTCAATTGTTGGCAGATATTGCTTTCACAGGATCTAATATTACCTCTATAGATGGAGGTTGGTCTTTAGTTAAGCTTTTAATGAAGTAGTTATAAACAAGGGCTCTGTGTTCAAAAGAATCGGCTATGCTCCAATTTGGATTTTTGAACAAATCGTGAATAAGATGGTTTATCGTTAATGTATAATATGTATGTAGATTTTGAATAAGCTGTGAAGTTCCCGCCGCACAAGTTCCCGTATGAACTATATTATTCCTTGCTCTATATATACGTCTTAACTGCCATTCTACTATTTGCTTATGATTTTCGATAAATTTTTGAATTGATTTTATATCCTGAAATATTTTCCATTGCCGAGAAATTCTAAAAACACATAATGTATTTACTGCTGATATCTCCAATAAACTATTTATTAAGTCACCTTTTTCCTTATCTCGTAGAATGCTTAATAAATCATATACATGCAAATAATTTTTATTAGATCGTTTTGAAATATTTTGCAAAAGGCTACTCGTGTCGGAAAATTTCCAAATTTTGTTAATGTCCATTGCAAGAGCTCTTAACATGCTGTAAATATGGCCACCAGTTACACTCGTAGATACGTATGTCGATATTCTCTCAATAATGTTATTGCTACCATTTTGCACCAGAGCTTCTAAAGAAATCCACAAGTTTATTAATCTTGCTTCGTCGGTTGAGGCTAATTGAGCTAACTTATGATGTTGAAGTGAAGCACTAAATTGTCCCGCATCTTCAGATGCTAATTTCCCATACAATGTTGCAAAAGAAGAAATCATTGACGGTGCAGTTCTGCGATCTCGAATATATTGTAATCTTGAAGTATCCTCCTTAAAACACTTAAACTGCTGTGTACCCGTGTATACAAGAACTAAAGGACTTATTATACCAACCTTTTTACTTGGCCGAAATAACCGACTAACGGCAAACAATGACTCAAGCTGATCTTCACCCAAGCATCTTGCCGAATATGAATCAAGTGATTGAACCTTAGTATTTGCGATAATCCCATTTGGCGGAAATTTTTCATAGAATTCGTATTCAGCATCGGATAGTTGATCTTTTTTTCTTTCCGTCGATAAACTTATATTATATTGACTCAAATCAATGCTCGGTGTGGAAGGCGGCCACTGAATATAATAGGAACATTCATATTCATTAAGCGCGCCGGAGTACTCGGATAATAATCTATAATATCTTTTGTGGAAACAAGGTTCATTAGCATCTTTTAGAATATCAAGACTTTTTCTAAGAGTTTGATCGGAATAGCCACAAGATTTTAGGTCAACTCCTAACGCCATGGTTAGCTGATATAATTCAATCTTAAATCCTGTTTCTTCTCCTTTCTCAAGTAGCTCTCCTATTACACGTTTCAATTTATCACTGTATCCATCAAGATACGCGGAAATCACTTTCACTAAACTCTTAAAAGATTCTAAATCACGCGTCTCTTTACCCTTTACTCCTGCCTCATATGTCTGTTTGATAATCTCAAGATGTTTTAATAAAAATGTGAAATGCTTTTTTATGATAATGTCGAAAGTTGCTATATCAATTGCTTCATTTATCAAATCGCGGATATTAGCATGATAGCTATGATAATCTTTAACGATATCAATTGATTCTATTATTTCGTTTAATATGGTCTTAACATTACTTGTTCTCACTTGCCAAGAATCAAAGGTGTCTTCATCAAATAGTTCTTGCCACCGCAGAAAGAAAAATTTATGCACATCGTTACGAATGCCCCATACCGACCAATCAGATTCCTTCGGGAAAATCATCTTGACACCTATAAATAAATAGTTTACTTAAAAATTGAGACATTATAAGGAGCCAAGAATGAGTCGTAAGTGGCAAGTTGCCCGGACAAAATTCACGGCTCCTTTAATATTTTGGGAATTAAAGGAATACAACTCTTAATTAGTCGTCCCTGAAAAAGACGCTTTTTCCCTCAAAAGCGTAAGCGAGCTCACTTTCAAAGTCCGGATCGACCATAATCGGACCTATAAATCCGGCTGCATGATCAAAATGCCGGCCAAACAGCCAGC
>JBDKUX010000009.1:0-14258 GCA_039679455.1 Smithella sp. | reverse complement strand
CAACAAAATAGAGGCTGGTATAACCGGAATAAAATTTCAAATCGATAAAAAGATAATACATGCTTATTTATTTGTTATAATTGATTTATAAACGTAATGAATTTACATTAACCGGACACTAATGTTAAATTTTATTTAATAATTTGCCATGCCCATTGTAGCAATCATACAAGATGAAAAGAGTTTAAAAAGATACTTGACGAAGATATCCTGCTCTCCGGATGAGAGAAACAGATATATATGTTTTTGCGATTGCAGCTTGGAAAACAGCCAGTATCTCATTGAAAAAGGTTTTGTTGAAACAGCTTCCGAACCCGTTGATGATGAATCCAAAAGTAAGTTCATGGCAGAATACCTTGATTTGATAGGTAAAGTCGCCGAACTGTTCAATAATCGTGAGTGGTGGTCCAGCAACATGGCTTCAAAAAATAGATTTACGTCCCAACTCGCATTATTACTGCATCAATTCATGAGGGCTGTGAATGCATTGAAGCGCGATGATTTTGATCACATGATCTTCCTTAGTCCTCCCTGGCCCATTGTAAATTCTTTGGAAATCTTTATCGGCCATTCAAGCGCTCATCTTGTATCCAGGGGCAACCGGTTTGCACAATTAAAAAGACTGGCAAGCGCTAAAAGCAAAGCTTTCGGTTCCCTGTGTTTCAACGTAATCAAGACTTCCTGGCGCAGCTTTACAGTAAGGAGAAAGTTGGTAATCTCCTCAATTTCGGATCTTTTCATATCAGAAGCACCCACATATGTTATTAAAAGTTTTGTCTATGACCATTCGTTTTCCACTGACAGTACTTACAGGGACGCTTTCTTCGGCAGCCTACCGGAATTTCTTAAAAAACATAAAAAAGTCGTTATACTTGCAGTGATTCTCGGGCGATTTAATTACTGTATCGATAAGATAAAAGAGTGCTCTACGACATCTGTTATTCCCATTGAATGTTTTCTGAAGCAGAGAGATTTGTTGTCTGCCGCGTGGCGACTATTGAATGTAAAATTCAGATTATGCGAAAAGATCACCTTCTTTGGATATAACGTAACTGATTTGCTAAATAACCTTCTGCTGCATCCACTCAACGAAATTCAATTTTATCACTATATCCATTACGAGGCGACAAAAAATCTTCTCGAAACAGTCCGTGCGAAAACATTTCTTTTTACATACGAGAACAACCCATGGGAAAAAATGTGTATGATGGCTATTAGAAAATTCTCTCCAGACACAAAAATTATTGGGTATCAGCATACGGTAGTTCCACAGGCTTCTGCAAATATGTTTCCGGGTCTTAGAGAGAAGGCAATTCAACCTATGCCTGATAATATCTTGACGGTTGGTGCGGAGCCAAAACGCATCATGGAGACGTACGGCAATTATGATGACGATACCATTGAGGCGGCATGCGGTCTAAGATTTGAATATCTTTTCGATACGAAGCCCGCGAAGAGGCAACGATCAGGGCAAATTTTAATAGCCTTAGAGGGCATATTTGAAGTCTACAAAATGGTCAACTACGCGCTCAGGGAGCTCGCCAATCTTCCCGACTACAAGGTTAAAATACGGACACACCCCGTGCTGCCCATCAAGGCATTTCAACACCAATTAACCCATGATCTTAACAAAGTGACAAATTTTTCTATCTCAAAGGGGACATCTCTCAAAGATGATATCGAGAACAGTGACATCATTATATATTGGGGGACAACGGTATCACTCGAAGCGTTGAGTATGGGCAAGCCAGTGATTCATTATGATAATGGATCTATTTTTAGTTATGACCCGCTGTTTAAGTGTAGCCATTTTAAATGGACTGTTTCAGAAAATGTTTCTCTTCGTCACGTAATTGATGAAATCTATTCACTGGAAGACAGCGAGTTCTACGCCAGGCAAGAAAAAGCTAAATCCTATTTAAATGAATACTTTTACCCTATAAATGAAGGGTCCCTTGCTAAATTTACGGGTAGGAATGATAAAAATATCAATAAAGGCTAAGTCTCTTGTATAAAAAAATACTTGAAGAAATAATAGCATGGTTAGAGACATTCATTAGATATTTACCCGGACGCTTTGGTACGGCCATGCGTCGTCTTTGGTATCAGAAACGCTTTCAAAGGAGCGATAATCTCCATATTGGGATCGGGTGTGAATTTGTAGCTCCAAGCTTCATATGCCTGCAGGGCACTACTTTAATTGCTAATTACGGTTACTTTAATGCCGATGGTGGTTCAATAACTGTTGGTGACTGGACAGCCTTCAACCAAGGAGTGCACATAAATGCTTCCGTTGGTGGTAAAATAGTTATTGGTGATCATTGTCCGATAGGGCCGGGAGTCGTCATGAGAACAGCAAATCATAAATATATGCGATCAGATATGAACATACAAAATCAAGGACATAATATTGCTGATATTGTAATCGATAACGATGTTTGGATCGGAGCAAATGCAGTCATCCTGGGAGGGGTTCACATTGGGAGAGGAGCTGTAGTTGGGGCGAGTGCCGTGGTCACTAAAGATGTTCCGCCTATGGCTGTCGTTGTGGGTGTGCCAGCTAGGGTCATCAAATATCGTGGGCAGGAGGTAACTGAAAAGTGATTCAATCCTTCTCATGCCCTGTATGCGGGAGTCGTGATGTCGAAATCAGGGGTGATTATCGCGGTACCCATCCAATCTTCACCGGACTAAAGCGTGCTCATTGCAGTTCGTGTGATATGGCTTTTGCTGCGCCAATGCCTCAGGATTCGGTACTTGAAGAATACAACGCAAACTATTTTGCCTGTGCTCATGGCGATCATCCTGGAAATTCACGAGCAACGGCTTTTTTTTCAGGCATTGCCCGTCTGCGCCTTGCGCATCTCGATTCTTACCTGGACAAACATAACATCTCTGTATCGCGTTTGCTGGAATTGGGCCCGGGGCCAGGCTTTTTTGCACGCAACTTTTTAGAGAAGCATCCGGATACCACCTACATGGCTATTGAAACAGACACCTCCTGTTATGCATCGCTTCAAACAATCGGAGTCCACGTCGTTGCTGGATCTGATTTATTCGAAAACACCGTCCCGGTCGATGTGGTGGTGATGTCCCATGTTTTGGAACACGTCTCTAAGCCCATTAAATTTCTAACCGATGCCACCCGGAACCTGCGTAAAGGTGGTGCGCTGTTTATCGAGGTTCCCTGCCGGGATTGGGAACATAAACTTATCGATGAACCCCACCTTCTATTTTTTGACAAAGGGCCGATGCATCACTTGCTGAGCACATTGGGATTTTGTAATGTTCAGGTAAGTTATCACGGCCAGGAAATCGATCGTTTACGCTTGGCATCTCCGTGGAGATCAATGTTGTTGGGGGTACGTTCAAAATTTCTTGCTTTGGGTTTGGTTACTCCCTTTGCCCAAGTCAGGCCGGGAATGGAAATGCTGACCGATCCTTTGGAACGTGCGGTGGTGGCACCGTTCGAAGCTCACTGTGAAACGCAAAAACCGGCTTGGTGGCTTCGCGCTTTGGCAATAAAAACAATTTAGAGAATAATATGCTGTCTCAACTTAAAAAAATAAAAAAGGTACTTGTTAATCGAACGAATTATGACATCAAGTATCTGATTTTTGAACTTTATTCTTTGTGGGTGGGAAAACTGTCGACAGAATTTAATAAGTTTATTTACGGAAGCCGGCTTAAAATTGAAGCGCCTTTTCAGGTATGGGGAGGCATTCGATTTCTCATCCACGGCCCTGGTTCTATTGTAATTGGCAAAAAATTTCACGCTGTATCAACTCGCAAAAGAGCTTTCTCTACTCTGTTTTCTCCATGCCACTTAACTATAATAGGGGATGGCAAAATTATTTTAGGTGAGCATGTTGGACTCAATGGCACAACAATCATATCGAGAAAAAAGATTTCAATCGGATCCAACACGATGATAGGACCCAATACCATCATTGCAGATTTTGATGGTCATGTTGTATGGCCTCCAAGCGATCGTTGGACTAAAAGCGATGCGGGGTCCGAAATAATAATTGAATCTGATGTATGGGTAGGAATGAACTGCATCATTCTCAAGGGTGTTAGAATTGGATGTGGATCTATCATCGCGGCGGGGAGTGTCGTGGCAGGAGATGTTGATCCCAATTCCCTTTACGCTGGAAATCCTGCCAGGAAAATTAAACAATTGAACGATAAGGGGCATCAGTACAATGAATAACTATATTGAATCGTTGTTTAGTCTTGAGGGAAAAGTTGTGTTGCTCACCGGAGCGGGGGGCTTTCTTGTTGGCGAATTGTCGCGCGCGGCGGGCCGTGCCGGTATGAAGGTTGTCTGTTGTGATGTTCGCATGGAAGATGCTGAGCGTACAGCCCAAGAGGTGAACGCGGCGGGTGGCGCTGCCATTGCGTTCCCGCTCGACGTGCGTGATCCTGCGGCTTTCAAGGTCGCATTGGGATCAACACTCAATGCCTACGGGCGGTTGGATTGTGTGTTGAATGGGGCTGGGACCAACGCGCCGACGCCCTTTTTTGAGATTGCCGTGGAGGAATGGAACGACATCCTCGCAGTCCACTTGACCGGCACGATGCTAAGCTGCCAGATCCTCGGGAAACACTTAGTTGAGCAGGGGAATGGTTCCATTGTCAATATCAGTTCTGCCTCAGCGGGACCGCCGCTTTCCAAGGCATTCACCTATTCGGTCGCCAAGGCGGGGATAAAAAACCTGACTCAGAACCTTGCCCGTGAATGGGGAACCAAGGGCGTAAGAGTGAACGCCCTACGTCCCGGCTTTTTTCCAACTGAATGGTCAATGAAGAATTTTATCACCCCCGAAAGGGACGCTGCCATTCTTGGGCACACGCCAATGGGACGGTATGGTCGGCCAGAGGAACTGGTCGGGGCTGTGCTTTGGCTCTTTTCTGAAGCCTCAAGTTTTGTAACAGGGGCCGAGATTGCTGTGGATGGTGGTTTCACGGCTATGACGATTTGAAATATAAAAGTATAATATTTAAGGATATGAATTGTTAATAATTTCTTAAACAAGGGAGTGTGAACTATGTCTTACGATGTCCTTCTTATAAATCCCACACGTGTCGGTATCGATTCATACCTGACACCACCCATTCACCTCATGTACCTCGCCAAGGCCTTGATTGACGCAGGGCACACATACAAAATTATCAATGTTCATGAGGCATTTTGTCGCAAAGCCCATGTCTTCGAAAACGATGTAACTGCCATGAAAATCAAGAAAGCATTGGAAGAAGAATATATTGATAAAATTTTACAGTATAACGCCAAACTTATTGGTATCGGCTCTGTTCCTCCATCCTATGATTTTACTGAGAAGCTGGTACTTGCCCTGAAAGGAAAGAATAACAATACGCCTATTATTGTCGGAGGCTCTTTGGGTTTACCGCTTAAAGACCTCTGGTACAAAAATACAGAGATAGATTTCCTATGTGAGGGAGACGGGGAGTGTCTTATTGTTGAGCTACTGGAAAATCTTTCGACGCCCGATCGCTGGAAAAAGATTCCTGGCCTTTATTGGCGTACTGAAAATGGATGGCGGGGTAATAAGCCAGATCTTCCCATCAATTTAGATTATATTAAGGCACCCCTTCCCGATATGGTTGACTTTGCCTTGTATTCCAATTTTTATTACCAATGGATTAACAAGACTTTACCTCCGCAGTTGAGACTTCAAAACAGTGAAATTATCTGGCCTGTTGTACTGTCTCGTGGCTGTATCTATAATTGTACCTTCTGTTTTCATTTCAATAGAATACACCGACGGCATTCTGTTGAATACATCATAGATCATCTTCGAACTTTAAAAAGTAAATACGGGGTAACTTTTGTTGTCACTATGGATGATCTTGTCATGGCCAATAGAAACTGGTTTATGGATCTTTGCCGTGCTCTGGAAAAAGAAAAGTTAGGCATTAAAATATTTACAAGTGGCGGCAAAGCAAATTTGGTCGACGAAGAAATGGCTACAGCGATGGCAAAAGCAAGTTTTATAAGAATTAGTTATGGCATTGAGAGTGGGAGCCAAGCGATACTCGATGAGATGCAGAAGCAATCGACCGTTGAAGATAATCGTCGCGCTGTTAAGTTTACGACAAACGCAGGGATTTTTGTCCACCTTAACATAGTAATCGGCATGCCCGGTGAAACGAAATCAACTTTAGACGAAACGAAACACTTCTTAATAGACGTTGCCAAAGAAAACAACCTTTCGGAAGAAAATGTGTCCATATCTTTTGCTACACCATATCCGGGAACACAGCTCTATAACAAGGCCGTACAACTTGGTATCATCCACGACATGCGAGATTATATCATGAACGTAAAAGGAGTCGGAGACCCCAACCCAATTTTGTGTTCTCTCAGTAAGAATGCTTTGCAGAGTTTCCCCAATCTCGTAAGACGCCAAATTATTAATCTACGACTTAAAAAAGAAAAGCACCACATAGAGAGATTAATAAGAAGTATCGTCCTAAGTCGGCCAATAACACAAGTAGGAAGAGCAATACTACCCACTTCCGTTAAGCGATTCGTTAAAAAATTAATATCGAGATAAGCAATCTCTATTCACCAATTAGCTATTACTTTATCGAACTTGTAGAGGAGAATCTGTAGATGACTGAACGTACTGTCCTTATTACAGGCGGATCTCATGGGATTGGTGCGGCGATCAGCGAAGCATTTTACGCTGAGGGAAATAATGTCGTAATCGCCGGGCGCACAGATACCGGGTTGGCAGCAAAATTAGGTCAACGGGCCCGCTTTATTGCCACCGATGTACGCCATCCGCAGGAATTAGGCGCACTGGTCAGGCAAACGCTGGATTGGACCGGGCGTCTTGATGTCTTGGTGAACAATGCCGGTTTTTCAGCTTGGCGTACATTGGGCGAAATAGACGAAGCATTTTGGCAGAATATGATCGATACAAATCTCAAGAGTGTCCTCTTTGCCTGTCAGGCAGTGGTGCCCTATCTACCGCGCGATGGAATGATTATTAATATTTCCAGTTTGGCTGGTAAGCGTGGTAGTGCTAATAACTCGGTTTATTGCGCTGCCAAGTTCGGCGTCAACGGAATCACCCAGTCCTTGGCCAAGGAACTGGGGCCGCGAGGTATCCGTGTTAATGCTGTGTGTCCTGTTTATATCCAGACCACCGGCCTGATGGAGGCGCTGAGCGAGAGGCAGTCACCGATCGGTGCTCAGGATGCTAACGTTTATCTCACCGCGTTTGCCGCTACGCAGACTGCCTTGGGAGTTCTTCCCACCGCTGCTCAGGTGGCAGCAACTTGTCTTTTTCTGGCTTCGTCATCAGCGGAGGCTATTACTGGTCAGTGTATTAATGTTGATTGCGGAGTGCTTCCTCAGTAATGCTCTGATAAATTGAAATAATATTGATTCTTGGATAAGAAATAATTATTGGTGAGGAAAAATTATGATTACAGTTGTTATTCCGGCGAGGATGGCTTCGTCACGTTATCCCGGCAAACCATTGGAATTGGTTATGGGACTGCCTCTGGTGGAGCATGTTCGTCGTCGTGCCTTATTGGCCCAAGGTGTTGATCATGTGGTTGTTGCCACCTGCGACGAGCCTATCAAGGCCTCGATTGAGGGGTTCGGTGGACGTGTTGTTATGACCAAAGACACACATCAACGTTGTACGGATAGGGTAGAAGAAGCGATGCAATCATTGCAAGGCGACATCATTGCCATGGCGCAGGGTGATGAACCTTTATTGATTCCCGATGCGATCTCGCAAGTTACCCAGCCTTTGCTTGATGATCCACTTTTGGATGTTGTTAACCTGCTATCTCCTCTCGAATCGCCGGATGACTATACCAATCCAAATATTGTCAAAGCTGTTTGTGATCGGCAGGGGAACGTGATTTATCTGACTCGCGCTCCGGTTCCGCATTTTCGCCAGGTAGTGGATGTGCCCGTCTATCGTCAGACAGGTATTATGGCCTTTCGCGCCTCTTTTTTGCCGCGCTTTAGTGCGCTCGCGGAGACTGCTTTGGAAAAGGCGGAGTCGGTTGATATGTTACGTGTCCTCGAGCACGGTATTCGGATTCGAGGCGTCTTGGCCGGATACACTACTCTGGGTATCGACCGGCCCGGCGATGTGGAGTTGGTCGAAGCAGTATTGCGCAATGATCCTGTTCAGCGCGCATTATTTGAACGGATAAGTCAGCAGGGCGATAAATTATGAATAACCCCTTGAAAGCTGGCATTGTTGGCTATGGTTACATGGGGCAGATTCGTTGCCGGAATGTTTTCGATCATCCGGATATGACACTTGCCGCCGTTTGTGATCCTTCCCGGCAGAGGGGAATAGCGCTTCCCGATGTGCCTCTCTATGATCAATGGGAAGATCTGGTGGCTGCAAACATCGACGTGGTATTTGTTTGTACGCCCAACCATTTGATTCCCGATGTTGCTACCAAAGCGCTGCATAAGGGGCTTCATGTTTTTTGCGAAAAACCACCCGGATGCAGCCTGTCTGATATTCAACGCATCCGCTCGGCGGAACTGGCGAACCCGTCCTGCAAGCTGCTGTTTGGATTTAATCACCGTCATCATCCCGGCATTACCGATGCCAAGGCGATCATTGATTCCGGGGCTTTGGGTGAAATCCTAACTTTGCGCGGTGTGTATGGGAAAGGCGGAGGCTATGATTACCATACGTCCTGGCGCAACGATCCGGCCATCAGTGGTGGAGGTATCCTGCTTGATCAAGGAATCCATATGCTGGATTTGTTTCGCCTGTTTGTTGGTGATTTCAGTGAAGTTATTGGTATGCGGGGAATCACCCACTTTAATGTTCCCGTTGAAGACAATGCTTTTGTTTTGTTAAAGACGCCACGCGGCCAGATGGCTCAACTGCATTCCTCGGCAACTTCCTGGAAACATATATTCCGGCTCGAAATCGGGTGCGAGAAAGGGTATGCCGTGATTAGTGGATTATTATCCAAGACGGGTAGCTATGGTCGCGAAACACTGATTGTCGGGCGGAGACCGGCGCAAGGTGAGCGGGCTGCGCTCGGCAATCCTCGGGAGGAGACAACATACTATGATTCTGATCCTTCCTGGGATATCGAAGTCGCCCATCTAGTGGAATGCATCCGGCAGAACAAGTCTGTGGAAAAAGGAACGTCTCTGGATTCCTTGCGTGTTATGGAAATTGTCGACCAAATTTATCGCGAACCTCTCACGAAGCGCATCTCAAATGAAGGGAGCACATCATGAAAACCATCGTATCTGTCCAAGAAATATCGGAGTTCGAAATTAAACCCCATGATGCCGTTGCCCGCTGGCGAGATTTAGTAAAATCGGAGATTGTCAGACGCTGGCCTGATCACACCTCATGGATAACTGTGGATTGTCCGGCCTGTTCCAATAAAGACGCTGTGCCGGCTTTTGGTAGATATGACTTTTTTTATGCTGAATGTCCCGCCTGTGGATCTCTTTTTGCGCCGCTAAGGCCGGATGAAAATGAGCTTTGGTCGTGGTATCGCGAATCAGAGCCGGCCTGTTTCTGGAGGGAACATATACTGCCCGCCAGTGAAGCCGCCCGGCTTGAGAAAATAACGCGCCCGAGGGCTGACTGGGTTCAAGATGGGGTTGCTGAATATATCCCTTCGGCCCGGCGTCTGGTTGATTATTCTTACCGGGGTCGTGGACTGCTTGATTTGCTGGCGACGGAGAATACCGGTTTTACCGATATCGTTGCCGCTGGGATGACCGCAGACATGGAAGGTGTCCCGACATCGCATATCCGTGTGCAACCAACGCGCATGCCTGATTTGCTTCAGTATCATCCGGCAGATGTTGTTGTGGCAATAGATGCTTTTGATCGTGCGGCTAATCTGGGCTTGCTGGTTAACACTTTGAAAGATTTACTTGTGCCTGGAGGGGTGATCTTTGCAACGGTTCCGGTTGCCAGTGGGTTTGAAATTCAAACTCTTTGGGATAAATCGCCGACGATAATTCCACCGGACAAGCTAAACCTGCCTACCGTGAAAGGGTTACATCGTCTTTTCGCTGCACCGGAGTGGGAACTTCTTGAACTGAGTACTCCGGGTATGTTTGATGTCGAGATGATCCGTCGGGCGATTGCGGCAGAACCAAATGCAAAATGGCCCCGTGTAGTGCGCGCGCTGGTCGAACGTACTGATACTGCTGGTCGTACAGCATTGGTAGAGCTTTTACAGTCACAATGTTTGACTTCTTTTGCCCGCCTTGTGGCAAGAAAGGAATGCTGATGCTGGCCCGTAAAATTAAAGAAAAAATGCGGCGTGGTGAGCCGTCTATTGGCACATGGATGTCACTGGCCCACCCGTCTATCGCCGAGATTCTGGCGATGGCCGGATATGACTGGGTGGTTGTAGAAACAGAGCATACAGCGATTGATGTTTCCGAAGTTCTACGGTTGATTATAGCAATCGAGCAGCGCGGTTCTGTGCCGCTGGTACGTCTGGCCTGGAACGATCCGATTCAGGCTAAAGCTGTGCTTGATTCCGGGGCGGCCGGGGTATTGGTTCCCATGGTCAACTCTAAAGCCGATGCGGAGCTGGCTGTTCAAATGACCAAATATCCGCCGCTTGGATCTCGTGGGGTAGGGCTCGCGCGTGCTCAGGGATATGGCGAGAATTTCGATGAGTATGTGAAGAATGCAAACGACGATACGCTCTTAATCGTCCAAATCGAACACAAGGATGCCGTGGCTAATATTGAGGAAATTTTATCTGTTCCTGGCATAGACGGCACATTTATCGGTCCCTATGATCTGTCATTGTCACTTGGCATCCCCGGGCAGATTAACCACCCGGAGGTGCTGGCAGCCAAACAAAAGGTTTGTAAATCAACACTGGCCCATGGTTTGATCGCTGGCGTTCACTTTGTGCAGCCACGCACCGCTGCGGACGATTGCCGGCAGGCGATAAAAGAAGGCTATCGGTTTATCGCTTTGGGGACGGATATCTTATTTTTAGGCGATAGTGCCCGATCTCTGCAAAACGAAACACGGTCGATCAGAGCTTAATAATATATGGCATTACGGATTATTGTTCTGGATTTCGATGGTGTTGTGATTGAATCAAACGACGTTAAGACAGATGCCTTTCGCCATGTTTTTACCCGCTTTCCACAACATGCCGAGGCCATGATGGCTTTTCATCATGAGCATGTTTCGCTCAGCCGTTTCGCCAAGTTTGAACATTTATTGGGGCTGTTGGGGAAAAATGACGATCAGTCGCTTAAGGCTGAAATCGCTATGGACTTTTCTGCGATTGTTGTTGAAAAAATAATGTCCGTGCCTCTGGTGACAGGTGCTGAGGACTTTTTGCAGAAGGTAACGCCAATACTCCCCGTTTATCTTGCTTCCGTTACTCCGGCAGAGGAGCTATCCCTAATCTTGGATCAACGCGGGCTGACGCAATGGTTTCGTGGTATATACGGCTGTCCGCCCTGGACTAAGCCGTCAGCTATTCAAGATATTTTAGCACTGGAAGCCGTGAAACCGGAAGATGTCCTTCTGATTGGAGATTCTGCCGGTGATCAGCGTGCGGCGCAGATGACAGGTGTTCGTTTTCTGGCACGTGACAGCGGCCTGCGTTTCGATATACCTGCGCCCCTAGCTTTTGCTGATCTGAATGAGATTACTCAATATGTGGAGAAATTATTATGAACGACTTGATCTTTGTTGCTCTGTCCACTTTTTCTGAAAATGATAAAGGACCATTGCAGCGACTGGAAGCCGCAGGATATCCATTGCGAATTCATGGCAGTGGTAAACGTATAACGGCAGCTGAATTGATTAAAGAGGGCGCGGATGCATCGGTTATTCTCGCCGGTGTGGAACCATACGGTTCCGCAATACTTGAACAATTGCCGACACTGCGCTGTATTTCACGTTGCGGTGTTGGGGTGGACGCTATTGATCTGGTTGCAGTGAAACAGCGAGGCATTACAGTTGCCAATACACCCGGCATTCCTACCCAGGCAGTTGCCGAGTTGGCGCTGTCCATGTTTCTATCGCTAAGTCGTAATCTTCATTCGCAAGTTGATCTTATGCACAAGCGGCGCTGGGAGCGGAAAAAAGCACATCTATTAGCCGGGCGCACAGTTGGCATTATCGGCCTGGGAAAAATCGGACAACGGGTGGCACAGCTTTGCATCGCCTTTAATGTGCGTGTTTTAGCTTATGATCCTTGCGCCGATGCATCCATTGCTCGCAGTCTTGGCGTTGAATTGGTTTCTATGGATGAATTGGTGAGCAAGGCAGATATCGTTTCACTGCATGCTTCAAAGAGCGCTGGAGGAAAAGTCATAATCGGCAAAGATGAGATAGCATTAATGAAAAAAGATGCAATTCTGGTCAATTTGGCAAGAGGTGAAATGGTGGATGAGGATGCTCTGGTGGAGGCGTTACGATCGGACCGGCTGGCCGGCGCAGGGCTTGATGTGTTTGGAACAGAGCCCTATCAGGGGCCGTTATGTGATTTTGAGCAAGTGATTCTGACCCCCCACTCTGCAACCCTTACAGTGGAAACGAGAGCGGAAATGGAAATGCAATGCGTCGAAAATGCACTTGATTTTCTTACCGGTAATCTTCCCAAAGAGAGACGAGTTATATAAATCTAATCAAGGAGTTGTTTTTTATGAACACAGATAAGACGAAGATATTTGCCCAGCAATACTTGGAAGAGGCTAAGATTATCATTGATAATCTGGATAGGTTAGCAATCGAAAACATGACAAAGCTGCTTGTAACTCTGCGGGAAGAAGGCGGACGCCTCTTCCTAGTGGGTGTCGGAGGTGGGGCGGGTCATGCGGGCCATGCGGTGAACGACTTTAGAAAGATCGCAGGTATTGAGGCCTATTCCCCCAGTGATAACGTTAGTGAACTCACAGCGCGCACCAACGACGAGGGGTGGGACACCACCTATGCCGCCTGGCTTCAGGTCAGTCATTTGTGCGAAAAAGACATGCTGTTCGTATTCTCTGTTGGTGGTGGTGACCTAGAGAGAAACATCAGTCCTAATATTGTGCGAGCCGTTCAATATGCCAAAAAGGTTGGCGCCGCTGTGATCGGTGTTCTTGGGCGTGATGGCGGCTACACGGCTTCGGTGGCCAAGGCATGCGTTATTGTGCCAATTGTCAATCCAGACGCAGTAACGCCCCATACGGAATCTTTCCAGGCCCTGATCTGGCATCTTCTGGTTTCAGATCCGCGTCTGCAGGTGATGTCGAATAAATGGGAATCCAGTCAAAAATAGCCGTAAAATCATTATGGCGATTAAAAAAACCAAAACTAGGAATGTGATACACAATGAAAACTATCGACGATCTACGAGTAAAAATTTTTGCTGATGGTGCAGACAAGGCCGGAATGATAGAGATGGCTGCCAAGCCCTTCATCAAGGGGTTGACCACCAATCCCACTTTGATGCGTAAGGCAGGGATCACCGATTACAGGGCTTTTGCACAGGAAATCCTGAAGGACATTAAAGATAAACCCATCTCGTTTGAGGTCTTTTCCGACGATTTTGCAGAAATGGAAAGGCAAGCCATTCAAATTGCCAGTTGGGCAGACAATGTCTATGTAAAGATTCCCGTAACTAACACAAAACGTGATCCCTCTTATCCTTTAATTAAAAGATTGACGAAACGTGGAATCAAACTGAACGTAACGGCCATCATGACGCTCAACCAAGTTCGCGATGTGGCGGTAAGCCTCGATCCGAATGTTCCCGGTTATATATCAGTTTTTGCTGGTCGGATTGCCGATACAGGAATAGATCCTGTTTCCCATATGTTGGCGGCGGTCGAATTATTAAAAGACATGCCGCAGGTGGAATTGATTTGGGCAAGCCCCCGTGAACTGCTGAATATTTTCCAGGCCGATTCCATCGGGTGCCATATTATAACTGTTACCAATGATGTGCTGAGAAAGCTCGAGTTGATAGGAAAAAATCTAGATGATTATTCTCTAGATACAGTTAAAATGTTTTATAATGATGCGCTGTCGGCAGGTTATTCTATCTAAGAAGCGTTTTACCAATTTTTAAAATATGGAAGGGGTATGCTTTGTACAAAGAATAGTATATGTAGTCGTCCCTGAAAAAGACGCTTTTTCCCTCAAAAGCGTAAGCGAGCTCACTTTCAAAGTCCGGATCGACCATAATCGGACCTATAAATCCGGCTGCATGATCAAAATGCCGGCCAAACAGCCAGC
>JBDKUX010000008.1:0-22224 GCA_039679455.1 Smithella sp. | reverse complement strand
AAGCTACCGCGCAGGCACAGTCGGATAATCCGGAGATTCGTAAGCTGTCTTTGCAGCTGACAAAAGATGTAAAAACCCAGTTTGACGCCGTACAGCGGATTGTCTCCTGGATCGTAGATAACGTACGTTACGTTAATCCGCCTCCAAGGTATGATGCCGTTTACTCGCTGGAATCCGGCAAAGGAAACTGCCAAAATTTTTCGCATCTTACCGCAGCGCTTTTGCGCTCAGTCGGAATTCCGGTGCGCATCGTCAATGGAGTTACGTTAAATCAGCCCTTTAGTATAGCGTGGGAAAAAGGAACACTGACCTTCAAAATGGGACAGGGCAGGCATTCCTGGATTGAAGTATGGTTTCCTGACAAGGG
Source organism: Smithella sp. (assembly GCA_039679455.1). Classification (GTDB taxonomy): domain Bacteria; phylum Desulfobacterota; class Syntrophia; order Syntrophales; family Smithellaceae; genus MVRV01. The sequence continues at coordinate 21,857 of JBDKUX010000008.1, read as the reverse complement.
TTGGGTGCCTTACGATCCGCAGAATATGCAACTTTTCGTCTCCAACCGTTTTGTCCGCATTGAAGTCGGTGTGGATAACAACGAGACGAAAAACGACGGTTTAGTACGCTGGTCGCAAACGGTTAATGCCCGTACGAAGCCAAAACTTCAGGAAACAATCGAAGCCAATTTTGTTTCTGATTCTGTTAAATTCCAGGGAAGCCGCCAGAATTACGGTCCGAAGAATCTGCTTCTGGGGCCCGGCGTAAAAGCCGAGTTTAAAAGAATTGCCGTGGCACCCCCACCGCCGCCTGTTGTTATCCCGGAAGAAGAAAAGAAAACACTGCGTTTTTTGATTCCCTTTGTTTACGGGAACATGGATTTTCCGGAAAATGTTGACTTTGCCTTTCCCCGCTCTACCACTGCCTCCGGCGCAAATAACTATGAAATGCCCCGCAGCTTCCTGGTGGAAACTGCGGAGTATGTGACAACCAAAGCGACACAGTACGCACAGGTTTTTGTATTAAAGAAACCGGTGAAGCTGCAAAAGGTTGACCTTGCTTTGCATAAATTCGGCGGTGAAGGCTGGTTGTGGGTTGATATTTTTCAGGATGAAGACGGCAAACCCGGCGCTCCTCTTTATACAAGCGAGATGGTGAACCTAGATCAGCTGTCTCTGAAGCCGGGCTACCGCTGGGCTACTTTTTGCTTCAAAAAGGATTCTCCCGTCTTAATGCCCGGCTCTTACTGGATTGCCCTGGGTTTTTCCGGTAGTCCGATCATTAACTGGTTCTATACGTATGGTAAACCGGTAGGGCCTGTCTATGGAACACGTTACAAAGGAGTCTTTCAGGATGACTGGAGCGGTGCGCTGAACTATGAGTTTAACTACAAGGTTTCCGGTTTGATGGCAAAATAATTTTCATGCCGATTTAGAATTGCAGTCAGTCGTCACCTTAGGCAGGTGAATCCTTTTCCAGCGCCATTTTTTTTCGCGCCTCGGCCAGCGTTTCATCAAAATAATTTTCCAGTTTTGCATTGACGCCGCGCAGACCGGCGACGACTGCATCAGCCCACTCTAAATAATCAACCCTTCTTTGCCATGACCAGTTGTACGGCGGAAAATTTGCGATATCGCTGATGTTGCAGATTTTATCGGCCAATTTTAACTGCTTGGCCCTCAAGGAAAGAAACGGAGCCTTTTCAATTTGCCTGGCCTTCCTTTCTTGCTTCGGCAAACTCTTATCGTCGCTGACTTCCAGCACCAGAGCAAGAACGTCTTTCCCAAAATTGTTTAATATTTCTTCGCGGGTGGCGTTTGTGTCCTCAAGAGTATCGTGCAGAAGTGCCGCGACAATCGTGGCGACGTCATATACGTCGCCGATAGTCCATAAAACATTGGCTACTTCAATGGGATGGTTGATATAAGGCGACTCCTGCTCATCCTTGCGCCGCTGATTGCGGTGTTTCTCCGCGGAGAATTTCATCGCCTTCAAGAAAACCGATAGATCGTTCTGCAATATTCTTGCTCCTCAATAAAAACAATTTACCATAAATGATAAATCTCTGCAAAGATCCTAAGCGATTAGCAATTGTGTTGATTGTTAAATTTTTTGTTTTTTGCAGCTGAGATGGTATAATATTTTATCAATTGCGGCACAACAAACAAATTGCAAACCTCTGACAATTATTTTTGCTGTTACCGGAATGTTTTTTTATAATTTGATTCAATAGCTTAATCTTACGACAATATCTTTGATTTTATTTTCCGGACTATCGGCTTAAACAGGAAGGATTGTAAAATGTCGGAGACCAAAGAAGAAAGAACGTCTTTAATCAATCCGGCGACCGGTGAAAATGCAGGTTACATCAGGCAGGATAGTATCGATGTGCTGGACAAGGCCGTTAAGAAAGCAAAAATTGCGCAGGGTGACTGGGCAAAAAAGCCGTTTAACGAAAGAGCAATCCATATCCTGGCGATTCGGGATTTTGTCGCTGCTGAGGCGGACAGAATTGTCGGTGTCATAGCGACAAGCACAGGAAAAACGCGGGTGGATGCGTTGATTGCCGAGGTTATTCCTGCTGCCATGAGTGCAGGCTATTATGCGAAAAAGGCTGAACTGTTTTTGCGGAAAGAAAGACTTCGGCCAGGCAATCTTCTCTTTGCCAACAAAATATCCTGGCTCGAGCGCGTACCCTGGGGGGTGATCGGAATAATCAGCCCCTGGAATTATCCCTTTGCCATTCCCTTTCATGAAGTTGTCATGGCCCTGATGGCGGGCAATGCCGTCGTTCTGAAAGTCGCCACTCAGTCTCAGGAGGTGGGCGAGATCATCGTTGAGGTAATGAACGCGGGCCAGCTGCCGGATGGACTCTTCAATCTGGTTAATCTTCCGGGGCATGTCGCCGGAGATGCCTTTATAGGGTCGGGAATTAATAAACTCTTTTTTACCGGCTCCGTGGCTGTCGGCAAAGATCTGATGGCTAAAGCCGCGGTGAAACTCTTACCGCTTTCTCTGGAGCTGGGGGGCAATGACGCCATGATCGTCTGCAACGATGCAGACTTACAGCGCGCGGCAGGCGGCGCCCTCTGGGCGGGATTTTCCAACTGCGGTCAATCCTGCGGAGGCGTCGAACATGTTTTTGTGGAAAAACGCGTTTATGCCGCTTTTACCGCTCTGCTGCGGGAAAAAACCGCCGAACTTCGACAAGGTTATGACCAGGATTTCAATGTGGATATCGGTGCTCTGGGCAACCGGGAGCAGTTGGAAAAAGTAAAAGCTTATGTACACGATGCCCTGGAAAAAGGTGCGAAAATTACTTCCGTGTCCCGGCAAAAGGAGCCGATCACAAGCGGATTTTTCCATCCGGCAATGATTCTGGAAGATGTAAACGATTCGATGATGGTGATGCAGGAAGAAATTTTCGGTCCCATCCTTGCCGTCAGGCAGGTGGAGGATATCGAGGAAGCAATTTGCCGCGCCAACGATTCCCATCTCGGCTTGACCGCTTCAGTCTGGACAACGAACCATGAAAAGGGGCGCGGCATCGCGTCACGGCTGCAGGCGGGCACTGTTATGATCAACGACCATCTGATGAGCCATGGTCTGCCTCAGACCCCCTGGGGAGGATTCAAAGAATCGGGCATCGGCCGGACTCACGGCCGGCTGGGGCTGGAAGAAATGACGCAGCCCAGGGTGATTATTGATGATATCATGCCCCGGGTTAAAAAAAACATGTGGTGGTATCCCCACGGGAAAGAAGTGTACGAGGGCTTAAAGGGAGTGCTGAATTTCCTTTATGCCCCGAATACGGCTTTGCGCCTTCAGGGCATGACGAAAATGTTGAAGCTTTTTGCGAGAACCTTTAAAAGATAAAAAACTATTTTTTGAGGCTTGCAATTAAGCCATCAGGGCCTTGATTTCGCTGCCTTCTATCTTTTCCTTTTCCAGGAGCAGCAGGGCTCCCTGAACGAGGATGTCCTTTCTGGATTGCAGTATTTGTGTTGCTCGATTGTATTCGCCGGAGATGATTTCCCGGATTTCCCGGTCAATCATCTCCGATGTCGCCTCACTGTAATCTCCGCCTTCCCGTGTGCCCATATCCAGGAATTGGGGGCGCTTTTCCGGAGAGAGGTAAACCTGTCCCAGCGTTGTGCTCATCCCGTATTCCCGAATCATACTTTTGGCGATGTCGGTAGCCCGGGCCAGGTCATTGTGAGCGCCTGTCGAGATATCATTGAAGATGATTGCTTCCGCAGCCCGCCCACCCAGCAGTGAGGCGATCTTGTTGAGCAGTTCCGTTTTGGTCATGAGGAATCGGTCTTCCGTTGGAACCTGCATGGTGTACCCCAAAGCGGAGATGCCCCGGGGGATGATGGAAATTTTTTGTACGGGATCGGTGCCCGGCAGAGACAATGCGACAATAGCATGACCCATTTCGTGGTAGGCGACGGTTTCCCTTTCCCGCGGATTGATCAGCCGGTTCTTTTTTTCCAGTCCTGCGATGATTCTTTCCACGGCTTCTTCAAATTCCGCCAATCCCACTTCCTTTTTATTCCGGCGGACGGCCAGAAGCGCCGCCTCGTTTACCAGGTTGGCCAGATCGGCGCCTACCATTCCCGGTGTCATGTTGGCCAGGAGGTCAAGATCCACATCGGGGCCGATTTTAATCTTCTTCATGTGGACTCGCAGAATCTCTTTTCGTCCCTCTTTATCCGGACGGTCGACAAGCACATGGCGGTCGAAGCGACCGGGACGCAATAAGGCCGGATCAAGGATTTCCGGCCGATTGGTGGCGGCCATGAGGATGACGCCGACTTTAGTGTCAAAACCATCCATTTCCACGAGGAGCTGATTCAGGGTTTGTTCCCTCTCATCGTGACCGCCGAGAGTGCCGAATCCGCGGGCCTTGCCGAGAGCATCCAACTCATCGATAAAGATAATGCATGGTGCTCTTTTCTTGGCCTGTTCGAATAGATCGCGCACCCGGGCGGCGCCCATGCCCACAAACATTTCCACGAATTCCGATCCGCTGATGCTGAAGAAGGGTACGCCGCTCTCCCCGGCTACGGCTTTAGCCAGCATCGTTTTACCTGTGCCCGGCGGGCCGACCAGGAGAATTCCCTTGGGAATCTTGCCGCCCAGTTCGGTAAATTTGGCCGGAGTTTTTAAAAATTCAATGACCTCCATCAACTCCTGCTTGGCTTCATCCACGCCCGCCACATCATTAAAGGTTACATTCAGTTCATCCTGCATGTATATTTTGGCCTTATTTTTACCGAGGGTCATAAAGCCTGCCTGTTGGGAGCCCATACGCTGTATCATGAAGTACCAGATGCCGACAAACAGGAGAATCGGGAGAACCCAGGAAAGAAGATCCCGCAGGAAGGTGGACTCAATTTCACCTTTGAATGTAATCTTATACTGGTCCAGCAGTTTGGAGAGTTCCGGGTCGACACGAACCGTTCGGAAACCTTTAGTTTCTCCAGGGGTAGCGCCATCCACTTTCATTTTGCCTTCGATCTGATTGGCTGTAACCGCCACTTCCGTGATCTTGCCTTCTTTCAGCATGCTTAGAAACTGGCTGTAAGGTACTACCTGATAGGCGAACATGGAAGCGATGTAGCTCTGGATGATGAGCACAGCCCATATACCCAGCAGAACATACCAGATTGAGAATTTGTGCTTGTTTTCCATATTCCCGCTCCTTTCCCGGTACCGTCGTTCCCGTGGATTTTACTAAATTATACCGGCAACCACAAGACAAATTAAGGCCAGGAAAAGATTCATGTTGACACCGTTTTTTTCCATTTGACCATTTGCTCTTTTCAGTGTACGGAAACAAACAGTGATCCGAAAGAGGAGGCTGCTCAGGCTGAAGATTTCCTCTGTTTTTCGGGGCATAATCCCACAAAGGAGGAAACAACTCGTGAATGATTTTCAGCAAGCCAAGATAACGGACGTTAAAATAAATCCCGACAACCTTTACAAGGAAGAAACTTTTACTGATCTGACTTATGCGACAATCCGGCGCTTCACACCGGTAAAAATTGACGGATCGGTTGATGAGGGCAGGGAGGTGATTTATACCGGAATAGCCCAGCTTATGTCCCCCAAGGGGCCGATGCCGGTTCAGTGTCACATTGAAGGGGCGACGAATCTCGGTGAAGCTGCCGCCAAGTTGCCTGATGCAATCGAAAAAACGGTTAAAGCGATGATTGCTGAGGCCAAGGAAATGGAACGCCAGGAAGCCTCCCGCATCGTTGTACCCTGATGGCGGTAAACAGCTTTAATTACCGTATTGAACGAAAAATCTGAGGGGAATTTTTTGTTATGCCCATTTATGAATATAGATGCGATAAGTGCAAAAATGAATTCGAAGTTGTGACTATCAGCATGAATGAAAAAGTCAAAGCCTTTTGTCCGAAATGCAAGTCCAGAAAGATCAGCAAAATGATGTCCAGCTTCGGGTTCGGAAAGTACGCCTCGTCAAGTTCGGGCGGCTATGATTATGCCGGTGCCGCCGGCGGCTCCGGATGCGCATCATGTACCTCTCCAGACTGCTCGTCCTGCAGGCATTAAGTTATCGATTAGAAAATCAAGCAGCACTCTTTGACTAGTTTTACCGGCTCAAGTCGTCACAGGCTTCCTTATAATATAAACTGATAGACTGAAGGTCACGCAGGAGCAACGCGTGGCTTTCAGATTACGGTTAATGCATAATTCCGGCTGAAAATAAAATCGGAAGGTGTTATCCTTAAGCTTCAATGACGGAAAATAACACATTAAAAGAAAAGATGGCTTCTGCACCGCGCAGCCCGGGTATTTATATTATGCGCGATGAGCAGGGCAAGGTGATCTACGTCGGTAAAGCCAATGATTTGAAAAACCGCATCACCTCGTATTTCACCGGCAAGGATACGCGTCCGATGGCGCCGTTTTTGATGGCTCGGGTCAGCGACATTGAATTTATAACGACCACAACAGGAAAAGAAGCGCTGATTCTGGAAAACAACCTCATCAAAAAGCACCGCCCCCGCTACAACGTTATTTTGCGCGACGATAAAACCTACTATCATCTGTCGCTTGATCCGGCGGAAAAATTTCCCCGTCTGCAGCTAGTGCGCAAAAGAACGAGCAATACCGCACTCTATTTCGGCCCCTATCCATCGGGACTGGCCGCCCGGGAAACACTAAGATTTGTTCAGCGCGTCTTTCCGCTGCGTACTTGCCGCAACAGGGATTTTCAACTGCGTTTGCGGCCATGTCTTGAATATCAGATCAGGCGCTGTCTTGCTCCCTGCAAAGATTTGATTGAGGAGTCGGCTTATCGGAAATTGATTGACGGCGCTGTGGCTTTTCTTCAGGGGCGCAGGCGGGAATTGATCACTGATTTAAAAAAACAGATGGAAGAGGCAGCCGAGACATTCAATTATGAGGAGGCGGCGTGTTTGCGCGATCGCATCGGAGCACTTACGCACACACTGGAGAAGCAAAATGTGGATTGGGCCGGTAATCAGGATCAGGATGTGCTGGGTGTCCATAATGAAGATTATACTTACCAGTTCTGTATTTTATTTGTGCGCGGCGGCAAGTTGCTGGGCAGCAAGTCATTCGCACCGGTAAAAACAAAAGCAGACATGGCTGAAATTATTTCGTCGGCGCTGCCGCAATATTACGATGATTCCAATCTGCCGGATGAAATCATCCTTCCCTGCAGCCTCCCTGATGAAAGTGTTGTTGCCGAGTGGCTCTTCGACAAAAAAGAAAAAAAGGTGTTGCTTACATTTCCGCGGCGCGGCTCCAAGAAAGCACTGCTGGACATGGCCTGCGCCAACGCCCGTGAATTACTGGCGGCCTCTTTCCACAAAGAAGAACGGAAAACAGCGTCGATGCAAATTCTGCACGACAAGTTGTCTTTGACCAGACTGCCACGCCGGATAGAATGCTACGACATCTCCAATATCAGCGGGAAAAATGCCGTGGGTTCCATGGTGGTTTTTCAGGACGGTGAACCGGACAAGGCGGCTTACAGACGCTTCCGCATTAAAACTATGGACGAACCGGACGATTACGCCATGATGCGCGAGGTGCTGACCAGGCGCTTTACCGGCAGCGAGGCTTTTCCGGATCTGGTAGTTGTCGACGGCGGCAAAGGCCAGCTCAATGTTGCTCTTTCCGTGTTGAAGGATTTAAAGATCAAAATGGATGTGATCGGTCTGGCTAAAGAAGAACGCATCTTTGTTACCGGCAAAGAAATCATAAAGAAGAAGGCGGCAAAATCGGAAGACCGCGTTTACATGCCGGGGCTAAAGGATGCCGTCTTTCTTTCTGCGTGGCCCGGCGCCCTTGCACTTTTACAGCGGGTGCGCGATGAAGCGCATCGCTTCGCAGTAAGTTATCATCATCGGCTCAAACAAAAAGATGATTTTAGTTCAGTCCTGGATGCAATTCCCGATATCGGCATCCGGCGCAAGAAGGCATTGCTCAAAACTTTTGGCTCCGTTTATCAAATACAAAATGCTTCACTGGAAGATTTGCAGAAGGTAGACGGAATCGGCCAGGACCTGGCGGGAAAGATACATTCTCATTTAAAGAATAAAACCTGATTTTCAAAAGTCGTATATCTGATATTTTCCTTTTTCTCCTCCGGCCGGAACAGAAAATTTTCTGAAGCAGCCATTTTATTTAAGTACGATATTAATTTTGCCGATACTGAATAAGCAATTGTAAGTATTAAATTTTGGTGCACGATGCAAACAAAAAGGTGGTGTTGATGATGAAAATGATCGTTGCAGATGACTCGCGTTTAATCCGAGGAATTATCGAAAAGACGGCTACGGCGATGGGCTTTGAGGTTCTCCATGCGGCCAACGGAGCAGATGCGCTGACCCTTTTGGAGTCCGGCGGCAAAGAAATAAATTTAGTACTCCTTGACTGGAATATGCCCATGATGAATGGCATCGATGTTTTGAAAAACATGCGGGCCGATGATCGTTTCCAAGGAATCCCCGTACTGATGGTTTCAACGGAGTCTGAAGAAGACAAGATTAAGGAAGCAATTGATGCCGGAGCCCATGGTTACCTTACGAAACCTTTCAATGCGGACAAATTGACCAATGCCATTCATCAAGTATTGGGCAACCGGTTATAATCACAAGTAAAAATTAAAAATCGGGTGCGTCAACGGCATGCCTCAAAGTTCCAGTAGGCGGTCCCGGTTATTTACCATGAACAGGAAAAGGAGATTTATCTATGAACAAAATAATTGGGATCGATTGCAGCCCGAAAGTTGAGGCAGCCGTTTCGGATATGTTAGGGGGAAAGTGTGACATTCAGTTTGAGCGATTTCATGATGAGATGAACTTTAACGGCTATCAAATGATCATCCTTGAAATGGGCGCAAACCAGGAATATGTTTCACAGCAAATCCGTAAATTGCGCTATGCCTGTAATTTTAAAAATATCCCGATTATCCTGATTCACGATAGCGAAAAGGATATTTCTTCACAACCGTATATGATTGCCGGTGTTACTGAAGTGCTGTCTCTTTACGATCCGTTGCCTGCCTGCAAACAGATTCTCAGCGGCTATTTAATTCCCAACAGGGAACCTCTTGTAGAAGAACTGGAATACCTGAAGCCTTTTATCAAAAATACTTGCCATATTCTTAAAACCATGGCGGCGATAGATGTCGAATTCAAAGAAGTCTATTTTTCCAACGCCATCAGAATATTTGGTGATGTTTCCGGAATTATGGGGCTTTCCGGTAATGTGGAAGGAACCATCGTTGTCACTTTTTACTGGGACATGGCCAAAACGATCGTCGCGAAAATGATGGGAACGGAAGAAGGGGCTGTTGATGCGGAATTGATTCATGACGGTGTCAGTGAAATCATTAATATGATCAGTGGGACTACAAAAAAAGAATTTGTCGACAGCCAGTATTATTTTGAAATTACATTGCCTTCCGTGGTAGTTGGTCCGGGGCACCAGATCGGCCACTTGCAGGATACGTCAGTTTCCGCACTCATATTCCAAGTCGGAAACCAGTCTTTTGCCCTTCACGTTTGCATTAGACCGAAAAACAGCCAGGTAAACGTTCGACGGGGTGCATGATTTAACAAATGATGGTGTGATAAATGCCGTTGCGCTATACATATAAATGATTTCTTTTGCCTAGGACCTATGCATATTAAAGGCTACATACTCTTGATCAACCGGGAAAAGAAATTTCTGGAAACTGTTCATAAATCTCTTCTCGACGCCGGATATTCGGTTCTTACTGCAACAACAATGAGCAGCGCCGTAAATTTGCTTTCCAATAATACGGTGGCGCTTGTTATTTGCGACAGTGAATTGAATGACTTCAGCGGCTATGATCTTCTCCGGTTTATTAAGAACAATCCTCAACTGGAAAAAATTCCGTTTATGTTTTTTGTTCCAGTTCATGATCAGGGGAATGCCGGCAAAGCATTTAAGTGGGGGGCAACAGACTTCATTGTCTATCCACTGGACGGAAAAATTCTCATTGAACGTATTGGTGCAATACTATCTCCACAAGACGGCGAAGCAAAAATATCCATATCTCCCAAAGAAGACAATCGGGAACATATTTCGCCACCGGTAAACGCTGCTTCTCCGGTACAGAAAGAACGTCGGGAAAACGATAGAATTGTTCCTAAAGACAGCATTAACGTTGAAGTATCGCGTGACGCCATTCTATGGTTACCGGGCCAGATAAAAAATATCAGTAAACAGGGATTTCTTATGGAGACCCCGCTGCTGGGCAGACCCGGTATGTTTCTTTACATCAGAGTTCAGTTGCCTAATGGCAAATGTGTGCTTGAAAGCCAGGTCAGGCATGTTTCGATCAGCAATCATCAGCTTCTGGCGGAGATCGGAGTGGAAATAGGGGCTTCTATAGCATGGACGGAAGTATATAATTACATTATCGACTTGATCGATACGGGGAAAAATCCCGTAGCGGAAAGGTTATCAGTTTCAGGCAAAATACCGGACATCAAAACAATAAGCGCGGAAAAAGCGCAGCCGGAGACGGAAACGATTGTTGTAATAAAAAACAATGAAACGATATACACCCCTCCAAGCCAGCCTAACTTCAATGAACCGCCAAATGGAAAAGCGCTGGAGATCAGATTCTATCATAGCCTGGTTGGAAAACAGCTGGGTAATTATAAGGCGGTGTCTTTTATCGGCGCCGGTGCTATGGGTGGCGTCTTTAAAGGTTGGGATATAATTCTGGAACGGAATGTGGCTCTGAAGATCATTTCCTACAAACTCTCGTCAATTGATTCGTTCCGAGAGATGTTTGTCAAGGAAGCGCGGCTCGTCTCCCAACTGAGCCATCCCAATATTGCACAAATCTACTATATCGATCAATCAGACGACGTTTTTTATTTCGCGATGGAGCTGATCAGCGGCGGTACGTTGAAAGATATGATCAAGGGCGGGAGCACTCTTAATAGCGCGAAAGGTTTGGAATATCTGGTCACCATCTGTCGGACGCTCGATTTCGTCAGTGGAAAGAACATCATTCATCGCGACATTAAGCCGGAAAATATTATGATCGGTGATGACGGCACATTAAAGGTCGTGGACTTCGGTGTGGCTGTCGTCAATGACGGCAAAAATAAAAAGGGAAAATCCGAAAACCTGGTGGGTTCACCTTATTATGTATCACCCGACTGCATTAAAGGATTGCCTTTGGACAGCCGCAGCGACATTTATTCCCTGGGTGCCACATTTTACCATTTTTTTGCCGGTGTTCCTCCCTTTGAGGGGGAAAACGTTGAAGATGTTTTGCTCAAACACTTAAATGAAGATCTCGTTCCCCTCAAGATGAAAAATTCCGCAGTTTCCAATTGGCTTTCGGACATCATTGCTAAGATGATGGCAAAAAATCCCGATGATAGATATCAGCACTATAAGGACATCATTGCCGATTTGGATTTATTAATGCATTGACCCGGGAGAGAAAAGAGTGCATGCTAATCCAGTATGAGCTTCATAACTATTATTCTTCTGGCTGTTGCGCTGGGTGTCGATGCGTTTTCCGTAGCCATCGGAATTGGTGCGGCGAATAACAAGAAATCCTGGGCACCCGTCTGGCGCCTTTCCCTTTCTTTTGGTTTTTTTCAGTTTGCCATGCCTGTTGCAGGTTGGCTGGCCGGTTCAACGGTAGTCGATATGATCGCCGATTATGATCACTGGATTGCCTTTGGATTGCTGTTTGTTATTGGTGGAAAAATGATTCGGGAGGGATTGGAAAAAGAAAGCGATGGGGAAAGAGACGATCAGACGCGCGGCTGGCCACTGCTGCTGCTTTCCATCGCCACAAGCATTGACGCGCTGGCCGTAGGTTTCAGTTTCTCCGTGCTAAAAGCATCCATATTATTTCCATCTGTTATTATCGGCATCGTCTGCTTTGGTATGACTGCGGTCGGTATGATTTTCGGCAAAGTATTGGCGAAATTGTTTGGTAGAAAAGTGGAAATATTCGGTGGCCTCGTTTTGATTGCCATCGGTGTCAGAATTTTGCTGGACCACTTAAATCATTAGTTCTTTTCTTACGTTTTCTTAAGTTTTTTCGGGAAGCTGTCGATACAAAAAACACATCTTTATCATGGGAAGCGAAAAGGTAATATATGGAACACATAATCAAAATTCATATAAGAAAATTGCCTGAAGGTCTTTATCTCGCGACTTCCAAGGATATACCCGGACTGGTCGCCCAGGGGCGAACCGTTACCGAAGTTTTAGAGATTGCGAGGGATGTAGCCAGGAAACTTATGGAGGCAAAGGTTGATCTGAATGGCCAAATAAAGTTTTCAGAAGTTGCTAATTCTTTTGACTACCCGATGATAGTGAGTTTGTAGATGGGAAAATTGTCTGGTTTCTGTTACCGGGATGTAATTAAGAGTCTCAAGGTATTTGGATTTATGTTTGACAGACAGGCTGCCGGAAGCCATGAAATCTGGTATAATAATAAAACTGATAAATATATAACAATTCCCAATCATCCCGGAAATGTCCCGGAAAAAACTTTACAGGCAATATTAAAAGAAGTATAAATTTGCAAAAGAGATCATTTACGACGCCGTCAAAAGTGAATGTATTATCAAATTATAGACATCAAAGAAGAAAGCATTGGAGTCGTCTGGCGGTTTTCAGAAAATAAGCTGCTGATAGAAAGAATTTTCCTTCCTTGTTTACCTGATCAGCTGATTTTAAAAATAAAGAAAGAATGTAACTCGATAAATATAATCGAGCGCAGTCTTCCCGGAGGTATTGCCGAACGGATTTCGGGCTTGTATGCCGGGCAGAAAGTCAACTTCGATTATTCTCTTTTGAACTTCGCAAAACTTTCAAAATTCTCCGTAAAAGTTTTAAAACAAACAGGCAAAATACCACGGGGTAAAGCTACCACTTATGCTGGATTGGCTCAGAAAATCGGTTCTCCCCAAGCCGCACGCGCAGTCGGTACCGTTCTGGCCAATAATCCGTTTCCCTTAGTTATTCCCTGTCACCGGGTTGTTCGGGCTGACGGTTCTTTAGGCGGCTTCGGCGGCGGAATTAAGATGAAGCAAGAACTGCTCGCCAAAGAGGGCGTGGTCTTGGACAGTAAAGGCCGTGTTGCGGTAAATGTTTTTCATCAGGCTGAAGCATGCTTTTGATTCAAATCTATACAATTCCGGTGATAATGCCGTTATTGTCGATGTTAATATTGTAAGCGGCGGGAAATTTGGCAAGGCCCGGCATTCTGAGGATTTCACCGGTAATGGGGATCAGGAAGCCGGCGCCGGAAGCAACTTTAATATCCCGCACGGTAACAATAAAGTTCTTGGGCAGACCCAGGAGACTGGGATTGTCGGACAACGATTGCTGGGTTTTGGCAATGCAGACCGGCAGCTTGTCGTAGCCGATTTTTTTGATTAGATCGAGATTGCGTCTGGCCTGCGGCTGGTAATCGATGGATACAGCGCCGTAAATTTCACTGGCTACTTTAAATATTTTGTCTTCCACCGGCAGATCCCATTCGTAGAGCGGTTTAAATGTTCCTTGTGCACCGGCAATCAGTTGTATAGTTTTTTCCGCAAGTTCCAAACCACCTTCTCCTCCCAGCCGGAAAATATCCGCCGGTGCGATATTCATTCCTTCATTTTCTGCCGCTTCCATGACTGCTTTAATTTCTTCGTCCGTGTCGGAAGAGAACCGATTTAAAGCGATAATACAAGGAACATTAAATTTATCGATATTGTCGTAGTGCTTGCGGAGATTTGCCATACCCAATACAGCCGCGCGGGCGTTTGGTTCATTAAGCTCGTCGCGGCTGATGCCGGCATGATATTTTAGCGCCCGGATGGTGGCTACCAGTATAACTATCCTGGGATTCAAATTGCCGTAGGGTGCGACGATATCGAAAAATTTCTCAGCACCGAGATCAAAGCCAAACCCGGCTTCAGTTACCACATAATCTGACAGGCGCAGCGCCAGGTCGGTGCCCATGATACTGCTTGTACCCTGAGCGATATTGGCAAAGGGTCCTCCGTGAATGATTGCCGGCACGCCTTCCGTGGTTTGCACCAAATTGGGTAAAAGTGCGTATTTCAATAGCGCCGTGACTGCGCCTTCCACTTTTAAATCACCGGCAGTCACCGGCTGATCATCATAGGTAAAACTCACCAGAATCTTTCCTATCTTGTTTTTCAAATCTTCATAAGAAAGTGACAGGCAGAGGATTGCCATGATTTCGCTCGAAGGGACAATGTCAAATCCGGTTTCACGGGGAACGCCATTGGTGGAACCGCCGAGACCAATGACTATATCCCGAAGAAAACGGTCGTTCACATCCAGTACCCTGCGCCAGGTAATTTTGCGTGGGTCAATATTGAGAGGATTGCCATGAAAAATGGAATTGTCTACGATTGCGGAAAGCAGATTGTGCGCGCTTTCCACTGCCGGAAAGTCATTGGTGAAATGGAGGTTGATGTCGTCAACAGGATGAACGCGGGAAAGTCCACCGCCGGTTGCCCCGCCTTTGATGCCGAAAACCGGTCCCATGGATGGTTCACGCAGGGCGGCGATGGTAGACTTGCCGATTTTGGCGAGCGCCTGCGCAAGACCAATGGATACGGTCGTCTTTCCTTCACCGGCCGGCGTCGGTGTCATGGCCGATACGAGAATTAAAGCCGAATCCTTTCGGCGGGAAAACCGCCGGATTGCTTCGAGCCTGACTTTGGCCTTGTAACGACCGTATAATTCCAGATCATTCTCCGTCAGTCCAATAGAAGAGGCGATATCAACAATCGGCCGCAAGTTTTTTTCCGGGGGGGCTTTTTTCATCTTCATCATAGTGCTACTTACTGATAACCGCGTCGAAGCGTATATCGATATTGTATTCATCGCTGATGCGGTTGAAATCATTTTTCAAGTCGAGAATTTTTACCGCCGGCGGCAACGAAAAGTAGCATACCATTTGGAATACATTTGCTCCCGTAACGGGATTGTTGTCCACATTGGTGGACAGGTCGTCAATGCTGACCCCCCGCAATTGGAGCGCCGTACAGATCTGATTAATGATTCCCGGACGATCTACCGCAGTGGCAATGAGCTTGTAAGGAATCGAAGGCAAGACATTCCGATGGCTGGGGGCTTTTGTTTTCCGAACGTAGATATCCAGTTTTGTCTTTTCGCGCAGGATATCCAAATCTTGTATCAGGCGCTCGATGTCGTCGGTCTTTCCCGACGTCAAAATGATCATGCCGAATTCATTGCCTAGTACACAACCGCGGGAACGTTCGATATTGATGCCCCGCGCCGTAAAAAACTCGGCGATTTCTTTAGCCAGACCGGATCGATCCGGCCCCATGGAAGAAATAACTACATATGATTTCATAGGGCGACTCCATCATTGGTTTTTTTTGTACTGACAGGAATGGACACTCTATTTACCACTTTTGTTTTCTAGTCGCACCGCATGGAAATGTCAACTAAAAGAGAGAAATCTTTCAAAGAAAAGATCAAAGTAAAGATCGACACATATGATTTTGTGTTCTGACCCATATTAAATAAACTTACCCTGCACTGTCCAATGTAGTTGTGTCTTAACAATAAAAACAATAAAGGCAGAGCCAATCAAATGACCCTGCCTTATATGCTTGATGGTTAATGTCTTATTACTTCTTATAAAATCTTTTCCTGAATCCTGCAAATCCAGCTAAACCGGAACCAAGAAGGAGTACGGATGCCGGTACCGGAACTGTTTGGTTGGGATGATTTTCATAGCCACGGAGAGGATGCTGATTCCATTCCATTCCGTTCCATTCCCGGCATAGCTGTAAGAAAAATCACTTCCATCGAGCGCGTAATAGGAACTGAAGAGCGAATGATTTGCCGGCAGGGGTGTCAGGCCTGCGTTCGAGATGCCGTAAATATTAAAAATCAGAGTATTGAACGATGTCAAAAATGGTGAGGCAGCGGCATTGTTGCAGTCGTCAACAAAGAGAACTCCGCCTCCGTCGATCCAGGCTTTCAGTTTTGCTGTATTTTCTGTAGAGATGGTAAAAGCATTATGGCCGGCCATGATTATTAGTTTATAGTTGCCAAGGGTATCAAATGTGGCTGTTCCCCAGGTTACGGTTGCCGAAGGCAACTGCGTCTTAATGTAAGACTGGAGATTATTCATATCTGTCGGCATATCCGTATTCCAATCCCCACCCCCATAGTTGAGCTGGGCAAAAGAAATATTCGATTTATTGCCGGCGGCATAGACCGCAAGGTTCATACCTATCTCAAAGGAATTGGTATTGGTAATGGCTGAGGCATAGTTTTCCCAACCACATGTGTAATCATTATCACTGAAAATCATTGTTGCATTTACACCACCAACATTCCCTAACATGAGTAAACTAAGTAAAAAACAAATTGCTGCAAATTTCTTCATAATCGTTGCCTCCTCCTAATTTCATAACCATTGATTGTCTGATGCAATAACATAAGTAAAATCAAGTTATTACATTAACTGCGGATGGCAAAAAATATATTTTTCTATACCATTAGATATAAATATTCAGGGCATTTCGCGGGTGTCAGACTATCCTTATACATGAGGAAGGAAATTCATATAAACATAACACCTTCTTCCGTACTCGGTATCAGTGATTCATATGATTGTAAACGGCGGCAGGGGGCAGTGGAGAGCCAGCGAAATAACGCGCAGCAGTTCTGCTTCTGCTGTTGTTACGGTTTTGTCGGACAAGACGCAATGGGCGCAAGCATCGACTATGAGCTGTTTGATTTTAAAAGACGAACAATCAAGCTTTTTCAGTGCGGTGTTGACTTCTGTAAAATTAATGTCTTCGGTATAATAGTAATCGGGAGGGGCGCAGGCTAATTCCGGTACGCGCGCCGTACCGGCATTGAAAGCAACCCGCGCCGTATCAGCATTTTTTACATTTCCGGCATTGGCCAATGCTCTCAGAATTATCAAAATTTGATAGCCGACCTGAGAAATATGGGAATAAACGGTTTTTTCCAGTATCCTGTCATTTTCCATGAGATATTGCCTTGCAATCCATTGTAAGGCAAATTCAAACAAAGTAATTTTTCCGTCTGCCTGCACCAGCGAATCAATGATTTCCAAAAAGCTTCTTCTTTCCATAACCGACAACTGGCGCAAAGAAGGCAGGGCCAGCTCAACCAAAGGTAATTTTTGTTTATCTTTTAGGTCGGTTGCAAGTTCGCAGAGACGTGAAAAATCTTCCTGCCTGTCGGGATCAATTATGGACTGCGCTACTGTGCCGATCTTAAGTTCTTTCTCCGGACATTTATCCCCTGTAAGTAAAAAATAGATAACGGCGGCGCTTCCTGCGGGTGTTTTCAGAATATCTTTTAACTGTTGTGGAATGGAGCCCAGAATGTCAGAGACACAATCCAGATTATCCGGAGTTGGATTACCGACATAATCAATTATTTTCGCAGCTTTCGCTGTAACCGGCATCAAACCGGATGATGAAGAACTTGCCTCACTTGCTCTGGACGATGATGGTTGAAGTGGATGTGTGTACTCTTTTATTTCGGGATATACACCGTCAAAAGATGGATCAAGAAGCAAGATGCGCTCAGTGAGCGGCGGGTGTGTAGCTAAAAAATCCGCAAAGAAATAATTATTACACGCTTTACCAAAAAACAAATGACTGGCCTGACCAGCTGTCGGAGACGTTATTTCGGAACCGTAAATATATCCACCGATTTTCTTTAAGGCGGAAGCCAGCCCCAGCGGATTGCGGGTGAATTTGACAGCCGAAGCGTCGGCCAGGAATTCTTTCTGCCGGGAAACGGCGCTCTGGATTAACCTTCCGGTGAACGTTCCAATATAACCGATTATCGTCAGCAGCAGACCTGCAATAAAAAGAACGATTGATTTAGAGGAGATGCGATGGTTATCCAGGATTTCGCCGCCAATGATGCCTATAATCAGAACGCCGTAAATTATTCCCATCAGTTGAATATTCAGACGCATATCCCCGTGCAGAATATGGCTGAACTCGTGGGCCACCACCCCCTGTAATTCGTCGCGGTTAAGTTTTTCCAGTGCACCCTGTGTTACGGTGACCGCCGCATCGTTTATCGTCAGACCGGCGGCAAAAGCGTTAATGCCTGCTTCCTTTTCCAGAATGTAGACCTCCGGTACGGGCATGCCTGCAGCAATAGCCATTTCTTCGACCACATTCAACAATTGCTGTTCCGCCGGAATAGTTGAGCTTTTAGAGACACATCTTCCACCCAGCATTTTCGCTACCGCGCCCCCGCCTTTTTGCAGTTGCCGCATTTTGATGACGCTGGCTGTAAGAATGAAAAGGGTGACTCCGATAAAAACCATGATAAAGATTGCCGGATCCCACCAAGCAAAAGAATTGTGCTGCGTATAATTGGCGGTTGGTTCTGATGCAGTAAAAACGTTTGTAGTTAAATGAATGTAGCAGATGAGACGAAACGCAAAATAGATGGTGGCAATGATAGCGAGCACGGCGACAATAAACACCGCTACAAGGTTGCGGCAATTGCTGCGGGCTTGCTCCTGTCGGGCAAAAAAGTTGGTCGAACGCCGATTGGTCATTTTATCTTATTATTGAGAGGAATCCACAGCCTAATCAAGCAAATGATACTTCAGGGGCTTTTCTTTCAACGGCATCTTCCACTGCTTCCAGAAGCTCGGCCGCCTGAAAGTTAAAGGATGTGGCAATAATACTTGAGGGAAATTGTTCGCGTCTGATATTATAATCGGTAACACTGTCGTTGTAAGACTGACGGGCGAAGGAAATTTTATTTTCCGTTGAAGTTAATTCTTCCATCAAATAGCTGATGGTTCGATTGGCCTTCAGATCAGGATATGCTTCCACAACGGCAAGAAGCCTGCTCATCATGTTGCTTAAAAACCCTTCCGCTTTTGATAATTCTTTCATTGCTCCGGTGCTGCCGGGGTTTCCGGCGGCAATGTTGCTGGCATCGAAGGCAATGTTGCGGGCTTTGATGACTTCTTCCAATGTTTTCCGTTCATGCACCAGATAGCCCTTGGCGGTTTCCACCAGATTGGGGATAAGATCATAACGGCGTTTTAACTGGACATCGATTTGTTTAAACGTATTCATATACTGATTGCGCAGGAAGACCAGACTGTTATAAATGCCTACAAAATAAAAAGTAAATAAGGCGATAATAACAACAAGTACGATTAATGGAATCATAGATCCTCTCCGTTATTTTTTTATGTTATATGCAGTTTTTTTCGGATGAATCATTGCAAAAATTAAGGAAAATTTTGTGTTTATTTATATTTACTCCAGTTGAAATTAAGATCAATTAACCCGAATTGACCTAATGATTACAACTTTATCGCATTAGGAGACCAGGTGATATGCAAATGCATAATATTATTGATAATTGTTGCCGTAGATTACTGTTTGGAATCATCCATGATTTCTGCTATAGGAATCGCCGGGTACTCCAAAAGACAAGGAGAAAAAATAAAGAATGTTTAAAAACAGTGGGCATGATTCTTTTTGGGGCGGCGTCATCCACTCAATGGGAATTGTGTTTGGTGATATCGGTACAAGCCCTATATACACCCTGACCGTGGTATTTGCTTTGACTCCCAGAACCGAACAGAGTGTCCTCGGGATACTTTCCCTCGTTGTCTGGACAATGCTCCTTCTTGTTACTGTCGAGTACGCCTGGCTGGCGATGAGCCTTGCCTATAAAGGACAAGGAGGGGAAATAATGCTGCGGGAGATCCTGAGAAAAAAGCTCAAATCAGGGCGCAAGCTGGCTTTTGCCGGTTTTCTTGCCTTTCTCGGTGTCTCGCTTTTGCTGGGTGACGGGGCCATAACGCCGGCAATTACTATTTTATCCGCAGTGGAAGGAATGCTGCTCATTCCGGGGCTGGAAAACCTGCGGCTGGAAATCCTGATAATGATTGCGATTGTGATTACCGTTGGACTTTTTGCCCTTCAATCCAAAGGAACGGATAAAGTCGCCAGGATATTCGGTCCGGTTATGATGTGCTGGTTCATTTGTCTGGCAGTAACAGGGCTTATATCCGTTGCCGCTATGCCGGGGATATTGAAATCCGTTAGCCCCTATTACGCTTTTAAATTTCTTACGGAAAATGGAATGGCAGGATTTTTTGTCCTTTCCGAGGTTATTCTCTGTTCAACCGGAGGGGAGGCGCTGTATGCCGATATGGGGCATTTGGGCAAGAAGCCGATCCTGCATGCCTGGTATTTCGTATTTGCCGCACTTCTTCTCAATTACATGGGGCAGGGTGTTTTTGCCATCAAAAATCCGGAAGTGAAGTCCCTGCTCTTCGGAATGATTCAAGACCAGGCACCGTTTCTTTATATCCCTTTTCTCCTGCTTACCGTTCTGGCGACCATCATCGCCTCGCAGTCAATTATCAGCGGAATATTTTCCGTAGTGTATCAGGGGATTACGACGAGGATTATGCCCCTGATGAAGGTCGAGTACACGTCCAGTCAGATCAAATCGCAGATCCATATTCCCGTCGTCAACGGGCTATTGATGTGCGCGGTTATTTTAATGATAATGATTTTCCAAAAATCGGGAAACCTGGCTGCGGCATATGGTATGGCGGTCACCGGATCGATGACGATCACGGGTTTAATGATGGTCATGATATTCTCTCAGATCAAAATGTTGCGGTGGAAACTTCCCATAGCCGCTGTTGTGAGCGGCATTGCTTTTACCTATTTTGTATCCACCCTGAGCAAAATACCCCATGGCGCCTATTGGGCGCTGGTGCTGGCGGCTATCCCTTTAACCTTGATTCTCATCTGGACGAAGGGGCAGAAGCACCTTTATAATTCCCTGCGTCCACTGGATCTGGAAACATTTCTTATCAGCTATGAACAGATATATGCCAAAGGAAGGAATATTGCCGGAACAGCCCTGTATTTCTGCCGGGATCAAAAGATGATCTCACCCTATATTGTCCACAGCATCTTCCGCAGCAATATTATTTACGAGCGCAATATTCTGATTTCCATCAACCGCACCGATGAACCTCACGGCGTCCAGGTTCACCTGAATCAGGACATTGCTCCCGGTCTCGAATCGTTCGACATTCAAGCCGGTTATCGGGAAGTTCTCAATATTGAAGGCCTGATCAAGGAATACGGCATCCAGGAGAAAGTCATTTTCTATGGCGTGGAGGACATTATCACCCGTAATCCGATCTGGCGCATATTCGACTTAATTCGACGGATTACCCCCAATTTTGTCCAGTTCAGCAAGTTGCCGCCCAGCCGTTTGCAGGGGATCGTAACGCGCGTAGAAATGTAATAATTACAATTCCAAATCAAGCGCTACCTTTGTTGGCGTCGTCGTCGGCTTCCTCAACGTATCAGTAATACGCCTGCGGAGCCTCCTCCTTGCCGCCTCGGTATCATCTATGATTTGGAAATGGAATGCATCTAATTCAATGTGGCATATAAACGACCATTTTTTCAACCACATCACGGGCTACATCGGGCAGATCAGGTTTTATCAGAATGTAACTTTTCGCTATTTGGTGACCCGCTTTCCACATTAGTTTGCCGGTTGCAGCCTCATATAATTTCATTCCCAAACTGACCTTGGCCACTTTATCTTCCTTCTCCATGGTATAACTCCAGATGTCAACGGAAACCATTAAAAAGGCGTCGGTATTCGTGATTTCACCTATTTTTTTGCTCAACTCCGGGTCGGAAAAATTAACCGTCCGCAGCTTGGAGAGATAATCTGCCATTGTCTTGCGTAATTCCTCATTGGCCGGAAGCTCGCGGTTTAAACTTTCCG
>JBDKUX010000007.1:0-14857 GCA_039679455.1 Smithella sp. | reverse complement strand
CGGAAAGTTTATACACTCCCGCGTCTTCCGCATGCTCAAATCCGGTCAGCAGATTCGGATCCTGAATCAGCGGCAAATCACGCATAATATCGGACAAGTCCCCCGGACCTATCTTACAGGCTCAACCCGCGCTTTGTACTGTTTGTGTTAAACGAATACCCTTTTTTTCTTCCATTTTTTCCCTTTGAAAAAATTATAGATATTTGTGAAGTATAAAAAGAAGATGAGTGCATGTCAACGAAATCTTGGCGGTAGAGCAATAAGCGTGATATTTGTTCACGAAGAAAAGGTGTGCCGCGCGGATTGTGTATGATATGAAAAAATCGTCTCTTGATCTCGATAGCTTGCTTATGGATCGATTTCTTTTCCCCTCATGGCATCAAGGCGCTTTTCAATCATAGAGAACTGCTTATTTGCAAAGTTTTCTACTTTTGATTCGTAGGCCGTAAAGAGGTTGAGTAACTTGACAGCCAGAGGCGTAAGTTCTGAACCACCATGGTTCTTTCCGCCAATTGTCGTTTTTAGTATCTTTGCTCCCAGACAGCTCTCCATTTTCCTGATGATCTTCAATGCCTTCACATAAGACATGTCCATTTCTTTGGCGGCTTGATTAATAGAGCCCAGCCGCTCTATGTTCCTGAGCAAATGGATACTCCCCTTGCCAATTATGGCCATTCCCTGATCATCTAAAACACTCAATTTTAAGTATATTTTCATGCTTCTTACATACCACAAGCAGGTACAATATGTGAAGATATAAAATATTTCGTATATAGAAGGTAACGGACTATAAATATTGCGCAAAACATTAAATATTGCCAAAGTTGAAATAGGAAATTCGTATTGAAAATGACAGGCATCAAAAAAGAGCTTGATTGTGCGTTATGCATTGTGATACACAACGCGCGCTATATATTTCAATAGATAGCGCGCGTTTGGCGATCTTGTCAGGCACAGCAAAGCGGTTACAGATACCTCTGCATTTCCGCATTTAGCCTTTGAACCGTCAGTAGCATCCAGGTGTTATTTCCCATTTGCTTAGTGGTTCACTTTTGTCCATATAGGTAACAGAGTTGTGGAAAACTACATTTTGATGGAGGAAAGAAAGATGAATTCGAATAACATGTTGGACTTCGATACCTGTATAAGTGAGGCCAAAGCGTTTCATGGAGAGGCCTGTGCAGGAACAATCATTGGCACCCGGATGGCCATCCTGGGCCTCAACGAGATTGGTATTGATGATCCGAAAGGCGCCGACAGGAAAAATATTATCGTCTATGTTGAGATGGACAGGTGTGCAAGTGATGCGATTCTGGCGGTGACCGGTTGTCACCCTGGCAAGCGGACCATGAAGATTTTTGATCACGGTAAAATGGCCGCAACCTTCGTCAACTTGAAAACAGGCAAGGCCGTTCGTGTATGGGCAAAAAACAGGGATGGCAACAAGGTGACGACAAGGGAAGAGATTGAAAAGTCACCGCATACGGCAGAATACGCCATGATGCCCATGGAAGAACTTTTCGAGACCAGGGAAGTCCGTGTGGAACTCAAGCCCGAAGACTTGCCGGGTAAGCCGCTGCTTATTGTCACCTGCGAAGCCTGCGGAGAGCGGGTCATGGATATGCGGCATGAAAAGACAGACGGCAAGATTTTATGCCGGCCCTGTGCGGCGGGAAAGAATTATTTTTCCTATCTTGAGGAAACGGGAAGGTGAAGCTCGTATCGGATGTAAATGAGTTTGGACAACAGCGCAATCAGAAGAGTGGGTCGCCAAATGATCTCTTTGATTTGAAGACGATCGATTGGAACCGTGTTTGGCAGGCCCAGCTTACCTTGCGCAACTCCCCCAAGCGGGATGCCTGCTTCTGGGATGGCAGGGCGCCCTCCTTTGCCAAGGCCACGGAAACGGAATATATTGATCACTTTCTGGCAATCATGAAACCCGAGACTCATTGGACTGTCTTTGATATGGGCTGTGGAAGCGGTACTCTTGCTGTTCCGCTGGCAAAACTTGTCTCTTCCGTCACTGCGGTCGATTTCTCCCGTGAGATGCTGGCTGTGGTTCGTAAGCGATGTGAAGATGAAGGCATCCATAATGTAAACATTATCCACGGTCAATGGGAAGATGACTGGGGGAAGCTGGGCATTAATACTTGCGATGTGGCTATAGCATCCCGTTCTATGGTTGTCGACGATCTTCAGGCTTCTATTCTGAAGCTTAATGCGGTGGCAAGAAAACGCGTCTATATCGTGTCCGTTGCCGGAGACGGTCCTCGTGACCGTCGCATCTTTAACGCAATTGGCAGGCCTTTTAGATCAGGTCCCGACTACATCTATAACTACAATTTACTTTATCAGATGGGCATTCCGGCTAATGTCGCGTTTATTGAAGAAATACGCAACAGGACATACGAAAGTCCTGAAGAGGCCGTCCAGTCCATGCAATGGATGTTTGATGATTTAAGCTCCCGCGAAAAAGAAAAGCTCTCCGACTATGTCAAAGAGCACCTGATCTCTTGCTGCGGCGCCTGGAAACTCTCGTACGCTAATGTGGTCCGTTGGGCGGTTATGTGGTGGGAAAAAGAATAACGTGCAGAGTGATATGCCGTCAAACTATGACGATGCCGTGAATATAATACTGGAGAATGCCCAGACATTGGGAACGGTAGAAAAACCACTTCTGGCCTGCGCCGGCCTCGTGGCGTCTGAAAGTATTTATGCTGATTTTGATCTGCCTCAATCGGCTATCGCAGGCTTTGACGGATACGCTGTAAGAGCTCAGGATATCAGAGAGGCCGCTCCGAATAATCCGGTTATTCTCCGGATTATTGCGAAAGTGCGAGCCGGCTTTCCTTCTGATTGTGTTTTGACGCCGGGTACTGCTGTTCGTATCATGACCGGTTCCATAATTCCTCAAGGCGCCGACTGCGTTGTCAGATTTGAAGATACCGATGAACCCGGGAATAAAAACGGGCCCAACAAGAACAATCCGATGGACGTGAAAATCTGCACAGGGTTGTCATCAGGGGACAACATATGGCCTGCCGGAAGCAATGTCCGGAAAGGGAACATAATAATACCGGAAGGAACTTTGATCGGTCCCGTACAGATTACCGCCCTTGCATCCATGGGAAAGAGACGGATCAGGGTAATTCGTAAGCCGACAGTAGCCATCATCGCCACCGGTGATGAATTGGTCCCTCCCGGCGGACGGTTGACATGTGGAAAAATATACAGCAGCAACAGTGTCGCTATAGCCGCTCTTGTAAGACATTACGGAGGTGTACCGAAGATTCTGGGGATTGCCCGTGATAAGGAATCAGCCCTTATCTCGAAACTCCAAAAAGGAATGGCGGCGGATGCCGTTATTACTATTGGCGGTGTTTCCAAAGGCGACTACGATCTGGTCAAGCTGGCTGTGGCAAAAATCGGCAAGGTTGTGTTCTCCGGAATTCGGATGATGCCCGGAACGGCTACCGCATTCGGTGTCATCAGGCATCTCTCCACAGACAAAGTACAAAAGGCAATTCCCGTATTCTCCCTGCCAGGCCCTCCTGCGGCATGCCTTATCAACTTTGAAACTCTGGTAAGGCCCGCTCTCCTCCGGATGTTGGGTTTTACAGCAGTTGTCCATCCTTCGGTTGAAGCGACTGCACTGGACGCTGTCCGGCATAAAAGACCGGTGGCTTTTGCGATGTTTACCTGTTTGCAGAGGCTGGATGGCGGGTATCAGGTAAGATTTGATATAACGGAGGAGAGGAGTATGCAGGCTTCCATGGCAGCGGCCAATTCGCTGACCATCGTTCCGGAAGGAGCTGCCGTAAAGGCGGGAGATAAGATACAGGTGCTGCCGCTGGACTGGCGCCGCGATCAACTGTTTCTATGAGGAGATAACACCGCAGGGCATAGACGTGCTGGCCGGAAGCATCGTGACACAAAAGGATCCAGTGCTGAGATCGGTCAGTGAAGGGGCTTCTTTTATGCAGCTTAAGAAGAAGGGAGTCATTCGCTTTGTGACCATCGTCAGGGACTATGACGATATTGTGCGGAGACTGGGATAAGAAAGCAATACGTTGCCGTTGAGTGGTCATGGGGTTAACGAAAAGCATTGAGGGTATGCTACATTGAACAGGAAAACAACAACGCAAGAGATACGATTCAGGGTATTGTGCGCATTGGCCTTTCTTTTTGTCTTTGCGGTCATTCTGCCTGCCCAACAATCACAGGGCAGGGAAATCACCGACATGTTCGGGCGGAAGTTCTCCATCGCCGATAAACCCCGGAAGGTTTACAGCGCTTCGCCGCCAATGACCAATTTACTATACGCGATTGATCCCGCCATGCTTGCGGGGCTTACCGTCCCGATCCGTGAGTACGAGAAACGATATCTTCGTAAAGAAATGCAGTCCCTTCCGTTGCTTGGCGGATGGTACGGGCAGGCGAATACGCCAAATATAGAAATGATCTTGAAAGTAAAACCCGAGGTCATCGTCGTCCAGAAGTTCGGTTCCGCATTCAGTTCAAAAACCAATGAAGTGATACTGAAGGCCGTGCCCGCGCCGGTAGTGGCCGTCAATCTCTCCACTGTTTATGACTATCCGGCGGCCCTCATGTACCTGGGCCGCCTGCTGGGTCGCGAGGCGCGGGCCAAAGAGTTGACCGCTTATGCCCGGAAGGCGATTTCTGATATGAAGGCCTTTGCCGCAGGAATAGATAAGAAGAAAAAGGTCTCCGTGTATTATGCCGAAGGTGTGGATGGTCTCAATACCGATTGCGACGCCTCGATGCACACGGAGCTCATTAATCTGGCCGGCGGCAGAAACGTTTATCACTGCGCTGCGCGTGATTTATTCGGCATGGAGAAGATATCCATTGAACAGGTGTTGCTTTATGATCCGGATGTGATTCTTGTTTTTGAGGACGCCTTTTACCGGACGGTGTTTAGCGACCGCCGCTGGCAAAGGCTCAGGGCCGTAAGGAATAAACGGGTTTATCTCATACCGAATCAGCCGTTCAACTGGTTCGATCGCCCTCCCTCTTTCATGCGGCTGTTAGGTGCGAAATGGGTCGTCAGTCTTCTCTATCCCGAACGCTGCCATATTGATATGGTTAAGGAGACACAAAAGTTTTTCAAGCTATTCCTCGGGGTGGACATTTCCGTCGATGAGGCAAAAAGGCTAATGCACCCGTGAATGGAAATCGAATCATTGAGAGGTAAAATATGCAGTGTGATTATTGTGAGCGAAGGTGCAGGATATCAGATGCCCAGACAGGGTTTTGCCGCATGTACATTGCTTCGGAAGGTGTTATCTGCGAGAGGTTCCCGCACCGCTGGAGTTCCTGCGCCTCGTCAGTCATCGAGTCGATGCCATTCTATCATGCGTATCCCGGAAGCCGCTGTCTGGCTATAGGCACAACCGGCTGCAATTTCCGGTGCCGGTACTGCTCAAACTCATATTTCGCCAAGGAAGACCCGGAAATTCAGCAAGACCGGCTGTATTACCTTTCACCTCGCAAGCTGGTAAGTATGGCGCAAAAGCTCAACTGCCACAGCATCATATTCAACATCAACGAGCCAACTGTTTCCATCCCTTCTTTGCTTGACGTTGCCGGGGAAGCAAGGGCAGAGGGTATTCCCATGGGATGTCTCACGAACGCATATACAACGGAAGGGGCTACGGAACTGCTGGCTTCAATCTTTTCCTTTTTCAATATCAGTCTCAAAGGACTTTCCGATCATTTCAACAAGATGTATATCGGCATCGAATCTGCAGAACCTGTGTTGCGCAATATTCGGCGGTTGGCGCAAGACCGGCACGTGGAGGTAACAACGCCCATCATCCAGGGGGCAAACGACAGCGAGATTGATTCAATTACAAACTTCCTAACTGAAGTTGATCCGGAGATCCCGTGGCATATATTTCGTCTTCTTCCGGAGGATGAAATGATTGATGCTGAATATCCCAACATTCAGTCTATCGATGCGGCACTGCAGTCTGCCAGGAAAAGACTTCCCTATATCTATTTTCACAACTTTGTCGGTTCTGAATGGGTGAATACGCTTTGTCCCGATTGCGGATCTGTTGTTGTTGAGCGCTTCAGTCTGGGGTGTGGAGGCGACAAATTGAACAGGCTGCATTGCGAAGATAACAGATGTCCGAGCTGCGGTCGGGAAATTAAGATGATGGGCAAAAAGAAATGATTCCAGCATATTGAAGAGGTGTAATAATGAGTATAGCGATTGTGGATGCCAGGGGTTGGCAAAACACGCTCGAACTGAAAACGGGCGAAAAGATTTCGATCTCCGGGCCCGCAGTTGAAATGGTTAAAAATGTTCTGCAAAGACATCCTTATCCAGGTGATATGGACCCTGAAAGCAATAGCTGGGTCAGTGATACGGCGCTTGACCTGATTGATAACTATTGCCCCCGCTTTGTCTTCCTCACTTATGCGGCGCAGTATTATTCAGGCCGATATACACCGATGACAAAAGAGATGCGGGCAAAGGTGATCTCGGAGGCCTTCCTGGAGGTGGATCGTTTTGTCAATATGTCCGGTATGGCTGTCATAGTCGTGGGAACGGGGGATATGACGCCGCTTTTAGGGTCTATCGATGCAACCGGACTGGATGGCCTTGCCATCTGTACCCATTGGTCCACCAGGTATGCCGGCCTGCACGAGCCGAGTCCCGCAGATATGAAATATCTGAAAGAACATCCGCATGTCGAGAAGATCATTCCGCGGGAGGAAGTTGTTGGCCTTTTTAACGGGAAACCGAAGCAAGCGCTGAGAGTGCCGGAATACCTGATGCTTGCCCGCAAGGGTTATGCCTTCAAGACTGTAACCGACACCAAGAAGACGCCGGTAATGATTCCCTCCATCAATTTCAATGTTCCCCTGTATGCACCGGGGCACTCAATTAAAGCCATCACTGATATCCGGCGGGCAATTGAAGAAAAGCTCGCAGAAAGAAATACCGCTCTCATCGTGATGGAAGGGGTGGGATTGGATGATTTCCCGTGGCCGTACGTGTCGTGCGGAAACAGCACCGGGTGGTACTACTACGAACCCGGAAGCGCCCAATATCTGACGATTACTTCAGGCGAGCATCGTTTTTTCGACTATCCCGCGGGATATAAATACTATGAAGAAATACATCAAACCAGCGACTACCCGTTTTCCGGATACTTCAAAACCATCCCGGAAGGGACTTTGGCGAGTGTTTTTCCGGGAAAGAGTATTGCCGTAGGAAACAGGAGCATGTTCATGCACATGGTAGCCGGTGCGGACATTGCGGTGGAGTGTTTTGCCCGTAATCTCTATAACCAGGGTACAATGGCCGTAATTCACAGGGAAGACAAACTATGATGATTATAAATCCATGTAGACAAAGCATCTATGTTCTTGCTTGCCTGCTTCTGCTGCTTTCACTTCTCTGTGCTTCCTGTATGCGTGTGGCGGCGCCGTTGCAGGAATATCGCTCTTCCTGGAAGTTTGCCGTTGTGAGTGATACGCAGGGAAATAATAAGAGTAAAGCCTGTATCAATGATGCAGTGGTGCAGGCGATTGCCGATGACATTGCGCGGGAGAAACCTGATCTTGTGATTGTTGCGGGGGATCTCGTCAATGGATGGTTCCGAAACGGAGGTACTGATTACGATGCACAATATAAAAACTGGAAAGGAGCCATGGGATCAGTGTATCAGGCTGGAATACCTGTGTTCCCGATTCGGGGCAACCATGACAGCGGGCCGGAACGTCTGGCCTTGCCGCCTCTTCCTGCGAATCTTGAACCACCCGCTGATACACTCATCCAAATGAAGAAGGTTTTCAGGAAAATTTTTGCAGAACCCTATATCCCCCAAAGCGGACCAGTTGGCGAAGAGGGTCTTACCTATAGCTTTGTCCATAAGAATGCTTTCTTTATATGTCTGGATCAATTCACAGGTGAGCAGCACAAAGTTAATCAGGCCTGGCTCGACCGGCAACTCGCCCAAAATCAAACTCCTCATATTTTTGTTTATGGCCATGAGCCTGCATTCGGGACAGGCCACAAGGATAATCTCGGTTTTTTTTCAAACGACCGAGATGCCTTTTGGAATGCGATCGGCAGGGCAGGCGGAAAGATATACTTCTGCGGTCATGATCACTTTTACAACCGCACCCTGATTTCTGATGATACAGGCCGTCCGATACGTCAGATTATCCTGGGTACGGGTGGAGGCGTTTTGAGAAAATGGTCGGGACTATATCAGGACAAAAAAAGAGTAAAGTGCGAGTACCATAACGGCGATCATCACGGTTATGTTTTAGTCACGGTGGCGGAAATGAGGGTAACGATTACATGGAAAGCCTTAATGAAACCGGGGACAATAGACGCCTGGCAATATCTTGATACCTTTACGTATGTCATTCCTGCACGATAGAAGATCTTACCAATAAGCACTTGTCATGCAATACCTGCTGAAATCATGTTGCTACTTATTTGAGGAACGAGCCTCCGCCTGAAAGTAACGGTTAGCAGCCAATTCAATTATTGAAGATATATAAAGAGTTAAAAGAGGGGAGGGAGATTATGCTAATAATAACATATGTATAATGAGACAAAAAGCTTGACATGCGTTATATGTGTGAATATATAGCGCAGCGCTGTATATTCACACATATAACGCTATGAAAAAATAATACAGTACGTTTATCTGCATTAAGGATGAATAATTTGTAGAGTTGCCTTGGATAATATCGCCAAGGTTACTCTTCATAAATATTCCAGGAAGGGAGAGAAAACGTGAGGAAAGGGAATGTTTTATTTTTTTTGCCGCTGTATTTGTTTGTTTCGTTTCTTTTTAACATCTGCTGGGCTGCGGAGCCGGCCAAAAAGCCGCCCAAAGAATTTGAGGCTTATGACCTGGGTGAAGTCGTGGTCTCCGCGGAAAATGCCAAGGTCAAGGAAGTGGCTGTTGTTGATGAAATCACAGCAGAGGATATCAAGGCCACCAACAGCAAAACACTGGCTGAGGCTTTATTCAACGCTCCCGGTGTTCGCATAACTACCGGAGCGAAGAATATACCCAGTGTTTATATTCACGGCTTTGCTCAATATCGGATTCTGGTTTTAATTGACGGGGTACCGTATTATGAAACCAAATATGGCTACCTGGATTTGAACCAAATTCCGACGGAAAATATCGCCAAAATTGAAATCACCAAAGGTGCGCCTTCCGTTCTTTATGGAGCCAATGCTTTGGGCGGGGTAATCAATGTTATAACAAAAAAACCTTCGGAAAAACCGTTTACCAGCGTTTCCTTTGAACTTTCGGAAAACGATACCTACCGGGCATCTGCCACGCATGGCATGAAGACAGGGATCTTTAATTACTGGTTGAATTACACTTACGCAAAATCGGAGGGTTATGACCTGTCTGATGATTTTAAACCAACGCAAACCGCGATTACCAAGCAAAAAGGCAAAACTAGAACAACAACATATGAAACCTTACAGAATAAGGGCGAACGGATCAATTCGGATTATGAGAGCAATAATGTCTGGGCCAAGTTTGGAGTCGAGCCTAAAGAAGGTTCTGAGTACTACGTAAATTTCCACTATCTGGACAGAGATAAGGCCTGGTCCCCTTCAACGAACAGCCTGCAATACTTTAACAGCAGACCCTATTTTACGCAGTTTGCCCGCATACCGGGCTATAAAGATTGGGGAGTTGACCTGGATGCCAAACAAAAGGTTCATGAAAAGGTGACCTTAAAAGCCAAACTGTTTTATCACCACCATAACGATAATTTGGATTCCTATACCGATCAGACATACTCAACGCAGCTTGCCCACAGCTCCTATAAAGATTATATCCTTGGCGGATCTTTCTTTGCTGATTATCAACCGGTCGATTGGGATATCCTGAGATTTTCCGTTCATTATAAAAAAGATAATCATGAGCAGCGTGACGACGAATACCTGCCTTTTGAAGAATCTGCATCCTTCACCGGTTCTATTGGTGTGGAAAATGAATTTAACCTGATTAAAAATTTATCTTTTGTAGCCGGTATCAGTTATGATTGGTTTGATGTGGATAAAGCCGAAAAAACCAACACGAAGAGCAATGGAGATTTCGATTACATGAGCGAATATCCTACCAGTGATAGCGACTGTGTTAATCCGATGGCGGGGTTGACCTACACCTTTTCCGACAAAACAAAAATATTTGGCTCGGTTGCCCATAAAAGCCGTTTCCCGACTTTAAACGAGCTTTACTCCAGCAAGGGGGGAAATGCGCAACTGAAAGCGGAAAAAAGTTGGAATTATACTGTCGGGGTATCGCGTCCGATTTCCAGTTACGCCCGAGCAGGGGCGTCCTTGTTTTATTATGATGTTGAAGACATGATTTCCAAGGATGGTCCGGGTTGGATCGGTACCAATTACAACGTAGGTGAAGTCCAATTATACGGCTTTGAGGTGAATGCCGAAGTTTGCCCGCTGGACGGTCTGATCCTGCACGCTGACTATACGTATGAAGAAGCCCGCAACCGCAGTGAAGGCAGAGTAACCGACGATGTGACCTATGTCCCCAAGCATAAAGTGGATCTTGGTGTTCAATACACGGTTCCTATTGCTAAAACCCGGCTTAATTTCAACATGACTTATGCTGGAAAGACATACTCCCAGTTGCCCAGCCCGTCAAGCCCGACAACGGCAGTGCTCGAAGCGAGCGATTACACGATATTTGACGCCAAGATTACACAGCCTGTCTGGAAATATTTTGAAGTTTATGTGGCATGCAAAAATATTTTCGATAAAGATTACGAACCGGAAGTTGGGTATCCTGCTCCGGGACGTAGCTTTTGGGCGGGTATTGCGGCAAAATTTTAAAAGTTGAAAGAAATTCCTGCTTTCAGGAGTTGCTGTCCGTCAAGAAACATCTGCTTTTAGAACAAGGGGGCTTGCCACCCTTCAGCGGTGGTTGCAACCCCTTGTTCTAAGTAGGTTTCTCAGAGGAATAAATGGAACGTCTTGAAGTAATCATTTCAGGTTGGATCAATGAGGATTATACTGTTTGATAAAATTAATGAACGTTTTATGAAAAGGCCGGAAATCAAATTGGCGTTTATAAATTAAATAAATGTTCCTTTCCAGGGTAGTTCTGCTACTAGTATTTTTTGCGACACGACTGAAACTTCCCTCTTCGACAAGAGAGATAATAGCTTCAATAAATAAAAAAAGCGCTAAATTGAACTACTATTTGCGGAAAAGATAGACTGTCGTTAATCAATTAACTGAGTGTATCCCAAATTTGTTCTTTATCCAGCACATCACGAATGGCTTTGGCCAGTGTGAACTTCCTGATCGGCTTTGTAATTAACTGACTGATACCAAAGGTTTTGAGTTTTTTTAAGTCCTCTTTTTCCTGAAAGCCGGAACAGATCAATAAAAGAATGTCAGCGCGAATACTTTTTATTTCCCGCGCCACATCAAAACCAGTCATGTGGGGCATGGTCTTGTCCGTTATCACCAGATCAAAGTCGTCACGATTTTCCTTGAATACCTCGATAGCTTTAACAGGGTCTGTTTCCGTAACCACCCTGTATCCAAGTTGCTCCATCACCTGTCTGCCTGCATCGACGATCATCTGTTCATCATCAACAAACAGGATAGTTTCACCTTTTCCCAGTGGAAAGTTTTCCTCCATAACTTTTCTATCTTCCGCCTTCTTCTCAATCAACGGCAGATAAACCTTGAAGATAGCGCCTTTGCCCACTTCGCTGTATACACTGATATCTCCGTCGTGGTCTTTGACGATTCCGTGCACGACCGCAAGCCCCAAACCCGTCCCTTCTCCTTTTTCTTTGGTTGTAAAGTACGGCTCGAAGATTTTCTCCAGATTATCTTGGGAAATTCCATATCCGGTATCCCGGACGAATAATTCCAGATAACGACCAGAATTTAAAGCAGGATGACGTAAAAGATTATCCATAACAATTTCTTTTAATCCAATCTCCAGAACACCGCCGGTATCCTTCATGGCCTGACCGGCATTTGTGCCCAGGTTCATCAGCACCTGATGCATCTGTGAGGGATCGGCCATAATTGCACCGGATGTTTCATTGATTGTCTGCTTTATCTCTATCGTCGTTGGCAGTGATGCCCGCATGAATTTGACGACTTCTTTTACGATAGGAGAGAGTATGATGGGTTTCTTTTCATACTCGGTCTTGCGGCTGAATGCCAGAATCTGCCGCACCAGGTCTTTTGCCCGATCGGCGGCCTTGAGCACTTGTCCCATACTCTGGTAGACTTCCGGACGGTCACGTACCGTCTCCCAGTATAATTCCGTATAACCCATAATAGCAGAGAGAATGTTGTTGAAATCATGAGCGATGCCGCCTGCCAGTTTTCCAATGGCCTCCATCTTCTGAGCCTGGATAAGCCGGCTTTCCAGTTTCGTGCGATCCTCCTCCGCCTGCTTGCGCTCGGTGATGTCACGGAATATTCCCTCTACCCCGACAATATTGCCGGCGCCGTCAAAGTAAAAGTGACTGTTCGTTTCCACAATGACGGGTGTGCCATCCCTACTTTTCAAAACCGCTTCATAGTTTGTGACGCTTCCCTTTCCCTGAAGCTGCCGGAGAAATTCCGCGCGGTTCTCCGGATCGTAATAGAATGAGGCAATGGGTTTGCCCAGGCAGTCAGCAAGGGATTCATACCCCAGGAGAGTCAAAAAACTGGGGCTGACCATGATGAGATTGCCTTGGGGGGCAGTGCGGTAGAAAACGTCTTGGATATTCTCGATCACACTGCGGTAATTAGCCTCGCTCCGCCGGAGCATATCTTCCCCTCGTTTCTGCTCGGCCAGCGCTTTTGCCAGTTGAATATTGCCCAGACTGAGTCTGGAAATCATTACGGCCAGTTTCGCATAAAACTTCATTACGATTTCGACAGTTTCTCTGCTCCAACGCGGCACCCTGTCCAACGCCGCCAGATATTCTTCAACATCGAAGCCGTATTTTTCCGCCTGTTTCCGGAAAAGCTCATGATCAGGTGTTTCATCTTTAAAAAAGAACTGTCCAAAGAAGAGATTGGCGATATGTCTGCCGCCTACAATGATCGGCGTTGCCATGTCCCACATGTTATTCTTGCATTTGTACGTGACATATTTCCCTTCTTCCACGTTAGCGGTAAGGTAGACATCGCTTTCTTTGCAGCATTCCAGGGTTTGATGGTGAATACGGTGAAATTTTGTGCAGATGTCTTGCCAGCCGGTCGCGACGTGGATCTTTCCATTGAGATCAGTAATCGTCATAGCAAAACCAGTGAATTTATAGAAGGAATTCATTATCTCCTGAATGGCTTGAAAATCTATGATATGTCCGACTTCTTCTATACTGACATTATTTTCAGGGGATAAAAGGGTATCCAGTTTGGCCTTCAGTTGTTCTTCCCTCTCCATGGCCGCCTTTTCTGCCAACTTGAGCTCGCTGATGTCACGGATAATAGTCAGATAGCAGGGCTCTCCATCTATTTCGACACGGCTTAGTGAAATCAGTATATAGGCAAGCGTGCGATCCTTGCGCAGCAGCCTAGTTTCGAGGTCATGAACCTCGTCCTCCGCTTCGAGCGTCCGAAAAACCTGCGTCCATAAATCAGGATCAAGGAAGAAAACAAGTTGCAGGGAGGTTTGACCTACTATTTCCTCCCGTGTGTAGCCGGTCAGTTTTTCACAGGCTTTGTTGATATCCAGGACGATATTGTCGCCGGCATGCATCAGGAGAATGGCATCCGGGGAAAAATGGAAGATCCGTGCAGACTTATCCTCGCTCTTCCGCAGGGATTCCGCAGTGCGTTTCTGTTCCAAGAGCAGTTTTGCCGACTGAATATTTCTGTGACTGAGCCTGGAAATCATGCTAGCTAACTTGGTGCAGAATTCCATCACGCTGGTTATGGTTTCCCTGCTCCATTTCGGAACCAGCTCCAGCGCCGCCAGATATTCATCTTTATTAAAGCCGTATTTTTCCGCCTGCTTTACAAAGACTCCGTACTCGGGAGTTTCATCTTCAAAAAAGAACTGTCCCAAGAAAAGATTGGCGATATGTCTGCCACCTACGATTATTGGCGTTGCCATGTCCCACATGTTGTTCTTGCATTTGTATATGGTGTATTTTCCTTCCTTCGCATTTGCGGAGAGAAAGACATCGCTTTTCATGCAGTTTTCCAGGGTTTGAGGGTGAATACGGTGAAACTTCGCGCAGATGTCCTGCCATCCGATAGCAACCAGGATGTTTCCCTTGAGGTCAAGGAGCGCATTGGCTATACCCGTCAGTCGGTAGAAGCAATTCATCAATTCCTGAATGGCTTCGAGATCGATGATCTGTCGAACCTCATCTTTGGTAATATCCCTTTCGGGGAACAACAAGCTATCCAAATTGGACTCTGATTGTTTTTTCCGCAATATATCTTCCATTTGCATGCGCTCTGATTCAGAATGCTCCAATTCTTGGATTCTCTGTCTCAGAACAACAAGTTCCTGAATCAATTCCTGCTTTGTCTTAGATTGATCGTTCATAGGAACACCCACTGATTTTGAGATTCCCTGTGAGGTTGGAAAAATATAGATAACGAGTGAGGGGATTTTCCCTCATTGATAGTCCTCTGAAAAACGTATATGACTCCAATAAATTAGGTGTAAAATACCATCTGTAAGGTTGGATGTCTACAAAAAATACGTTTACGAATTGCCTCAAATAAAATGTTACCGAAAGGGTGGATAAAAAAGGTACGTTGACTCATAAACCGATGTTACCGGAAAGAGATTCGGAAACGGAGGTTTGACATATGAGTCCTCAGGCCAAGGAA
>JBDKUX010000006.1:0-51097 GCA_039679455.1 Smithella sp. | reverse complement strand
GCCAGGCGCGGGCAATCGGATATTCTTCGCAATAGCCATAGCCGCCGAAGAATTGCAGACAGCGGTCAACTACGCGACACGCCATTTCGGTAATCCAGAGCTTGGCCATGGTGATGTCAACGACGGCAGAATTTTTCTGCCAGTGCTCCACTATCATTTTGTCGACAAAAGCCCGGCCGATTTTTACCTCGGCAGCGAGCTCCGCCAGAACAAATTGAGTGTTTTGAAATCCAATCAAGGGCTTACCGAACATGTGCCTCTCTTTGCAGTAGCGGATAGTTTCCTGCAGAGCGAACTCTGCGGTTGCCTGCGCTCCGATGACGGCTATAAGGCGTTCCTGCTGGAGATTGGTCATTAATTTTTTAAATCCCGTTCCTTTTTTGCCCAGACGGTTTTCCTTGGGAATACGGCAGTCGGAAAAAAACAGTTCCGATGTGTCCTGGCTGTGCCATCCTATTTTTTTGAGCCTTTTTCCTTTTTCAAAACCGGGAGTGCCTGCTTCGACGAGAAATAGATCAATGGCTTTGTGCGCATTGTTTTCCTTCGGATCACGTGCCACCACAATTGCCAGGTCACAGCTGACGCCGATGCTGATAAATGTCTTTTGACCGTTAAGAATGAATGATGATCCATCATCCACTGCTGTTGTTCTAATTCCCGCTACATCACTGCCGGCGGCCGGTTCAGTTATGGCGATGGCCGTAAGCATGTCGCCCGAAATGCAGGGGGGCAAATATTTCTTCTTCTGTTCTTCAGTGGCGAATTGTACAAGGTAGGGGACGGCGATATCGCTGTGTATTCGCGCGGAAAGCCCCTGAAAATTGGCGTAGCCCATTTCCTCGATCAAAATGGCGGAGTACAGAAAGTCGGCGCCCAATCCACCGTATTCGGGGGGCACCGATGTGCATAAAAATCCGTTCTCGCCCATTTTCTTCCAGGCCCAACGGGGAACGATGCCGTTTTGTTCCCATTCGTCTATGTGGGGAATAATTTCTTTTTCCAAAAACTTGCGGAATGCATCCCGGAAAATACGATGCTCTTCCTTGTAAGGTACGATTTCCATTGTCTTCTTATCCTTAAAATATTTATTGTTTGCTGATCTATACTCAGCAATATTCTTTAGGCATCGGGGCATTTACCCAACACCAGGTATACGTATGTGCCGCCGAAAGAAATACCGGCGAGAAGCGCATTATTAATTTCGATTTCCTCTTCGCGCTGGCGGACAAATTTAAGTTGCGCCAGAGGATTTGAAAGTCCGCAGGTCGGCGGCAACGCGTCTTTTGCGAAAGAAAGCGCCAGGGCGCAGGCTCTTATGCCGCCGCTGGAAAAACTCTCTCCCAGAGCGCCTTTCAGGGCAGTGATCCAGGGGCCGCTTTTATTTCCGGCAAATATTTCAGCATAAGCTTCGGCTTCAATCCGATCGAGAATTATCCCGCCGTTGGCGGCGGCGGAGATCACCCCGATATCCGGCGGGGTTATTCCGGCATTGGCCAGCGCCCGGCTGATGGTCTTTTTAACGCCTGCGGCATCGGTCGGCCAGCCGGTGGGCGTTGCCGGTGATGAGCTCTGGCCGAAACCTTTCATCTCGCAGTAAGGTTTACGCCCGCGGGCGAGCGCGCTTTCCAGGCTTTCGATGCAGATAATGCCGCAGCCTTCTCCAACAACCATGCCGTTGCGGTCGCAGTCAAAGGGCTTGGATTCCTCAAATTTTCCATCTAAAGGCGAAAGAGCGTGAAATCGGGTCAGCGCTTCATAATAAAATTTCGATAAAATGTCCACACCGCCGGTCAGAATAAAATCCGCCGCTCCCCGCCGCACCTCTGATACGGCATAAGCGATGGCGGTTTCCGCCGAAACGGCAAAGTGAGTCACCGTGGTGTTGACGCCACGGAATCCCAGTTCAATGGAAGTATGTCCGGCCGCCGCGTTCATGACCGTATTGGGAACCAGGATGGGATTGACGAAGGCAGGACCCTCTTTGATCAGCGTGCCGGCAAACTGAACGGTCACATCAGTAGCGCCGAAAGATGTGCCCAGCACAATGCCGATGCGATCCCGATTGTCGGTATTAACTGTAAGTCCGGCATCTTCGAGGGCCAGACGAGCGGCGGCTGATGTAAACTGAGAAATTCTGTCCATCCGCCGGATGTTTTTAAGCGAGATAAAATCGCGCGGCTGAAAATCGTTAACTTCCGCGCCGCAATGCGAGCTCAACGCCGAAGTGTCAAAGGATTTGACGGGAGCGACGGCACAGTCGCCGGCAAAAAGCCGATGGCTGAATTGATTCTTGCCGATTCCCAGGGGCGTTACCATGCCGATGCCGGTAATCACAATTCTTGGGGCTTTTTCAATCTGCTTTGAATTATCCATGGTGGACTCGTAAATAGTCGAAAAATTTACAATTTTCAGGCAACCTCGTAAAATACCCTGAAGGGCACGCGAGGCCGCAGGCAAGGCGCGTGAATCCTGAGGAATGAGCGTACTTAGCGTACGCCGCAGGTAGCCTGCCCCGTGCCTGACACGGGGAGGGATGAAGAGCAACGCAGCATCCGACCTTTTTTACGAGGTTGTCATCCATTGCGGACACCTTTCTGGTCATATTTGCCGAATACTACCGTCGTATTATTGCCGCCAAAGGCGAAGGAATTGGAAAGTACAACACGCAGATCGGCCTTTCGTGCGCCGTCAGTCACATAGTCGAGATCGCAGGCCGGATCGGGCTCGCGGAAATTAATTGTCGGCGGAATAAAGCCGTGCTCCAACGCCAGAACGGAAACGATGCCTTCCAAAGCGCCCGCCGCACCCAGCGTGTGCGCGGTCATAGCTTTGGTCGAACTCACCGGAATGGAATAAGCGCGCTCCCCAAAAACTTCTTTGATAGCTTTGGTTTCCATAGCATCATTAACGGGAGTTGCCGTGCCGTGGGCATTGATGTAATCGATATCTTCGCCTGCAAGACCGCTGTCCACGAGCGCCGCCTGCATGGAACGGATGGCGCCGGAAGCATTTTCATCGGGCGCCGTCATATGGAAAGAATCACAGGTGACGCCGTAGCCCAGAATTTCCCCGTGGATTTTAGCGCCGCGGGCCAGCGCCTCCTCCAGCGGCTCCAGTATCATGATCGCCGCCGCTTCGCCCAGGGATAATCCTGCTCGGTCTTTGTCGAAAGGATGGCAGACCCCCGGATCAAGCGATTTCAAGGCATTAAAAGCGGCGTAAGTAATCCTGCACATGGGTTCCACACCACCGGCGATCACCATCTTTGCCTGGCCGTTTTGAATTAAATCCCGCGCATAACCCAGGGCTGTGCCCCCCGCCGAACAGGCCGTCATGAATGTTGCTTTGGGACCTGACAAACTTAAATTGGAAGCGATGCGGTCGGCCGACGAAGCGCAATAAACAGTGGAAAGTCTGGAAAAATGCGCGTGTTTACCGTTTTTTTTTAATAAATCCTGATAAAAAAATTCCGCTTCGAGAAGCCCGCCGGAACCGCCGCCGATGACAATTCCTGTTTCTTCGGCCAACGGTTGCGGCAAAGGATAAAGTCCGGCGTCGGTGAGCGCTTCAAGAGTGGCGGCAAAAGAAAGCATGTCCGCCCGGGACATTCTTTTTAGGGAGAAATTTTGCGGAATGTAATTCGGCGGAGAGAAATTTTTGATTTGACCGCCGTTATGACAACGAAATCCCTCGGTATCAAAAAGATCCAGCGGCCCAATACCGCAGACACCTGCCAAAAGGGCGGAAACAAAATCGGGAATGTTGTGGGCAACAGCGTTTATTGTTCCTAAACCGGTAATTACAATACGTTTTTTTGTTTGCATGTATAACTTTGAAAAAATTATCCTTTATGACCTTTTTCAGGTGTCAGAAACTTAAATCCGGCCGGGAGAAAAGTCAAACAATTATTGCTGTTGGATCGAGCATATCCGCCAGAATTCATGGCAAGAACGCTTCCAATGGCTGCTTCAAATAGATAACCATTTGGGCAACAGGCTGTATTGTTAACATTTTTATCTTTTTTGCTATTAGATTAATTATCAGATTGAGACTTCCTTTGTTTTATGTTAAGAAAATAGACCTGACCCCATTTGTTGGGAATGTCGCGAAGATATAATGTAACACTTTTTTTGATGTCTGGTAAGGTTCATATACCCATTATAAATGCCAAAATCACTCCTGTATTTAATATTATAGATAATATTACTATCTGTTTATAGTTAGATAAATATGCATTGCATTTCTATGTCGAAAAAGATAAAAATTCACTAACTTAAGTGGTACATATTGTCGGTGCAGGTCAAATATTTTTTAAAAATCATCACAATATATCCGGTAATGCAGATCTGGAAGGGAGTAAATTATTTCAACTCGATTTCATGTAGAGTCTCTATGGCTTATACATCAACAAGTTCGGGGCTGAATAAATGTCATATCCGACAAAACACTAAAGCGCTTTCAAAACTTGAACTGAAAGCATAAAAAAGAAATAGAGGATATTTTTATGGCGGGAACATTTACCCATTGGATGGTAGTGGAAGATGCTTTAAAAAAATATGCAAATATCCCGGATAGGCATCCTCATTTTCAAACAATTTCTAACCTCATCCATTTCGTTTATCTTGGCGCCGTAGGTCCTGATTATCCGTATCTTACCGAACTGTTAAGCGGTTTCTTTAAGGTTCACAGCTGGGCGGATCGGATGCATTATGAAAATACCGGCGAGTTTGTTCGGTATGGAATCCAAAACCTTCCCAGTAATTATGCCAATGCATCCGATGTTTGCATCGCCTGGCTCTGCGGTTTTGCATCTCATCTCGTCGTCGATTCGGTCATTCATCCGGTTGTGCAAGCCACGGTAGGGCCTTATATCTTTAACTCCACGGAACACCGGCACTGTGAGCTGACTCAGGACAGCTATATATTTCATGAAATCAAGAATCTCGAAATCCGGCACAGCGATTATGCCAGGTTTTTAAAGATGTGTTCCGATCCCTATGACGAAAATAAGATTCATCCTTATCTCCGCGATTACTGGATAAAAACGCTGCAAACGACGCATTCCGGGGCGGCTGAGTATTTCGACAAGATCGATCCTGATTGCTGGCATGAAAACTTTATGTCCAGGATTACTTTTGCCGAAGATCCTGGACCCATTTTCCGGCACATTGCCAAAGGGAAAAACCTTGCTTACAAGAATTCTGATGAATTGACTTCCGATGAACGGCTGCGTTTTATCGATCAGTTGACACTGCCTGACAAGTCAAAAGTCGATTTCAGGCAATATGTGTTCTACAAAGCCGTTACCAAGGTTACTGACGTCTGGAAATGCCTTTTCGAGGACATCTATAACAATAATTCGTCTGGGCCTGCCGCTTACCTCAAAGATTGGAATCTGGATACCGGTATCGATGAAAATAATTTCTATTATTGGTGACTATGGAGGGCATGATCACGAAATAATGATCTATGTTTTTTGAAAAAAACGGCAACTAAAACAAGGAGGTTTACTATGTCTGATTTAATTAATGTTATTTCCAGTCTCATTGCTGCCACAGCCGCTCTTGGTACTGCGTCCTATGCCCTGGTCGACGGCAGCAAAGCCTTCTGGGGCGGCGTGTCGAACAACGGATTTGTTCATATCAAGCGCATCCTAGAGAAACTTTTCCCGAACGATAGCAAGAATAATTCTGTTCCTATCCCTTTGAAAGATGTGAAAGAGGCATTGAAAGCTCGTTGGCTCAATGGTGTCCCGTTAGCCGAACAAAAAGCTACAGCAAAATCACTGATTAAGCTTCGTTTGAATGAATACACAGCAAAAGACCTCGCGAACGCGACAGGGGTGAAAGAGGAGAAGCTCAAAGAACTCGCGAAAACAATCGCAGAAGGTGGGACGCCCAAAGCGGACGATGCTGATTTCTTCAACCGCTTCGACTTGATGCTCACAACCATCATCGACCGGGGGTATCAACAAGCCGACCAGGCTTATCGGAACAAAGCCAGAGTCTATTCCATCGTCGTCTCGGTTATTCTCGCCTTACTGGGCGGGTGGCTTATTGATAAAGAGGTAGAATTTATGAAGTTTCTGGGGTCACGGCAGATGGGGATGGCTTTCCTGATAGGATTGGCGGCAACACCGGTGGCGCCGATCGCCAAAGACTTGACCAGTGCCCTATCCGCCGGCGTTAAGGCTGCACAGATGCTGCGAAAGTAG
Organism: Smithella sp.; assembly: GCA_039679455.1. Taxonomy (GTDB): domain Bacteria; phylum Desulfobacterota; class Syntrophia; order Syntrophales; family Smithellaceae; genus MVRV01. The sequence continues at coordinate 44,883 of JBDKUX010000006.1, read as the reverse complement.
AGTGATGTATGGGCAATGCTGTTGAATTAAGCATTAGCCAGATTTTTAATCTCTTTGGGTACAATTCCCCGCCCCTTGCTATTCAGGGGGCTATTCGGGGGACACAACACATAATTGATTGCAAGATAAAATTTTTCCGGGCGGTTGTAGATATTTCTTCAGCCGCCTTATTGTTTTTTGTCCTTTTTAGGGGGAAAATGACAAGAACCGGCTTGTCCAGGTAGTCAGAGGCGACGATGCCATTATCTATGCCTCTGATCCATTATGAAGGGGAATAGCAAAGTCGGTCAACGATGTTGTAACCTGGTATGTCTACGATCAGTCTGCGGTCATTGCTGCTGATGATTCTTTCGGCAACATAAAACAAAGCGGCAGCATCAACCGGCCATTTACCTTTGCCGCCGGGCAATTCGATGGCCAAAATCCCCTTGACACACAAGCCCCCTCTTCTTATACTCAAGCCCCTTAAAAGAAAGTTCTTATCAATTCAATTGCATGCGTATGTCCGCGGAAGGAGTGGCCATGGATATTTATGAATCGCTTTGCGAAATAACGGGGAGCGATTATGTCTCCCGTGCGCAGGAAGAGCAGTACCTCTATTCCCGTGATTCCGGTGCTCAGCCTCCCCGGCGGGTGGACTATGTAGTGATGCCCGGCACTGTGGAAGAAGTCCAGGGCATTCTCCGGCTGGCCAATAGAGAGGGTATTCCCGTCACGCCCCTGGGGGGCGGTTTCACGCTGTCGGCGCTTGTCGTTCCCCAAAAAGGGGGGATCGTCATGGACATGAAGCGGCTGGACAAAATCCTCGAGGTCAATGAGCTCAGCCGCTATGTCCTGCTTGAGGCGGGTGTTTCACAGGCCGCCCTAAGATCCTATCTGAAAAAACATCACCCCAGGCTGCAGCATTCCACACCGGAGGCGCCCCCGACTGTGACGGTTGTGGGAAACGCCGTCATTCAGGGGCACGGACATCTCACCCCGCGCTACGGGCTCAATTCCGATATGGTCAACGGGATGGAGGTTGTTCTGCCGACGGGGGAAATATGCAAACTGGGGTCGGCGGCGGTGACCGGTTCATGGTACACACGCGGACCCATCCCGGATTTGCCCGGACTGTTCATTGGCTGGTTTGGTACGACCGGGGTAGTCACCAAGCTTTCCCTGAAGCTTTACCCGAAGCCTCAATACCGCGACGTTATCGTCTTTTCCTCCGACGACATTGATGCGATTCCCGAGGTCATCTTTGAGTTAACCCAGCTTGATCTGCTGGAAGACTTTTTCCTGATCACACAGGAAAAGCCCGACTGGATGAATCACATCTTCTATGTCATTGTTCTCTCCGCCCACTTGGAAGAAGAGCTGGCTATGAAAAAAAAGATTTATCTAGATCTCGCCGGTAAAATCCGCAGCGGCGAAACGATCAAACCGGTCGAGGATTTGCATCCAGCTCTCCGGGCGCGCTTCCTCGATGTGCCGCCCAAGGCCGCACTGGCCGCCGATTTCAGAAAGGGGGGCGGATTTCAGTATTCGGCCGCCATCCTGCCCTTCGACAAGGTGCCCGCCGCCTGGCGCAAAGGAATTGAGATCGCCCATGCCCACGGCATGGTCGCCTCTTACGTCCATCAGGTCTTGACCTGCCACAGCATCATGTTCGGCTTCAATTATTCCTTCAATCGGGCTGATGAGGTCGATATTCTGGCGGCAAGGCAGGCGGTGGACGAATCTAACCGGTTCACCCTTGACATCGGCGGGATGATTTGGAAGGGGGAGGCGGAAGCGCAGAAACTGGTCATGGAAAAAATGGATCCCAACACGGCGAAGCTTATAGAAAAAATCAAAAAAGCCATGGATCCGCAAGGGATCATGAATCCCGGAAACTGGGAGGCGCCTCAATGAAATATGAAGATCTTCTGCACCGGTGTTTCCGTTGCGGGTACTGCAAACTGACGGATGACTATGACGATTTCAACTGTCCTCCCCATCTCAAATATCGGTTTGAATCCTTTTCACCGGGGGGCAGACTATGGCTTACTCAGGCCTGGCTCAAAGGCGACGTGCAGACAAGCGAGCGCTTTGAGCAGATCCTCTATTCCTGCACCCTGTGTGCAAACTGTGTCAAGCACTGCATCTTTCCTTTCAACGATGATATCATCAATATTTTAGTCGCCGCCCGTGAGGCCGTTGTGGAAACAGGAACGCTGCCGCCGTCCGTGCGGGATTATTTCAAGGCTCTTCAGGTCTACGGGAATCCTTATAAAGAACCGCCGGAGAAGCGCGGCGACTGGGCCCGTGATTTATCCGTTCCCATCTATGACGGACAGGATTATCTTCTCTATATCGGCTGCGTCGGCTCGTACGACGAACGGGGGCAGAAAATAGCCCGCGCCGTCGTCCGTGTTCTTCAAAAGGCCGGCGTCTCTTTCGGGATTTTAGGCCGGGAGGAATTATGCGACGGCAACGAAGTGCAGGCGCTGGGCGAAGCCTGGCTGTTCGAGAGTCTGGCCCGAAAAAATATGGCATTGTTCAAGTCCCGTGGCGTCCGGAAAATTATAACGCTTGATCCTCATGCCTTCAATGCCTTTTCCCGGGACTGCCGGAAGCTCGGGGCCGACTGGGATGTGTATCACTACACGCAAATCCTGGCGAAAAAAATCGATTCTCTGGTTCCGATGATGAAAGCATGTCCGGCAACCGTCGTCTATCACGATCCCTGCTACCTTGGCCGTCATAACGGCATTTACGAAGCGCCCCGGCAGATCCTGGCCGCGCTGCCGGGAATATCTTTTATGGAGATGGCCGCCAGTCGCGACAACGCCCTGTGCTGTGGCGGCGGAGGCGGGAATTTCTTCACCGACATTCTGGGGGGTGGAAAGGAAAGCTCCGCGCGCATCCGCATTGCTCAGGCGAGGGATGCCGGCGCGGATATCGTTGCTGTTTGCTGTCCCCAGTGCGCCAAGATGCTTGAAGATGCCGGGAAAGCCGAAGATCCGGAGCAACAGCTGGAAATCCTCGATATCGCTGAATTGATCGCCCGTGGCCTCCATAACGACGAAATGCCTTAAAGAAACAGCAACATTGTCCGAAAATGTTTTTGGTCAGGATTAGATTGAAACAGCGAGAAATCCATGTGCATAGGCTGTCCTCCTGATGAACACCCGGAAGAATGGTTCTGCGCCTGGAGGTTCATGTTATAATACGAATGTGTTTTCGTAACCGATTTTCAGACTAAGTCGTTTCATACCTTATTTTTTTCAGCCTGGCGGGGATGTTCCACTTATTTAACTGATCTGCCACGCAGTCAGGCACCCAATGCTCCCAGGGCTGATCGTTTACGATGGCTTCGCGGATGGTTGTTGCGGAAAGTCCCTTTTGTTCAGCAGGGACTTCCCGGAGTACATGAATGGCAAGGCCGCTTTTCCGGAAAAGCTCCTTTTTCCTGATTCCCCAGCCGTCGTAAATGGACAGGAAAAAAACAGCATCCAAAGGTACATAATATCGATACAGTTCCGGCCGGTTGACGGGAAACGGTACTATTGTAAATTCAGACAGTGGAATCCCGCTTTCAACGAGGGCCGACCGGATTAGTACGGTCCGTTCGTAGTAGGTCAGTGGATTGGCGGACGCGCTGCTTCTTGCGGGGTCGGCCGGATCTGCCTGGGTAAGAATCGGATCGGGGTTGGTGATGCCCACAACGAGATGGCGGCACAGCGCTTTGCCGGAAAGAAGATATTTCATGTGATCCAGATGAAGGATTTGAAACCTGCCGTGGATAACGCCCGTTTCGTAAGGCGGGCGGGGCGAGCAATTTTCTTCTTCAGTCATTCGTCCTTGCCTTCCGTGCCGGGGCCTTCTTCATTTAACGAAAACCAGGAATAGTTTCCCGGCCAGAAGGGCTGATCGTTTTCCGTGTCCATGGTTCCCACCAATTTTGCCCGGTCCAGGTAATTGAGAATCAGGTACATCATTTCTTTTCCCCGCACCATCCCCAGCGCACCTGCAGCCGCCGACACTTCGTCAAAAGATTCGACGCGGTCCCGCCGCACGCCGCAGCCGTGCATGACCAGCGGCACCGGCTCTCCGGAGTGGACGAGTGATCCTTCACTGGGCGTGGAATGATCCGATGTGACAATCACGAGGATATCCGGATTGTCAAGAAATGGAGCGATCTGCCGGGCGATGCCCCGATCCAGCGCTTCAATGACGGATTTTTTCAGCAAAGGATCTTTGCGATGGGCCGCTTCATCCGGTGCTTTAGTATGGACGTGGATAAAATCATAGGTTTCGAGAGCGTCGCGGGCCTGCGCCAGACGACAGGCGATTTCTTCTTCGGGGTCGTTGGATTCTTCGCCGCGGATAAAGTCCAGCCCCAGATAGGCGGCCGTGCCTTTAAAAAGAACGCCCGCGGAAACGGAAAGCCCCGTGAGGCCATAACGCTCGGAAAAAGAGGAAATGTTCTTGATCCGCCCCGCCCGCTGGGTGATCAGACCATTCACAGGCGTGAGGCCGAGCCGCCGCCTTGCCTGATTGATGGTGTGACCGTCCAGCCGCCGGTAAATGTCGATGAGATATTTCGAAAGGGCTTTGACCGTTTTGCAGGCGGACGCATCGCGCGTGAAAGGTTTCCAGGGCACGACGGACATCACGGGCCGTCCGTCCGTCATGTGGTTTGTGTCGGTGATATAAGGGCTCACATCCCCTGTCATCATCAGCACGCCGAAAGGCCCCTTCACGGGATGGAATTCAATCCGGATATCCTCGCCCCAGGGTTGGGTTACGGCGGGAAGGATGGCTGCAATTTCGTCGGGCGACGCTTCGGCCACGTTTTTTCTTACGAACAGAAAGCCCTTGTCCTCGTAGATGCTGGCCAGGTGCGCCAGCAGGGCCACGTCTTTTTCGGATAAGGGAATGCCCGCCCCAAGAGCTTCGAGCGCGCCCCGGCCGGGAAAGTCATCGGGATTGAAACCGAAAATCGCGAAATGCGCGTTTTCGCTGGGCAGCGCCTGACCCAGGCACGCTGCGTGGTAAAGCCCGTTTGCACCGGCCCGGGCGATGGCATCCAGCGCGGGCGTATAAGCGGCCTGCAGAGGTGTTTGATGTCGCAGCGAGGCAAAAGACCGGTCCCCCAAACCATCGAGAATAATCAGCAGACATTTCTTCATCAGGCCTCCTGCCGCATTTTTATTCCATTTCTAAATCAATGATGATATCGCGGCTGCCAGGAGGAGGCGATGATGCGTATTATAAATACGTTGAGGAAGCCGACGACGACGCCAACAAAGATAGCGCTTGATTTAGAAATGGTATTAGCCGTTCAGACGGCAATTGTTAAACCGGAGCTATTCCCTGCAGGAATAAAGCGCCTTTTGTTATTATATTAATGCATTGGTATTATTGCAAAAAAATCTATATAGAGTCAACATGATTTTCGATCTTCACGTACATACAACCCATTCGCCGTGCAGCAACCTCCGGCTGGACGAAATCATCAACCTGGCCCGATTAAGGGGGCTGGACGGAGTTGCCGTCACTGATCACAACAGCATGACGTGCCGCCGGGAAATAACCGAAGGCCTTCAGGAAAACGGCTTATGCCTGCTTGTCGGCATGGAATACGACACGCCGGAGGGCGATTTTCTTCTGTTCGGTTCTTTTGAGGATCTTAAGCCGGGTCTTTCCGCCCGTAATCTTTTGCGGCTTGTCGAGGACAGGCGGGGCGTCGTCATCGGTGCGCATCCATGCCGCGAGGGCAGAAGCCTCCAGCCGGGAATTTTAAGCCTCGGTGTCTGCCGTATCATCGAAGGGCTCAACGGGCGCAATTCCGATGTGGAAAATTGCAAGGTGGAGCAGTTGCGCGAGCAGTATCCACTCTTCCAGTGCGGCGGCAGCGACGCCCACAGTCTGGAGGAGCTGGGACGAATCGCAACGTGCTTTGAAGAAAAAATCACTAGCCGCGAGGATCTGATTGCAGCCCTGAAAGGGGGCCGATACCACCCCGTTCGGGAAAAAAGGTCGCATCTTTAATATTTACAATTGCCGTCCAATCTTCGTTATTACAGTGTTTTGTGGCGCGAGAAAGGAATTATCCAGATTTCCTCACACGCGCTTCATATAGTTTGCGTACATAATTGGCCAGGACTGTCGTGGAAAAATCCTTGCTCTGATAATCCGGATCAAGAAAATCTATTAATTCCACTTTGATTTCATTAAAATCATGAGTGTTAAAGGAAAATGAGCCGGGACGGAAAAGTTTATCCGTATCTTTAATAAAAATCAGCGCCAGCGGAGCGTTGCAATAATGGGCAATACTGAATACGCCTTTGTTAAAAGGAGCCAGTTTGCCGTCGCGACTTCTTGTTCCTTCCGGAAACACAAACAGATTGCCGCCGTCCGATAGATATTTCTTGATGCTTTCCAGATTTTTAACCATTTTCTCACCCAGCATTTCACTGGGGGCTGAAGGCACATAACCGGCATTTTTCATAAACCAGCCGAAGAAAGGAATCTTGAAAAAAGTGTTTTTAACTATTGTCCGGTGCTGCGGCAGAAGCGAAATAAGCAAAATAGGATCAAGATAAGACAGGTGATTACAGACGATTACAGATGAATGGAGCTGGCGTACTTCATCCTGGATTGTAAACCTGGTGCGGGGAATCAGCCACTCAGTCAATTTAAAAAAGTTTTTCATATGGATGTGGGTCAATTTCTGTAATGTGGCGGCGCGATTGGCGGCAAAAAGATATGCCGGCAGGTAGAAAAAAAAGAAAAGCACAACAGAACCGCAAAGATAGTAAGACCACAAAAGCAGGGTAATGAAAAAATCAGTTGTGCGTTGAATGCTTCTTGGCAGGGACATTTTAATCTCAGGATATTTTTTTGAGGAGCAGGATAGTATTGACGCCGCCGAAGGCGAAATTCTGAACAGCCGCTATTTTCACCGGGTGCCGGATAATTTCCTGCACATGCCTGAGCATCGCACACCGTTCGTCAACCTCTTCCAGATTCAGGGTAGGGGCAATGAATCCATCCTGCATCATGTAAATCGAAAGAATTGTTTCGATGCTCCCGCAGGCAGCCATTGTATGGCCCATGTAGCCTTTTAAACCCACAACATAAGGATGATCGCCAAAAACACTGCTGATAGCCTGCGCCTCAATGATGTCGCCCATCTTGGTGGCGGTGGCGTGGGCGCTGATTAAATCAACTTCATCAGGATTGATTTTCGCGTTTTCCACGCCGAGTTTGAGTGTGTTGGTTATCCCGCCGAGGTTGGGCAGAATCAGATCGCCGCCGTTGTTGTTGCAGGCGAAACCTATCACTTCCGCTAAAATATCGGCGCCGCGCTTTCTGGCAAATTCGTATTCCTCCAGCATTACCGCACCGGCTCCCTCCGCCACGACCAGACCGTCACGCGATTTATCAAAGGGGCGCGGCGTACACTGCGGCTCGCTGTTGTAAGCAGTGGAACACGCCAGCAGATTATCAAAAACAGCGACCGTGATTGCATCGTATTCATCGGCGCCGCCGCAGAGCATCGCTTCCTGCATGCCGAATTTAACCGATTCATAACCGTAGCCGATGGACTGGCTGCTGGTCGTGCAGGCGGTTCCGGAAGAGATCACCCGCCCGGTAATGCCGAACATTTTAGTTATATTGACGGCAGTTGTATGCACCATTGATTTCAGGTAGTCCACAGCGCCGATTTTTTTGAAATCAGCATTATCCGTTGCCCCGAAAAAGGTGCGGTAAATATCCCGCTGGGTGGTCGGGCTGCCGTGAATGGAACCAAACGCAACGCCTAATTTGCCGGATGTTATAAATTCCTCGGTTAATCCCGACTGTTCCAGAACCTCTTTGGCGACCTGACACGCATAGTACGTACAGGGGGCCATAGTCTTGCGGTATTGACGCTTAAAATCATAGCTGATGGGATAATCAACAGTGCCGTAGACTTTGGAATGGATAAAACGGCTGATCAGTTCATCTTCGCGCAAAGGCTTTACCCCGGAAACGCCGTTGAGCAGGCTGTGGACTATTTCATCCTTACCGTGCCCGATGGGAGTAATTGCCGATGCGGCTGTAATGACTACCCTGCGTTCCATAAATTATTTTCCCCCGACGGAATCAGAATCTGTTTTGGAACGGGCAATCCTTTCGACATAATCACAAATCTGGTTGATGGTGCGGATGCCTATTGCCTGTTTTTTTTCTTCCTGGGTAAGTTCGAAGCCCAAAAACTTTTCTATTTCCAGTAAAAGTTCGATGGCGTCAATACTGTCAAACCCGTATGCTTCTCTTAAATTAACATCCATGCCGGGATTTTCGACTTCGAACTCCCGCCGGAAAATATCTTTAATTTCTTTTTCGATTTCCTGTCGAGTCATATGTTTTCCAATTCCTGCTGATTTGTTTCGGCGTTTTTTTAACAGATATTGCCTTATTTTTCTATCATAAAAAAAATGGGACAGATTGGCGGTTAGTTGTTACAGACTCAGCATATTGATTGCAATTCTTTTGCTAATCGCTCCGTGCCGGCAATTTTACTTGCCGCATTAAATGAACCCAGAGTTGTTCCCAGAACTCCCGGCGCAATCACATTTTGCCCCGCCAGGTAAAGCCCGGGCAGAGGAACATTATTTAAAGAAGCAATTTTGAGTAACTGACTTGATGAATGCATTAAACCATAGCAGGAACCTTCGGCGCAATTAACATAATCCCGCAGTGTCAGTGGTGTGAAAACGTCAATGATGCGCGGCGTTGTAAGTTTTCCTAAAATTTTATCCGACGCCTGCAAAAGATCCCGCGCAATCCTCAATTTTTTTTCTTCATAATCACGGCCACGCCGGCCCGACTTTGTATTTTCCCATTTATTCCAGTCGTCATAAAGCGATTTAGTAATGATGGAAAGTAAATGTTCTCCGGCAGTATTGCCCCGGCGCAACTGATAAAAAACTCCATCGTGTAGGATGCCTTTCCCCCCCGAGTGAAGGCGATATATGTTATAAGGCATTTCCTGATGTGCCCCGGCATCGACGCTTACCTGAACAACTATAACACCTTCCGTTTCTCTCATACCCAGCACACGCTGCCGGTATGAGTTTTTCAAGGCTTCGGGAGGAAGCAGGGGAAGCAGCATCTTGGGGTGAATCGCGGCGACAATGGCGTCAGCCGGCAGGGAATTTCCCGACTCGAGCTGTAGCCCGGCTGCTTTGCCGGATTCGAGAAAAATCTTTTTACACCCGTCGTTTAAAATAAGCTTTCCTCCGAGTTCGGTAAAACGCCGCACAAAAAAATCAGCCATTTTGCTGCCGTTTTCTTTTAACCGCCAGCAGGAAAACAAATAACCTGCCAAAACCATGTGATGAAAAATAACCGGACATTCCATCAACGGAACTCCAATAAGATATGCAGGCACGGCCAGTACAGACTGCAAATTATCCGAGAGATTAAGCTTTTGCACGTATTCGCTCATTGCATCGAAATACTCGACATTCCGGAAGAGATCACCCTGATCGAGCAAAAACGAAGGATCGAGCATGAGGCGGGCAAACCTGCGTAAATTAGCGGCGACCACAGCAATCGCCGCCGTTTCCTTTGGAAATGCCGCTTTCAGATTTTTTTCATAGGCATCAATGCCGGTGGGCAAGTCAAATGTAAAATCGTCGAAGATGTAGCGGTCAATGACGCCATCCTGCCCCATTCTTTCAAAGAGGTCATTAACGCTGATGCCCAGAAGGCGGAATATTTTACCCAGAGGCTCATCTTCGCCCAATGCTCCCACGTAATGAACACCAACGGGGCAGTCAATTTCCGAACGCCGGTATGAACGCATCAATCCTCCGGCGAGCGGATTTTTCTCCACTATCGTTACATTGTAGTTCAGAATTGACAACAGAATACCCGTGCTTAAACCGCCGATACCCGCACCGATAATGACAATATTTTTACCTTCCACAGTTTTCTTCATTATTCAGTAGACCTTGATTTCCGGGCTGCAATTCACTTTCTGCCGGTTCGGACTCGATCAGTGTCATAACCAGGGAATAGTTGGAAGCATCTTTTGCCGTAAGTTCAATATTCTGATATAAATTCTCCGCACTGTGTTTTAATTTGATCTTGCGCTTCCAATCGCCGGATGCTGCGTATCTGTTGATCTCGAATGCCTCCGGCTGTCTGGCAATGACGTCGATGAATCCGCCGCTTCCGGTTTGCCAGCGGCAGATTTCTGCGCCGTCGGCAAGACTTCCTTTGGTCGTGATTTTTCCTTCCGGTGTCAGAAAGATCAGCCTGATGTCCTCGATCATATTTTGGGCAAAATCGCGGGAATCAAAAGGCGGGAGCGCCCGTATTAATTTCAGTGCGGGGGACGCCTCGACTTCCAAAAGCACCATGCCTTCCGCCGTCATCATTGCGCAGGACACAAATCGCGTTGACGGATTGATCAGTGTAATACCGATTAGTGTCCCCATTGTTTCACCGGCCACTTGTGCTTCAATAATATGCACCAGCCGGTATGGTTCTTTTAAAAACGGTGATGGGCAAACCGGACAGACTAAAGCCTTTGTCTCCGGCTGTAGAGTAACCGGTTTGATTACCGGAAGTGTTTGACAGGAAATAAGAAGTAGAACGGTTAATATAAGAAGCCGAATACTTTTCATTCGACATCCTGAAACACGGAATTGTTAATTACTTTGTTGATTTCCACATTACTGAAATCAATTATGGTCGCCGCATTTTTGCCTTCAATAATTTTAACTGATTTAACCGCCATTGTTTTCTTGACAAGGGATATCTCTATTTTTTCAATCATGCCGGCCATGTTTTGTTCCGTCGGAATAAGCGTAATTAGTGTATTCGTTCCCTCTTTGAGAATTGCATGAAAAGAAGGGTTTTTGTCAAATTTGCCGCTCATCCAGTTGGTAATTTCACCCAGGACGATGCCCATGGCTTTTACGCCGCCGGATTTATCTTCCACCATTTTTCCGCCGGACATAATATAGCGTTTAGTGCCGCCTTTGCCCGAAAGAACTACGCTTCTTAGGGGCTTTAAATATTCCCAGCGGAGAGAATCCGGCGCGGCGTAAAAAAACCGGCCTTCGGAAATAAGTGGCTTGGCTAATATTTTCATTTGCTTTTTTTGTACAAAACGGGCTTGCACTGTTTTGATGCCGGCGGAATTGCGGCGCAGTTGTTCGAAACCGTCCGCAAATGCAATACGGGGCAGTAGAATAAATAACAATAAAGTCGATAAGATGAATCGGCTTGGTTTAATTAGGTTATTTTTCATGAGCAGTTGATCAAAGTGTAACCCTTAAAATTAACAAGTAACGACCGTGTAAAAAGCTCCAGAGGCAAGGCGCGCAAAGCCTGAGGAGTGAGGCGTACTTTGAGCGTACGCCGCAGGGACGAAGGCTGTAGCGCAACGATGCATATGGACTTTTTTCGCGGTCGTATCAGCACATGCCGCCGTTGATGGCGATAGTCTGCCCCGTAATATACGAAGAATCTTCGGAGCATAAAAAACGGATTACACGAGCAACTTCCTCCGGTTTTCCCACCCGCGCCATCGGGATTGCTTTTTTAATTTCGGCAACCGGTATGTCTTTGGTCATATCCGTTTCAATCAATCCCGGCGCGACGACATTTACCTTGACGCCGAATCGCGCCACTTCCGCAGCCAGCGAACGCGAGGCACCGATAAGCCCCGCTTTTGCCGCCGAATAATTTGTTTGCCCCCGGTTGGGCATCAGTCCTGATACAGAGGAGACGGAAACAATGGATCCTTTCTTATTTCTGATCATATTGCGCAAAACAGGCTTGGTCATATTATAAAAGCCTTTAAGAGTAGTATTAATTACACTATCCCATTCTTTCTCTCCCAACATGATAAAAAGTCCGTCGGCGTTGATTCCCGCATTATTAACCAGGACATGGATCTGACCATGCCGTTCAATTATTGAATCGATATTTTCTTTCGTCTGATCGGGATCAACAACATCGAACCGGCAAGTTTCTCCGGCGCCGCCGGCTTCTTCCACCAACTTTAATGTTTCGAATGCCGCCTGTTCATTTTCCTTATAGTTTATGACTGCAAAATAACCGGCTTTGGCCAGTTCTATGGCCGCCGCCCGGCCAATCCCACGGCTGGCGCCGGTAATTATAGCCACTTTTTTCTTTTTCATTTTTATATTAAACTCCTTGGATCAGTCTTTAGTTGGATCTTCATTTGTTCTCAAAGCCTGCAGAACAATTTCCGCCAGAATTTCTTCATCCGCTTTAACAATGCCATTTATTACACTGTACTTTTCAAATGAATAGGAATTTTTCACGCTGGCTACAATGTGCGTCCCTACAGGAATTTCGTCAACAGTAAAACGGGCGCTTTTAATGCCGACCAGTAAGCCTTTTCCACCGGTTTTACGTTGTATTTTCCTCTTATATCCGTCAATTGCTGCGCCAGTCTGTGCAACAACTTCAATCAGGACGATCGGGCTTACTGCATTACCGTCACACAACGGCCAGCAGGAGCTTACTGTCGCTGTCGTCACAGCTGATTCAGGTGTTATCTCCAGCAGTTTATCAATCATTTTTATCCGGTCCCGATGCGGGATCAAACTCTCGATATCAATATTTGTCAGGGACATAAAACTCCATTCTCCACAACAAAACAAATTGTAGATACAAGACAGAAAAAATCAGCCTCAGACAGAATCTATCAGGTGAAATTATGTCCGCAGGCTAATTTTATAGACTAATGAGAAAACTACGTATAAGTCAATAAAAATTGTTTCGTAACGGGTATCTGTTGCCCATGTTTCAAATCTTATTTTATATTGTCTTGAAATTATTGTGATATTTTATTAGTGCATTGATTTTTTTTGCTTTATTGGTTAAAAAAACAAATTAAAATTTGTTTGGTTGTGGCTGGCATGAATAAAGATCAATTCCAAAGTATGTATCAAGAAATTCTTGCTCCATCCGAAACTCTTTGCGAAAAAGAGTTTATTCATTCCGGTTACAGCTATGGAGATGTTTTTGAACTTGCGGCCGGAATTGGAAAGACATTGTCCCGCCGCAACAGAGACAAAAACATTTGCCTATGCACGGAAAACAAAGCATTCATTGCCGCCGGTGTGCTGGCTTCGCTTGCCGGATCCTGCCGGTTGATACTGCCTTACTCCTTTTCTAGCAATGCGCTTATGGAAATGAGGGAAGCTGCTGGTTTTGATGCGGCTATCGCCGATCATCCCGAAGAGATGCCCACGGGGGTGGAGATAATTGACCCTTCACTCCTTTCATCGGCATATGGCATTCCGGAGATCATTCGCAACCCTGATGAACCGTTTTTGAGTCTCTTTACGGGTGGTTCCACCGGGAAACCTAAAGTGTGGTCCAAATCACCGCGAAACCTGCTTGCCGAGGCCTTTTATCTGAAAGAAAAATTTGCCATAGCGGCAAATGATCTTTTTATCTCCACGGCGCCGCCGTATCATATTTATGGATTGCTTTTTTCCGTATTGCTTCCCTTTGTTGCTCAGGCGCGGGTACTGCCGGGTATTTGCACTTTCCCTCAGGAAATCATTTCAGCAATCAATAAGTACAAGGCGACTGTTCTGATCAGCGTGCCCATTCATTACCGGGCGTTGAAAGTGGATAATCTGTCTGTTCCTTCGCTTCAAAAGGCCCTTTCTTCTTCCGGGGTTCTGGATCGGCCCGACGGCCTCTATTTTCTGGAAAAGACGGGGATAGGCATCACGGAGATTTACGGTTCTACTGAAACAGGAGGCATTGCAACCCGTTCTGTCAGCGAAAATACCGACAGCTGGGAGCCTCTGGACAATGTGTCCTGGAAGCTGGCGGACAAAAGGCTGGCTGTTAAATCAGACTTTGCTTCACCCGAAATGGAAAGGGATGACGCCGGCTACTGCCTGACCGGCGACGAAGCCAGCCAGGATAAAGATAACCGCTTCGTTCTTCTGGGACGGGCGGACGGCATTGTGAAAGTCGCCGGGAAGAGGGTTGATTTGCAGGATGTGCAAGATAAGATCAAAAAACTGCCCGCGGTAAATGACGCCGTGGTCATTGCGCTTCCGGTGGACAAGGGGCGGGAAAACCTTATTGCCGCCGTTGTCGCCGGAGATCTGACTGAAGCGCAGTTAAGAAAGCTTTTAATGGACACGCTGGAACCTTATGCTGTTCCCCGTCTCGTGAAAATTGTAGCACAGATAACCAGAACCGCAACGGGTAAAGTCGATCGCCGCCGGGTTGAACAATTGTTTCTGAACAATAAAAAAACGGCAAATAAATAAACTAACCTAACCGCAGAAGGAGGCAATTATGAAACAGAAGAGAATGACTTTCCTTATTTCGTGTTTTGTCGCTGCTTTGTGTTTTATGCTCTTTTCCTTTTCCAACTCTGTTGCTCAGCCGACTGAACCTGATCCGCTTGAGCTTCTGAAGAAATGCATCAGTTGCTGCGAAGACAAAAAGACAGCCTGTTTTAATATAAACCCGGACAGACGATTATGCGAAGCTTTGTTTCAAAATTGTCTAACCACCTGCAAGTCGGAAGGCGAAACACCTTCAGAATGGTCTGATTGCTGGCCGGAATCCGAGTGAGGTGGTCTGTTTGCCTATTATCTCTTCCCGGCTTAATGCCATGTAGTAGAAAATATGGATGAAGTAAATCTGCGCCTGACGGAACAGGGGACTCCCCCGACACCTGAAAAGCTCAAGTCCTGGATTGGTGAAAGAGCTTTTGAATTCTGGCAAAGCGTCACAGCTATGATTGAGAGGAACTATCCTGGAATCTTTGTACATGAATGGCTCTATGGCGGGAAAAAGCACGGATGGTCGGTGCGGTACAAAAAAGGTAAATCCGTCTGCACGTTGATTCCGGAGAAGAACCGGTTTGCGCTGGTTATAGTTTTCGGGGCGAAAGAACGCGCTCAAGTAGAAGTGATGCGAGAGAAACTGTCCGCCCGAACCCGGTGGGAATACAATCAGGCAACAACATACCACGATGGAAAATGGCTGCTGATTGATGTTGACAGCAGAGAAATTCTCGCCGATGTGGAGCTTCTTTTATCGGTAAAACGAAAACCGAAGTAGACGGACTGCTGCCCATTCCATGGCCGTTCCCGGGAGATAATCATTTATAGGCAACAGGCCGTAAAGATGCGAAGCTATCCGCCGTTCCCGGCTTTTCCCTGCAGCCTTTTTAATCGATGCCGCAAGGATTCTTTTTCTTCGTCCGAGAATCCATTGTTTTGCTGCAAGGCATTTTCCACCAGCATTTTTGCCTGGCGGTAGTCGGAAACCCTGTGTTCCAGCCACTTGGCCAACTCCGATATCGCATAAAAATCGGGATGTTCGCATGCGGCAATTTCCTGCCAGATTTGCACGGCTTCGTCCAGTCTGCCGGTGCGTTTGTATAACGAGGCCAGCTTTTTTTTCGACAGCGTGGAAAAATCCGTGCAGCTTTGCTCGTCGAACATACTCAATATTTTCCCTGTTCCTTTCATGTCGCGGCGGTTTAACAAAAGGCGCGCCGCCGCCAGGTAGTCGTCGGTGTGAGCATCTTTGATCAATGCCCGTGCCGTAACTATTTCGATCAGATGGGCGGTGAGTGTGGCCATAGAAATTACGTCCAGACGATTGTGTTCAAAGATGTCCGTCAGCAAACGGGGGTCGCGTCTTTTCAGCCAGTCGAAATAGCGCTGCGGAATCTCCCAGCCGGGGATATCGCCTTCACGCATTACTCCCAGTATCTCCGCCTCCAGTGTAACCAGACGGCTGTTGGCTAGACGATGCCCCAGAATACGCCGCGAAGGATGCAATAAATCCAGATGCGGCAACGAAGAGAGTTCGCCCTCCAGTCTGTTCATGATAAAACGGGTGGCCAACAGATTAATGTCAAAGGCCTTACCGTTAAATGTGACCAGAAATTTCTTTTGACCGGCAATTTCGGCAAGGTGGGCAAGAGCCGCTTTTTCTTCTCCAAAGTCGCGCGCCAGAATTTGCCGCACATGAAAGTGGCCTCCCTCAAACCAGCCCAGACCGATTAAAAACGCCATTGTCCCTGTTCCTCCGGCGAGTCCCGTAGTCTCTGTGTCCAGAAACAAGGCATCCGAACAGGTAAACTCGCTGATGCCGGGATTGTTGGCCAGCATTGCCGCCGCCGTCATATCAAAATCAAAAGTCTCACTGATATTGCGATGGCCGTGGCGGCAGGAACCCCGGACGATATCGCATATGAGAAAAAATTTGCCGAAATCGTTTTCGATTTCCTCGCCGGATACGAGTTCTTTGAGCTTATCTGTGGCTGAAGTCATTCTCCTGTTTGCTGCGTCCTGATTGAACTTGTGGGGACGCGACATGATGTCGTCGATCCGGCGGCGCAGATCGGCAAGCTTTTCATTTTTTTCCGTCGGCTTGGTTGGTGCTTTGATATTTTCACCGGTCAGGCGTTTTAACTTGTCAATAGAATTCATTTTCCGATAATCAGCTCCACCATCTTTGGAACAATTTCCTTGGCCGATTTTCCCACTTCCAGCGTCGGCCCCACGCAGGAGGGACAACCATAAGCGCACGGACATTTTGCGATCAGGCTTCGCGCCGCCCGGAGCAGATTGGCATGTTCATTATAGAGCAGCTCTGAAAACCCAATCCCGCCGGGATAGGAATCAAAAATAAAAATGGTCGGATCAAATTCGTCGATCCGCAGGCCGGCTTTTTCTTCCGGAATTTCCCTTTGTTCATCGCTGAACGTGGTAATGATGCGGCCTGCTTTCCCCTGGCTCACAAACCACTCGCCGCTTTTATCTCCCAGCGAACGGTCAATATCGTGAGAATCCGCCATTAAAAACATCGCCGCCAGATGATGCAGAGTATAAGCAAGACCGGCCAGCCCGTCAATTATTTCCGCCGGAGAAAAGTCGAGCTTTTGCAGGAGGTGACGCGGTATGGTGAACCAGTAGCTGGTCGTATGCATATCCTTTTCGGGCAGATTAACGTCGCCGTAGCCAAGATTCTCCGATGTATAAAATTTAATTTTTTTATAGCCGACAACCTTGCGCACCACCTGAACTTCACCGTGCTCCACTATTGCGCCAATATCCTTGTGCTTGTCAAACGAATCAATAACCCGTACATTGGTGTAGGTCATGGCGTCGGTGTAGTAATCAACGTCGACTTGCCGCACATAGGCCTTTTTGCCCGGAAGATCGAGCTTGTCTACGTGATACTGCCGGGATTCCATCATGTAAATTGCGTTGTCATGCAGGGTGGTAAACGCACTGTCCCAGTCAACTTCGGCGATTACTTTATGTTTGCCGGTGTCGGTCGTATCCACAACCACGACATTTTCGGGATTAATCGACCGCAGGCTGACTTCATCCGCCGGATAGCTTTCCGCCGCCCAGTGCCAGCGGTTATTGCTGCAATGCAGCACCCCTTTTTCTTCCAGATAATCGAGAAATTCTTCGAGATTTTCACCGCCGAATTTTTCCCCTTTTTCAAAAGGCAATTCAAAGGCCGCGCTTTTAATGTGGTGCAGCAAAATAAGCAGATTGTCGGGATTGATGCGGCAATGCTCCGGCGAGAGGGCAAAGAAATAATCGGGATTTTCCATAATAAACTGATCCAGCGGATTGCTCCGGGCAATTAATATGGCCAAAGAGCGCCCGCTGCGGCGCCCGGCCCGGCCCGCCTGCTGCCAGGTGCTGGCAATGGAGCCGGGATAGCCCGCCATGATGCACGCCTCCAGATTGCCGATGTCGATGCCCAGCTCTAGAGCATTCGTGCTGACTACACCCATGACTTCACGGGTGCGCAGGCCGCTTTCGATTTCGCGGCGCAGATTCGGCAGGTAACCGCCACGGTAACCGGTGACAAAATGATCGTCTTTGGGTTTCGTGCGGATAAATTTATCTTTTAAGTATTTTGTCAACACTTCGACATTTAAACGGCTGGTGGCGAATATTATTGTTTGAATATCATTGGCGATCAGGTCGGAAGCAATTTTCCGGGCCGGCGTCATCGCGCTTTGCCGAATGCCCAGCTCGCGGTTGACCAGCGGCGGATTGTAAAGAATAAATGTTTTTGCCGCCGTGGGCGCTCCGCTTTTATCCAGCAGAGCAACTTTGCGTTCCAGTATTTTTTCGGCATGTTCACGGGGATTGGCGACAGTTGCCGAGCAGCAGATAAAAACGGGATTAGCGCCGTAAAAACGGCAAATTCGCACTAATCTGCGGATGACGTTGGCAAAGTGAGAGCCGAAAATGCCGCGGTAAATGTGCAGTTCATCAATAACTATGTATTTTAAATTGACGAAAAGTTTTTGCCATTTAGTGTGGTGCGGCAAAATACCGGCATGGAGCATATCGGGATTGGTAACGACGATATGCCCCTGCCTGCGGATAGCCTGACGCGCATCGTCCGGTGTGTCGCCATCGTAGGTGAAGGTTTTAATATCGGCCTGCAGATCGGCGATCAGCGAGTGAACTTCATGCATCTGGTCCTGCGCCAGTGCTTTTGTCGGAAAAAGATAGAGGGCGCGCGTTTCGGGTTCGTCGAGAATGCTTTGCAGCACGGGCAGGTTATAACAAAGCGTCTTGCCGCTGGCTGTAGGTGTTACCAGTACAACATCCTGCCCATTGCGGACAAAGCGAACGGCCTGCGCCTGATGCGAATAGAGCTTTGCATAGCCGCGTCTCTCTAATACAGCCCGGAGATGAGGATTAACCCAGGCCGGATATTCCTCCCAATCGCCAGCTTTCGCCGGAATTTCAACAATGGCCGCTGCATTATAATTAAAACTTTTGTTTTTCTTTAAACGGGCAACCCATTCATCTAAAGTCAGTTTCGCCATATCTTTTTCTTTACCTTAAATCCTAGTCTGGCACCATATTATAGATAAAAAGCGAAATATCACAACTGGTAATTCCAGACGTTGATTGCAATAATTAAAACAGAAATTTACACTTATTTGCCTGCCGGGAAATTAATATTTTAAAGAAAACTTCGGCCAGTGTTTTCGAAGACGCAAAAAAGCGTCCCCATGTCCTCCGCTGGCGGAGGTGTCACGTAGTGACGAGAACTTGTCGGTGTATTGCCCAAATCTCTTTGTATCTTTTATTTTTTTTACTATGAGATTAATTATCAGATTGAGACTTTCTTTGTTCTATGTTAAGAAAATAGACCTGACCCCGTTAATTTGCGTTAATTTGGGAGATGAATGGCTCGGGGTTATGCCATGACCTGCACGAAGCGACCAGCCTTTCGCCAACACTCCAGAATATATTAAATCAATACAGCCAGGCGACAATCAGAAATGAACAACTGGAAATAATCGATCAACTGCTTGATGCCTGGGCCGATACATCGGGAGATCGCGATGTGGTTAATATCAGGATGGCAGCATGAAGAATATAAACGAAAAAGAAAAAGAGCATAGAACCGCACCTAATAATTCTAATAATTTTCTTAAGAGTGATGACGAGCCCTTAGCCGTTATTCAATATAATTATTTAAAACTGTTAGTTCGGTGGCTGTTTCTTTATTGTCCAGGAACTGGGGTTTTCATGTTGCCTTTTATGCGTCCATCATCCGGATGGATTTGGCTTACGATTTCTTCGGTGCTGGTAATTGTCATAATCATCATGTGCTTAGTTCGTCCTATTAATATGAAAAGTGTATCGATTTACAATAGTTACATCAGGCAAAGATATCGAATATTTGGGAAAGATAAAATTATCTCCATAAACAGGGCCTACTATTCAAGTGAGGATAGATGGCTGAGAGAATATATAGGTATTTCGGAAGTTGATGAAAGTCCGAGGGAAAAGAAAAAATTGTTTTTAAAGGGTCTCGAAGAAATACAAATTAACCAAGGATTTGTTGATGATGCTAGCTTAAAAAAAATTTATTCTGTGCTCGGCCAAATAACGGGTAGAAACACTAACGAATTTCGTCATATGGCTGGAAAATTAATGAAATAAACAGAATCCTAGGGGGAGGAAATGGGATTCGCAATAGGGTCACCCATTAAAAGACTCCCTGTCAAGAGAAAAAAATATTCCCTTCTCCGCTGGTTCAATCTTGCAGATTGAACCAAATATTAATATTATGGAGCAATCAACATGATTGCTCCAGCCGCAGAGACATGAAGTCTCTTGAACTCATGCAGTCCCCAGAATATCTCCCCATTCCCCTTCCAGATAGTAATTGCAATCATTAAATTGATGAGTTACATTTAATTCGTAAACAGGGGAAGTGGTATGAACGTCAATAGAAAAATTATCCAGCAGTTAACACTGGATGAAGATAAAGACGATGGATATGTGCATGGGGGTATTCCGGGGATACATCACATATTTCTCCTGAAAAAGGTGGTATAGTCTGCAGGGTGGTACAATATGAAGAAATGGGGTCGCATCTTTAATCATGATAATTGCCATCTAATCCTCGTCACCACAAAGTTCTATGGCCATAGAAAGGTGCTGCGTGCATCTTGCGGCCATGATTTTTTCGGGAATATAACCCAAAGCAGTAGAATCGCCCAGCCATTTACCCTCACGACAAATCAGGTGACACCATATCAGTTATTTGATTGATAGGAAATTTTGATGCTTCGGGAATGTGGTTGATTAAGAAAGGGTTGAAAAAAACTAATATAGTATCCCCAGATTACCAGTATGAGGTTGTCAAATCAAATTAGTTATAAAATGGTGTATAGGATATACAGTTGCATAGACCTTGACAGTGTTTATGTAATGTAAAGATATCCGGAAACTATAGAATAACCTGTTCTCGGCGATTGTGTCGCCGAGAATCGCGGTGCCGGTCAGCATCGCGATTAGAACTTTCTATGAGGCTCTTATGAGTAATCACGGCTCATTCTCCGGAAACCCGAAGACTGAATGGCTTACAGACCCTGATGGATCAGATCGGGATATGTCATTACTCGAAGATTTCTGGTACGACGACCCGAAGGGAAAGAGATGGTTGGCACCGAAGGGGACTGTCATCAACGGAGCAAGTATTCCTCGTCCACTTTGGTCTACCATTGGCAGTCCTTACACAGATGACTATCGTCGCGCGTCCATTGTTCATGATGTTGCGTGTGATGATCAAAACGTGAAGCGTGAGGATGCCGACAAAATGTTTTACGAGGCATGCCTTGCCGGAGGATGCTCCTATTTTCAGGCAAAGTTGCTATATGCTGGCGTGCGGATTGGCACGTGGGCTAGCGCAACCTTTCCATCGGAGTCGTTTGCTAAAGAGCGATTGCTATTCCGTGTTCCTATTGTTGCTGGCACTGATGAACAGTTTCTACAGAGTAAATTTAACGAAGTGGTAGCAGAGTTAAAAGGATTGCCAGACGACGCACCGATTGTAGAGATTGACAAAGTCATTGCTAGACACATCAAGTTCTAATACGTTCGAGGGGATGCTCCGCATATCGGCAGTATGCCCCTCAACTTCATGTTTTCGGCGATCGCGTTGCCGAGAATCGCGGTGCAGACTATGTCCAGCGCATTGCATCAGAAGGCACTGGACCGGACACCACGCCATGGGCAAGCAAGCTTGCGCCCGCCGCGAAGCCGGTCAGCGCCACGATTCGCTAAATTAGAAAATTATCAGTAGGTAAAAAAAAATTAAAGAAAGAAGGAGGGTACAAACTATGCCTTTTGATGCATTTGTAAAAATCGACGGAATACTGGGAGAAAGCACAGATGATAAGCATAAGGACTGGATAGAAGTCCTCTCGTTCAGCACTGGAGTGTCTCAGCCCACGGCAGGACCGGCAAGTACAGGAAGAGGGGCGGCGGCACAACGCGCGAATTTTCAGGATTTTTCGGTTGTTAAAACGCTGGATAAGGCTTCTCCGAAATTAGCCCTGGCGTGTGCCAATGGCACCCATATTAAGGAGGTCACTCTCGAACTTTGCCGTGCTGGAGGTGATAAAATCAAATATTATGAAATCAAAATGGAGCAATGCCTGATCAGCTCATACCGTCCCGGCGGTTCTTCTCAAGGCGGAGAAGCCTTGCCGCTTGAAGAAGTCAGCATCGACTACGGCAAAATCACATGGACGTATATCCAGCAGAAACGCGCAGACGGATCCGGTGGAGGTCAGGTAGCCGGAGGATGGGATCTGACGGCAAACAAACCTGTTAAATAATTCCGGGTATTACGGGGACACAACACATATTTATCTTGAAAAAGGCGGCGTAATGGACTAAATAATTTTCCATGGCACGAATATCTCGAATAGTAGCAGTCGGATACCCCCATCACATTAAACAATGTGGTGTACGTTCTATGGATATATTTAAAAGCGATAGCGATAGAACCACCTATTTGCAGTTTATAAAGGAAGAAACACAGCGCTACGAGATTGATATTCTCGCCTGGTGTCTGATGACAAATCATCGATAAGAAAAGCAACAAAAACAGGCCGCCCGGCAGGCAATAACGATTTTATTATAGCAATGGAAGGTTTGACAGGGCGGGTACTGCGACGTGCAAAACCGGGAAAGAAGAAAAGGGGTTGAAATATATGGTATGTACCCAGAATCACGAGAATCCGAATAGTATTCTGCCTCTTCTTGCCATTCATCATCTGTTCAACAAATGGAATTGTGTATATTGATTGGGAATAAGCAATGGATAAGAAACACGCGCCAATGAGGGGACAGGCATTCGAACGATTAAGGGACATGCTTCCGCTTTGGAATATCCATCCCTCCAGGAGCGCACGCGTCAAGATAAAGACTGACCTGCCCTTCACCCTCGAGAGATATATTGAAGGGGGGAGAGGTGAGCGGTTGCTGATCATCCCTCCCATCATCAATCACTCCTGGATCTTGGATATGCGACCTGAGGTCAGCGTCGTCCGGCAGTTTTGCGGGAAGGGCTTTGAGGTGTACATGGTTAATTGGAATAGTGACGCCGAGCAAGAGATCGGTTTCTTTTCCATGGTCTCCTATCTTCGAGAGGTTCTAAAGAGGATCGGAAACGCCTCTGTTTTTGGTTATTGTACGGGGGGGATCATTGCGCTCTTGTTCACCTCTTGTTATCCAAGCTTGGTAAATTCCATATCACTGCTCGCTACCCCCATAGACTTTTCGAAACCTGATATCAGAGTACTGTGGGGTAAATGTTTTGATGCAGGGTTCTTTAGAAGATTATTCAAGAATATTCCGGGTGAGGTCATCAATGCCATCGGCATTGCTCTATTGTACTACCATCTTCCTCAATTCTCATTTCAGCGGGAATTTGTCGGGGAGATGATGAGCCAAGAGGTACTGATGGACTACTGGCGTAGACTGAGATGGATCGTCGAAACGCCTGCTGTGCCCGGCAAGGCCTATGAAGAATTCATTCAAGGATGTTACAAGGAGAATGCCCTCATCAAGAAGGCGTTACGGATTGATGGGCATCGGGTGGACTTAAGCCGGATAGATGTTCCCGTGCTCAATATCATGGCCCAATACGACCATATTGTACCTGTCGCCTCGGTCAAGGCGCTACGGGAGGCGGTCTCCTCCACTCATTATGAGGAGTTCCTTTTTCCAAGTTCACATGTGGGATTGTCGGTGGGCAAAAAGGCCCATGAAGCGCTCTGGCCGAGAGTTGCTCAATGGATTGATGAATATCACCGGCGGCCCCGATAAATCCCGCGAGTATATTGGGTGCTCTATCATGCTTGTCCATAATGAAGACATTGCCGCGATCTTTGATGAGATAGCGTATCTCCTGGAAATCGAGAAGGCCAATCCAAATCTGGGTACATCCATAATAAGAAAAGTGAAGAGGAAAACGGAGAATTCCCTCGACCTGCCCGTATGCCGCCGGTGGTTAATAAATTAGGGGAAATCCACGAAATATCTGCTGCACGGCTTTTCGACAGAACAAATCTTGCGGGCGCAGGACGTAGGAAGTAGTTTGAGGAGAGACGATGAACAAAGGAAAGTATGCTTTCTGGCTGGTTCCTTCAGGTGAAGAATACAATTTGTTAAAAGAGACAATTCGCCATTACAGTGAAATGTATTCGACCCCGCTCTTCGAACCCCACATCACGTTGATTAGCAGTCTGCAGGGTTCCGTTCGCGGATTGCGGCAGAAGGCGTCGCAACTTGCAAGGAACATAGGAAGGTTAGAGTTACGGTTGGAGAAACCGGCGCATTCCACTTCATACTTCCGGTGTGTGTTCCTTGATGTGGCGCGAGCGCCCGCCATAGTAAGGGCACATGCCGTGGCGTCCGACTTATTTGATGTATCGCCGCATACGGAATACAAACCGCACCTGAGTCTCGTCTACGGTAATCTTCCGATAATCGACAGAGGAAGGATCGTATCGGAAATTGGTGATAAGCTCTGTGGCCCGGTTACAGTGAAGCAAATGTCGTTTTACCAGGCATCATCAGATTCGCCGCCGGACACCTGGGAACAGATATGCTCTTGCTATCTGCATGAATAGTAGTAAGACAAATGATTGTATCACCGCAACTTCTAATATTAATACGCATGTTTTTATGGTAAAAATGAATCATGGGTACAATAAAGAAAATTGTCCGGAAAACCAATCTTCATAATCCTGAAGCCGTAAAGGAAGACATTTCTTACTGGATGAGCCGTCCCGCAGAGGAGCGCATTGCCGCCGTTGATTATTTGAGGGAGCAATATTATGGAAGCGCAGCAAGACTTCAAAGAGTTGCTCGAGTTATTCAACGGGCATAAGGTAGAATACAGTACATAGCCAACAAACGCGCAACCGGCCGAAAAAAAGATCTGGCAGACCTCGAAGCACTCGGCGAAGAGTGAACTGGATTCGCCGCGCAATTTAATAATTGGGAGGATTATTTTATGGCGCTGTGGAAGAAAGTTTTAATTGCTCTGGCTGTAATTTTTGTTCTTATCGGCATCATTGGCTTTTTTATTCTGCCTGCGGTTATTAAGCCTGTTTTAATCAAAAAAATGACCGCCGCTTTGCACCGGCAGGTATCCGTCGAAAAAATCAGCATCAATCCTTACACTTTGTCCGTGACTATCCGGGGCTTTAAAATCAGTGAACCTGCAGCATCGCCCAATCCTTTTGTTGCCTTTGATGAATTTTATGCGAATATGTATGGAATTTCTTCTCTTTTCCAGGGGGAATTAATTCTGGAGGAAGTAAAACTTACCAAACCATATATCAACATAGTGCGCAGTGAAGGCAATACTTATAATTTTTCCGATTTACTGCCCAAGGATGAAAAAAAACCGGCAAAGGAGTCGAAGCCTTTTTATTTTTCCTTCAACAACATTCAGATTACCGACGGCAGCATTGATTTCCAAGATTCCCCTCATAAAACCAGTCATACTGTCCGCAATATGAATCTGGCCATACCGGCTATTTCCAATATCGGGTCCTACGTAAAAAATTATGTAGAGCCGAGATTTTCAGCAAATATCAACGGCCATCCTTTTGAGCTTAAGGGAAAAACAAAGCCTTTCCTCGATTCCCGCGAAACAGTCTTTGATATTGATATCGGTGATTTGGATATACCTTTCTATTTAAAATACGTTCCAGTTAAAATGAACTTTAACCTGAAATCAGCCAGGCTGGATACAAAACTGAAAATCAATTTCATCATGCAAAAAGGCAAGAAGCCAACTGTTAAAATAGCAGGTGACGCTGCGTTGCGAAAAGTCGTTCTTGATGATCCGCAAAACAGGAAAATTCTGCGGCTGCCGGCGCTGAATTGTGCCATAGCCGAGGTCTTGCCGCTTGATTCCGATATTCATCTTTCCCGTGTTTCCGCAAGGGATATTGAACTGGCCGTTCAGCGAAGCAAGGCCGGAGAAATTAATTTACTCAAGCTTGTGGAACCACCCAAAGAGGAAAAAAAGGAGAAAAAACCGCTGAAACTTGTAATTGATGACCTTCAGCTGGAAGCGGCCAAACTGACATTTACAGATGATGTGCCCGTAAAAAAAGCGGTTATCAGCATTGCGCCGCTTACGCTCAAAGCCAAAAAGTTTTCTACGGCAAAGGATGCGAAGGGCGATGTTGATCTATTCCTGACTGTAGAAAAAAAAGGGAGTGTTTCCGCCAAAGGGCAGATCGCAATCGAACCACTGTCGGCTGATCTTAATCTGGATGTAAAAAATATAGCTATCCGGACTTTCCATCCTTATTTCGCTGATCAGGTTAAGGTGAATGTGAAGCAGGGCGCAGTTTCAACCGCCGGAAACTTTTCTCTGGCTGTAAAAGGCAAAGAATCACCCAAAGTAAAATATACAGGAAAGCTCAATGTGTCCGACCTTGCCGTTGCGGACGAATTATATGCCAATGATTTTCTCAAATGGAAACAGCTTTATTTCGAGTCGCTTCAGGCGGGTTACAATCCCTTTTTCCTTGATATCAAAGGTATATCGCTTACCGATTTTTTTGTCAGAATTATTATTAATCCCGACGGCACTTTGAATTTACAAAACATCGTCGGCGGCGGGGAAAGCAAAGCAGCCGGGGCGCAGGCAACGGTGAAAGCGGATCAACAGCAAAAAGATGCAAAGAAACAGACAGCAAAGCAGGATGCAATAGCTAAAAATATCAAAATCGGCGCTGTAACTTTTCAAGGCGGCACTATTGATTTCCGGGACCGCTTTATAAAACCCAATTATTCCGTCCGGATGCTTAATATGGGCGGCAGCGTCAAAGGACTTTCCACGGAAAAAATCTCCCGCGCCACTGTTAACCTGAAGGGGAATTTTGGTTATGGTTCTCCTGTGGAAATAAAAGGTCAAATCAATCCTCTGATCAAAGACCTCTACGCCAACGTGAAAGTTGATTTCCGGAATATTGAACTGAGCCCGGTTTCACCTTATGCGAGCAAATATCTCGGCTATCCGATTACGAAAGGAAAACTGACTTTCACCGTGGAATATCTGGTGGATAAGAGAAAGCTTAATGCAAAAAACAAGATTTTCTTTGATCAATTGACCCTCGGCGACAAGGTGGAAAGCCCAACTGCCGTCAAAGCTCCGGTGAAGCTGGCTGTCTCGCTTCTGACCGACCGCAACGGCCGAATTAATCTGGATGTACCGGTTTCCGGAAGCCTGGACGATCCGCAATTCAAGGTTTGGCCGATTATCTGGCAGATTATAGTAAATCTTATCACCAAGGCGCTTACGGCACCCTTTGCCCTCCTGTCATCGATCACCGGCGGCGGTGAGGAGTTGAGTTTTATTGAGTTTGATTATGGAAGTCCGGCGGTTTCTGAGGAAAACCTTAAGAAAATAAACACTCTTGTGAAAGCTCTCAGCGAGCGGCCGCAACTCAAGATGGATATCGAAGGGCACGTTGATCCGGAAAATGACCGGGAGGGTCTGAAAAAAGCTGCTGTAGATCGTAAGATCAAGGCACAGAAAGCTAAAGAAACTCTGCTCAAAACGGAAGAAGTAAAATCTGTTGCGCAGATTTCCGTATCTCCTGCTGAATACGAAAAATATCTGAAGAAGGCTTACGAGGCCGAAAAGTTTCCCAAACCGCGTACTGCTTTGGGGTTACAGAAAAGGCTGCCCAGAGAAGAAATGGAAAAATTAATGATTACCAATGTTATCGTGACGGAAAGCGATTTGCGCCAGTTGGCCATCCGGCGTGCGCAAAATATCAAGGAGTTGATCCTCAAATCCGGTGAAATCCAGCCTGCCCGAATATTTGTTATCGAACCCAAAACGCTTTCTGCTGAAAAAAAGGAAAAAACGAAGATGAGCCGGGTCGATTTCAATTTGAAATAAGAGGCATGTTTTCAATCATAAAAAAAACCCTCGCAAGAAAATATTATTCTTCGCGAGGGGCTTATAACGAGACCCGCCTATGCCGTCTTATCTTTCAGCCTGGAGTTCGCTGTTTGATACTTGGTCTTTTTGGGGTGATCATCACCACTAAGACCCTGCGCTTTTATTTTTGTTAACATCCAGGAGAATAGCCTCTATACGCACATCGCAGAATCTCGAATCTTCTACGTTTTTCAAAGAACTTCAATTAAATATTAAAGTATTTCGTTATGCGTCATGCTTTTTGAATGATAGCGGCGGTTCACTTACCATCCACCATTTTTGTCGATCCATCTCAGGCTTAACCAATACCAAACCGTTGTTGCCAGCATCACGGCAAACCACACCCAGTCATTGACTAAAAATAATTTGGCAACCCTGTCGTCAAAATTAAAGTAGTTGAACCAGGGAACACAATACAAACTGAAAATCAGACTGATCCACACTAGTATCAATGCGCCTCTACGTGATTCAATGCTGGAAAATGCCAGAAATACCCAAAGTGGTGTGGCGTCAGTTTTTTTCATGAAACTAAGCTAAATTCCCCTCTTTTTTCATTTCGATTTACATTAGATTCCCCTAGTGAACTGGTGCGAACCAATCACTAACGAACTTCCTAGTGTAGTCTTCTATAAGCGATTAAATAGGGAAAATAAATATGCCGAGAAATTTATTTATCTATATCCCAACGTTATATATATAGGTCTTGAATCATTTTCTGTTTTGTAAACGCCATCCTCAAAATATATTCCGGATGTTCACCTTAAACAGTCTCTATATAATTTCAACCATTTAAAATAAGGGAGATTATTGCTATCTACTATAAAAAATAGGCTGATTATTCTTATAAAATAGCGGAGCTGTGAATTAATAGTCTGCAGTTCCGCGGTAGGAAAACTGCCGGAGAAAAGAGATCGACACCTTTGTGAGAGGTGTCTGTCCCTTTGTCGGTGTGATAGTTTATGGCTGGTAATCGAAATCACCCAGTTGTCTGACAAAAGTGTATTTACATGGATTCACCACGATTGCTTCACCCACTTTCCCGACACTTCTGGTGGGAATAGAAAAGGGCAGTGCAACGACGAATATTACTGATCCTACTATAATGGAAGCTAGACCAACAGGCCTTACGACCAGCGCATCGGCAATGACATCGACGTCCTCTATATCCTTGGCCATGGCAGGTACCATGCTCGTGATCAGGGCAAAAATGACCAGGAATGCAATTAATGTCTTTTTCATGAAAAAATCCTCCTTGTGAAAAAGTTTCTTTTGTTTAAAAAAAGAATAATAAAAATAACCTGGTATGTCAAGGAAATCTCATGGTGCGATCAATACAGCTCCTTTTTGATCGTTCCAGTATAATCCATCACAATATTTATTAAGTCCGGGTTATTTCTGTTTTCATCAATCAGCCATACAAGGGCGCTGCCGACAACGACGCCGTCGGCCGTTTTTCCTATTTCTCCTGCCTGCTCAGGTTTCGTTATGCCAAAGCCCACGGCGACAGGCAGTTTAGTGATTCTACGAAGTCTCTTCACAGCGGCTTCAATATCGGCAATCTTTGGAGCCGCCGTGCCGGTAATGCCGGTGATGGAAATATAATAAATAAATCCGGCCGCTTCGTCTGCAATCTGACGCGCCCTTTTAGCGCCCGTAGTCGGTGCAATGAGAAATATGAAATCAATATCGGCTGCATCGGTAAATTCCTTCAATTCCGGCGCCTCTTCCGGCGGCAGATCAACCACCAGAACGCCGTCCACGCCCGCACGGGCGGCGGCATGGGCAAATTTCTTCGCGCCGTAGACAAATATCGGATTATAATAACCGAAAAGGACAATCGGAATCTGCGATACCTGCCGCACTTCTCTGATCATTTCTAAAATGGCGGTAAGCGTTGTGCCGTTTTTTAATGCCCGTTGTGCTGCAGCTTGAATTACGGGACCGTCTGCCGTGGGATCGGAAAAGGGTACACCGATTTCCAGAATATCCGCTCCCGCTTCTTCCAGAGCTAAAATTAATTCTTTTGTGATCGTCAGTGAGGGATCTCCCGCCGTCAAATACATGATCAGCGCTTTTTCCTTTTTTTCGCGCAAAACATTGAATTTTCCCGATATGCGACTCATAATTTTAAATCCCTTTCTCGATAATCGTCTGTGCATCTTTATCGCCCCGTCCCGAAAGGCAGACTACGATAATTTTATTTTTCGACATTTTGGGGGCGATCTTCATGGTGTAGGCCAGAGCATGCGCACTCTCCAGCGCGGGGATTATTCCTTCCTTGCGGGATAAAAAAGAAAAGGCTTCTATTGCTTCATCATCCGTGATGGCCATATAATTCACTCTCTTTGTCGCATGGAAGTGAGCGTGTTCCGGACCGACTCCCGGATAATCCAGTCCCGCGGCAATAGAATAAGCATCATGCACCTGGCCGTGCTTGTCCTGCAGCAAATAGGTTTTATTGCCATGCAGAACTCCCACTTTCCCGGCGTTGATGCTGGCCGAGTGTTCGGAAGTATTCAGACCGTGCCCGGCTGCTTCCACGCCGTACATGACAACATTTTTTTCGTTGCGGAAAGGATAAAACATGCCCATCGCGTTGCTGCCGCCGCCTACGCAGGCCACCAGCATATCGGGATTTCTGCCCTCGATTTTATTGATCTGCTTTTTAGTTTCCCGTCCGATGACCGACTGATAGTTGCGCACCATCTGTGGATAGGGATGAGGGCCCGCC
This sequence comes from Smithella sp., assembly GCA_039679455.1. Taxonomy (GTDB): domain Bacteria; phylum Desulfobacterota; class Syntrophia; order Syntrophales; family Smithellaceae; genus MVRV01. Next base: position 14,324 of record JBDKUX010000006.1, on the reverse strand, counting down.
GTTGTGCCGATTATGTAAAACGTGTCGCCCACGCTGGCCACCCAATAGCGCATGGCTTCGTTCATTGCGTCTTTCAGTGTGGCCGTGCCGCTGGCCACCGGAACAACCTTAGCGCCCAGTATCTTCATTCGGAAAACGTTAGGCGCCTGGCGGCGGATGTCCTCTTCGCCCATGAATATCCGGCACTCCATGCCGAAAAGCGCCGCCACTGTTGCCGTGGCTACACCATGCTGACCGGCGCCGGTTTCGGCTATAACTTTTTTCTTCCCCATGCGGCGCGCCAGGAGCGCCTGCCCCAGAGTATTATTAATTTTGTGGGAACCGGTATGATTGAGGTCTTCTCTTTTGAGATAAATTTTAGCACCGCCTAAAGACTTCGTCATGGAGCGGGCAAAATAAAGAGGCGTTTCCCGTCCGGCGTATTCTTTCTGATACCAGGCAAATTCCTTCTGGAAAGCTTTATCCTTTTGCGCTGCCCTGTCGGCTGCTTCCAGCTCAATTAATGCAGGCATCAGTGTTTCGGCCGCATAGCGCCCGCCAAAGATACCGAAATGTCCGTATTTGTCCGGTTGATTTTTCATTATTATCCCCTCTTCGTAAATATTAAGTCCATTTTCTGCCGCTCTGCATCGGCACGACGAATAACATCAAATATTTTTGCCAGTTTTTTGTGATCTTTTTTCCCGGGCTTTATTTCCACACCGCTGTTGATATCAAGCGCCGAGGGAGCGACTTTCTCCAATGCCTCGCCAACATTGTCTTCATTTAAGCCGCCAGACAGGATAAGTGGTTTTTTGCTCTTTATTTTTAAGGCGAGATCCCAGTTCGCCGTTTTACCGGTTCCGCCGTAAAGACCGGCATCACGGCTGTCCACCAGAATTGCCGCGGCATTGTATCGGTAGGCATTTAGTACATCATTCTCATCGCGCAGATGAACGGCTTTGATGATTGTTTCTTGTGCAAAGCCTGAGCAGTATTCAACTGATTCATCGCCGTGCAGTTGAATAAAATCGAGGCAGCATAACCCGGATATTTGCTTTACATTTTCCGCGGCTTCATTGACAAATACTCCCACAACAACAATATGGGCCGGTAATATTTTTATAATTTCGAGGGCGTCTGCCGGGGCAATATAACGAGGAGAGGGCTCATAAAATATAAAACCCAGAGCGTCGGCGCCACAGGCAGCAGCGCAGAGCGCGTCTTCTTCATTCGTGATGCCGCATATTTTAACCTGCGTCATGAACCTGTTCTCCCCTGAATTCCTTTAATTTCTTTCCGATGTCGGAAGACATGACCAGCGCTTCTCCGATTAAAAAAGCCGAAATGCCGGACTGCATGATATTTTCGATATCTTCTCTGTTTCTGATGCCGCTTTCCGCAACCATTACAATACCAGCCGGGATGGAACGTACAAGTTCTTTACAGGTGTTTATGTCCGTGACAAATGTGTCGAGATTTCTGTTGTTAATGCCGATAATACCGGCTCCGGCGGCCAGTGCAATTTCCAGTTCCGCGGCGGTGTGGACTTCCGTGAGAGCGGCCAGACCAAGTTGCCCGGCGAGCTCGATAAATTCATCAATCCTGGCACCCAGAGTCCGGACGATAAGCAGTATCGCATCGGCGCCGATAGCCCGGCTTTCATAGATCTGATAAGGATCAATAATAAAATCCTTACGCAGCAGCGGCAGTTTAACCTCAGTCTTTATTTGCGTCAGATATTCTTTGCTTCCCATGAAATATTTTTCATCAGTCAGCACGGAAATTGCTGCCGCACCATTTTTCTCATAGGCTGCGGCAATTTTCAACGGATCAAAATTTTCCACCAGCCTGCCGCGGGAAGGTGATGCACATTTAACCTCGGCGATTAGGGCGCAGGAAATACCACTGATGGCTGCTTTAAAATTCCGGCATGGTGGAAGTTCGCTGATCACGCCCTGCAAACCGGCGAGCGGTTTTTCCTTTTTTGACTGCGCCACTTCTTCTTTTTTTGTTTCCACAATCTTGTCTAAGATCATCTGTTTTCGCCTTAGCTGTTGCTCATTTCAATCAGTTCCTGCAGCTTTTTCACGGCTGCGCCGCTGTCGATGCAATCCGTCGCAATTTTGATTCCTTCTTTGATATCCGCCGCCTTTTCACCGGCGACAATTGCCAGGGCGGCATTAAGGATCACAATATCACGGCAGGCCCCCGTTTTGCCTGTAAGAACGTCTTTAGCTATTTGGGCATTTACTGCAGGATCACCACCCCGAATATCTTCCAGAGGATATGTTTTTCCGAAGTAATCAACGGGATTAATGTTATATGTCCTGATGATTCCATCTTTGAGTTCGGCGACGCGGGTTTCACTGGAAACGGTGACTTCGTCGAGTCCGTCGGAGCCATGCACGACAAAAGCTCTCTTCGTTCCCATGTTCTTCAAAACGCCCGCAAACATTTCAGTGAGCTGGGCATCATAGACACCTAGGAGTTGTGCTGTAGCTCCCGCCGGATTAGTCAGGGGGCCGAGCATGTTAAAGATGGTGCGGATACCGATTTCCCGTCGCGGCCCGATGGCGTATTTCATTGCTCCGTGCAGTTTGGGTGCAAACAGAAAACCGATGCCGATCTGTTGAATACATTCTTCCACGATTTCCTGATCAGCGCTGACATTGATGCCGAGAGCTTCCAAAACATCGGCGCTGCCGCAGGCACTGGACACGGCACGATTGCCGTGCTTGGCTACGGTAATGCCGGCTGCCGCGACCACAAAGGCTGCAGTCGTTGAAATATTGAACGTATTTAATTTATCACCGCCTGTGCCGCAGGTATCGACGATGGTTGTCGCACAGGCATTAACGTGGGTTGCCTTCTGGCGCATGATGCGCGCCGCACCGGTAACTTCTTCCACTGTTTCCCCTTTCATGCGCAGTGCCGTTATAAAAGAGCCGATCTGGGCGGGCGTGGCGTTGCCTTCCATTATTTCTTCCATTGCCGCCATCATTTCCGCTTCGCTTAAATCTATCTTTTTTACAACCTTATCGATTGCTTCCTTGATCATGATTAATGCTCCTTTCTTCCGGTATACTTCAAAAAGTTTTTAATAATTCTTTTACCCTGGGGAGTAAGCACGGATTCCGGATGAAACTGGATTCCTTCCACGGGATACTCTCTGTGCCGGAAACCCATGATTTCCTTTTCCTCCGTTTCGGCGCTGATCTCCAGACAATCCGGCAGCGTCTCTCTTTTTACTATTAAGGAGTGATAACGCCCGGCGGAAAAAGGATTGGGCAGACCGGTAAAAATTGTTTTGTTGTCGTGGTGTACCAGAGAGGTTTTACCGTGCATAATGCGTTCGGCGCGGACGACTTCTCCCCCGAAAGCGAATCCTATAGACTGATGCCCCAGGCATACACCCATGATTGGAATTTTCGTGTAAAAACGGCGGACTACTTCTACGGTGATTCCCGCTTCCCGCGGTGAACATGGACCCGGTGAAAGAAAAATCGCCTGCGGTCGGAGCTTGTCTATTTCCTCCAGCGTAATTTTGTCATTGCGGTAGACGCGCACGTCCTGGCCCATCTGTCCCAGATACTGGACAATGTTGAATGTAAATGAATCATAATTATCAATCATCAAAATCATAATATTTCCTCTTGTCTGTTACCTGCCGTTTTTAATAGCAAAACAGCCGGCGGCCAGCCGCACTGCCTGCAGCATGGCGCGGGCCTTGTTTACCGATTCCTGATGTTCTTTTTCGGGAACTGAATCATAAACGATGCCGGCGCCTGCCTGAATATATATTTGGCCGTCTTTAAGCAGTATTGTCCGGATGGTGATACAAAAATCCATGTTGCCACTGAAGCTGAAATAACCTACTGCACCGCCGTAAGTTCCGCGCTTCAACGGTTCGAGCTCATCAATAATTTCCATCGCCCGAATTTTCGGTGCACCGGTTAAAGTGCCGGCGGGGAAGGTGGCCGCCAGTACATCGAAGGCATCTTTGCCGCGAAGCAGCTGCGCGCGGACATTTGATACCAGATGCATCACGTGGGAATATTTTTCCACGACCATATACTGATTTACCTGCACGGAGCCGGTTTGGGCAACACGCCCCAGATCGTTTCGGCCCAAATCCACGAGCATTACGTGTTCGGCGCGCTCCTTTTCATCGGACAACAGCTCATCGGAAAGCTGCCGGTCTTCCTGTTCGGTGCCGCCTCTTTTTCTTGTGCCGGCAATCGGCCGCAGTTCCATGGTCTGTTCCTCCAGACGCACCATAACTTCCGGTGAAGAACCGATCAGGGTTGCATCGCCCAGCTTCAGAAAGAACAGATAGGGCGAAGGGTTTACGAAACGCAGCGCGCGATAAAGGTCAACGGGATTCGATACGCACTCCGTTTGAAAACGTTGGGAGAGAACCACCTGGATGGCGTCGCCGTTTTTTATGTATTCCTTCGCCTTATCCACGATGGCTTCATATTGTTCCTTGGTCATGTTGGAAGTAAAAGATATATCGCCTGCATCCACGGAATCTTTTTCCTGATGTGTGACCGCCATCGACAATGTTTTGATCATATCTTCGATTTTCCGGCAGGACGAGGCATAGCTGTCTTCCAGTGATTCGGCGTCTTCGGTGAAAGCACAGGCAACCACTTTAATTGTATGACGAATATTATCAAAAATCATCATGGAATCGCTGATGACAAAGATGGCTTCATCGAGTCCCTGATCATTGTTCTGACCGCCTGGCAGTTTCTCAAAATAGCGTACCATGTCGTAGCCCAGGTAACCCACGGCGCCGCCGTAAAAGCGCGGCAGGCCGGGAACGGTAACGGGCTGGTAGCGATTGAGCAAGTCACGCAGATAGCGCATAGGATTGCCGTTATGTTCTCTTTCAACGACTCTGCCTTTTTCTGTGATAATTACTTTATCGCCGCGCACCTGAAATATGACACCCGCATCAGTGCCCAGGAAGGAATAACGCCCCCATTTTTCGCCGCCTTCGACACTTTCCAGCAGATAAATGTAGTCCTTCTCGCATAGCTTCATTAAGACGGATACCGGCGTTTCCACGTCTGCCAATATTTCCCGGTAAACGGGTATCAGGTTTCCTCTTTGCGCCATGCCGGCAAATTCTTCAAAACTGGGCTGATACATTTTTTGTTTCTCCTTATTGCCTGTAAAAAAAAAGGGCCGTGAACTTATTTCACGGCCCTGGCTTATCAGCAAAAACAAAAAAGCCGTGAAGGTGAGAGTCTCTCCACGGCTTTGATTTTAATTAATAAAAAAGATCAATAGCGGATGACCCCCTGTATGCGGCTCCACCACCACCAACCATTATATGATACTGTTAAAATTCTCTGTTTCATAAATAACTTCCCGATAATTTTAACCGCCATATAGCAATATTAAAAAATGTTGTCAATAATTTTTCTTTGAAATTACTTCCTATCTGTCTATTTCTTTGCCTTTTTTGTTGCTTTTTCGACAGTGAGCTTGTTATCCACGGATTTGACGCCCTTTACTGCCTTGGCGATCTTTGCGGCTGCCTCTTTTGCCTGCTTGGTTTTTACGGTTCCCGTCAGGGTTACTGCGCCTTCCGTAGTGCTCACTTCTATTTTCTCCTCCTTGAGAGAGGACGTTGCTAATATTTTCGCCTTTACTTCCGCCGTGATCGAGCTGTCATCGGCTGTCGTCTGTGCGGTTTCTTTGGCAGCGCTTGAAGCTTTATCTTTAACCGAGGATGTAAAGTCTTTCAGATCTCCATACGCAACTGAAACCATCGCTAAACAGAAAAACAATATTACAGCTAAACGTTTCATAAAAACCTCCTAAAATTATTTTTGTGGAGCGAATACTAATTTATGATATGAAACATGTCAATCTCAATAATTCGGTGTGCCGGAAGCACGAGAAAATGATCAACGTGACGTTGCGAATTCAGTAAAGACCCCTAAAAGGAATTAAAATATGACGCTATCGGATTGTAGTTGCCTGGAACCTTTTGAAATCTGTTCAATCAGACCTCCCACGGAAAACTACAGCTTAACCTTCAGGTTAACCCGCAACTGCTACTGGAACAAATGCAAATTCTGTCCCGTCTATAAAACGGGCAGTCATTTTTCCAGGCGCTCCCTGGATGAAATTATCAGAGATATTGAAAGAGCAAAGGCTCTTGATGGCCTGATGCGGCAGAGAGGTATTGGGATTCGCGGATATGCCGAGTCCGATTACGACAAACTGCCCGTACTGGCCGATGAGATTATCCAATTGCGGAGGAAAGCAGGTTATGAAATCCAGACAGGCAGGGCCGCTGCGCCGATTCCGGACAATACAGACCCGAGACTGGCCTGGTTTTCTTCCTGGGTTAATGATCAACCTTCACTCCTGGACAACCTTACCCATCTGCTGACCTGGCGTATGACAGGAGGAAAAACCTGTTTCCTGGGCGATGCCGACGGGCTTATCCTGAAACCAGAATTCATGATTGCTGTATTGGACGAAGTAAAATCCCGCTTCCCCTCCATAGAACGCTTTACTGTCTATGGAAGGACAATAACGGCGGCAAGGCAGCGCTCTCTTGCTGACTTGCAGGCAATGGCTTCCGCGGGACTTAATCGGGTGCACTTCGGCATTGAAAGCGGCAGCGACCATGTTCTGAACTTTATCAACAAAGGGGAAGTTAGCGCTGATCACATCGAAGGCTGCCTGAAAATAAAAGAGGCCGGTCTTTCCTGCTCTATCTATGTTATGCCCGGCCTCGGCGGTGCAAAATATTCCGACGAACATGCCCGGGAAACAGCGCGGGTCATCAATGCAATTGTTCCTGATTTTGTCCGGCTCAGGACTTTGGAAATCTTTCCGCAAACTCCCCTCGAACAGGCTTTGAAAGACGGCGAGTTTACGGAGTGCTCGGAAGAGCAGATCGTCAGGGAACTGAGAACCATGATCGGCGGGATAGACGCAAAAACTGAACTCTTGAGTGACAGCGCCTCCAATCTCTTAAATTTGTATGGTAAACTGCCGGATGACCGCAGCCGGCTGTTGAAAATCATCGACGATTATCTTGCTTTGTCGGATCGGGGTAAACGGATTTTCAGTTTTCATTCACGTCTTGACTCTTTTCAGGATCAATACGGAGGGCTCACTAAAGATCTTTGGAAACTTCTGGCGCCTTATATCACTGATAACGGCATTGATGTGAGCGCCTGTCCCGACGACTTTTTGGCAAACGTCACGCGCGTGATCCGTTCCCGGCTGATGCCTTAAGGTGCAAGAAGCAGCGAAGAAAATTTGTTAAAGCATTTATGCCTTCCCGGTTTATCCGGCTTGACACCTGTTTGCTTATTTTTATATAGTCCTTAAAAAAATCGTGACGACTGGAAGTATATGGGCTTAATCGATGCAGTGCCGGCTTTTATAAGAAGTATCAGGATTCAGGATGTCCTGGATATAGTGATTATTGCCGTGATGATTTTCGGACTTCTGACGTGGTTTAAAACGCGAGCTTCCCGTTTCGTCCTTATCGGTATAACTCTTTTAGGCGGCGTTTACGTTGCCGCCCGTTTTTTTCAACTTTATCTGACAACGCTTGTTCTGCAGAGCTTTTTCGCCATTTTGATTTTCGTCCTCGTTGTAATATTTCAGGAAGATCTGCGCGGTTTTTTTGAGAGGCTGGCCATGTTGGGAAATATCCACAAAAAACTCCAGCCGCTGTCGGCCTGGGAAGAAACGGCAAACATCATTGCCGAAAGCGCCGTCAATCTGGCCAAGAAAAATATAGGTGCCTTAATCGTTCTGCAGGGGGATGATCCGCTGGATCGCCATATCAGCGGAGGAACTACTTTAGACGGAATTGTCAGTGAGCCGCTGCTCGCGAGTATTTTTGATCCAACTTCCGCGGGCCATGATGGTGCAGTGATTATCAGTGGAGATCGTATAACAATGTTTGGCTGCCATCTGCCGCTGTCCATGAACACCGCAAAATACGGCAATCTCGGTTTGCGTCATACGGCCGCATTGGGCATGGCGGAGCGTTCCGACGCCCTCAGCATAGTTGTTTCCGAAGAAAGAGGCACTATATCTTTGTCCCAGCAGGAAGAATTGACGGAGATACAAAATGCGTCGGTTCTGCATGAGGCGTTGGAAAAGTTTTATGTCCGTAATGCTCCGGTCAAAAAATCATCTCTTGTCGTAACCTGGCTTAAGGAAAATACGTTGGAAAAACTCATCGCCATTTTTCTTGCCGGTGTGTTATGGATTGCCTTCGGTTATCAGCGGGATATTTTACGGCGTGATTTTATAGTGCCTGTCGATTACAAAAATGCTCCCGTAAACTGGAAAATTGACGAACCGCAGGTAGCGGAGGTAAAGGTTATTCTCCAGGGGCCGGCCCAGGCTTTTCAGTTGTTCGACGAGCGCTCCTTAAAGTTGTCACTGGATTTATCGGGTCTTGCTGAAAAAAAACGGGAATATACTTTGTCCAAAGATATGCTCAACGCTCCGTCCAGTTTATCGGTGGCGGAAATTGTGCCGGCAAGAATTCGTGTTTATGCCTCCAAGCTTTTAACTTATACACTGCCTGTACATGTCTCCGTACAAAATTCTCTGCCCCGTAATCTTTCCCTGCAAAAAATTACCGTTACACCGTCTACCGTAAAGGTATTAATCGATCCCCGTATCAATCCGGAACGAATAAGAATTGAAACGGAGCCGATCGATCTGCGGACAATTTCGATGACGACTACAGTATCCACAAAAGTTGTCCTGCCCGTCGGCGTTTCATTTCCTGACGGAAAGTCTCCCTCCATTTCCGCCACGATAAAATTGAAAAAGAAATTTTCGTCCAGGAGGTAAGTATGCGTCCGGGTCATCTAAAAAGGTCAAAGAAGGCAGGGCTTTTGCCGGGCAGTCTGATTCATGTCGGCCATACTTATACCGAGAAATCAAAGATCACCCTTATCCGTTACAATGAAGCATCTTATTTGGAAAAAGAAATCAGCTCCCCGGCCACGCTTGGCGCCCCCAAGGATGAGCAGACGATCACATGGATCACCGTCGACGGATTGCAGGATACCGAATTGATGGAGGAATTAGGAAATATCTTTGAACTGCACCCCCTCGTTCTCGAAGATATTCTCAATACCAATCAGCGCCCCAAAATGGAGGATTACGGCGACTACTTTTATATCGTCCTGCGCAACTTTACCGGAACCGGCGAGGTGGACTTAACCTCCGAGCAGATCAGCGTTGTTCTGGGTCGAAATTTTGTTCTTTCTTTCCGGGAAAAAGAGAGCGATATCTTCAACCCGATACGGGAGAGACTTGCCTGCAACAAAGGCCGTATCCGGAAAGCCGGCGCCGACTATCTGATGCATGCCATTATTGATAATATTGTTGACAACTATTTTATTGTTCTGGAGTCGCTGGAAGAAAAAATTGAGTCTTTGGAAGATGATCTGGTGAAAAGAACCACGCCGGCGACGCTTCAGGCAATTAATAAACTGAAAAGGGAATTGATCCTCCTGCGCAAATCACTCTGGCCTTTGCGGGAGGCAATAAGTATGCTGGAGCGGACTGATTCCCTGTTAATCAGTGAATCCACGGGCGTCTATTTAAAAGATATCTATGATCATGTCATCGCCATTATTGATTCCGTGGAAACATTCCGGGATATGCTCTCCGGTATGCTGGATATTTACCTGTCCGCCATAAGCAATAAACTCAACGAAGTGATGAAGGTCCTGACCATCATAGCCACGCTTTTCATGCCTTTGACATTCCTAGCCGGTGTTTATGGAATGAATTTTAAATATATGCCGGAACTGGAATGGCGCTGGGGGTATTTTATCACTTTAGGGATTATGCTGTTTGTCGCCTTGCTTATGATCTTTTTTTTCAAAAGGAAAAAATGGTTCTGACATGCGCAAAAGGTTGCATAAGCAATAAAAATGTGTCAATTTAGGCGTAATTTCTTTTCACTTCTGTATTCTTTGCGTGCGAATTGGTTCAATTGAACAAATGTTGTCTTTACCCCATAACTTCAGGAGGTTTTAATATGAGTACGAGAGTTTTCGAAGCGAGTGACATAGTGGAAATAGCTATTCGAATCGAAGAAAACGGCTCCAATTTCTATAAGTATGCCGAACAGGTCGCCAAGCAGGAGGAAGCGAAGAACCTTTTTGCTCACCTGGCCGTGGAAGAAACTATGCACAAAAAAGTTTTTGAAACCCTTTTGGCGGAAATTGATAAATACAATCCCCCCGAAAGGTACGAAGGCGAATACAACGCATATCTGCGTGACTATGTGGACAGCAATATAGTTTTTACCAAAGAAGCGATGAATAAAGAACTGTCTAACATTAAAGATACCGTATCGGCTCTTGATTTTGCCATCAAACGTGAACTGGATTCCATTTTTTATTATCACGAAATAAAAAGATTTGTGCCGGAGGCCCAGTATCCGGTGATAGAGCAGATCATTAATGAAGAAAGGAAGCATTTTTCCATACTGTCGGGAATTAAAAAGAAATATTGCTCCTGAGGAGAGTAGCGACTATGGCCACGATGGAACTGAAAAAAGAAGGCAATGTCTTTGTTCTCAGTTTGACTAACGGCGCCAAAGCCAATACTATGACCGATGATGTTATCGCAGAATATAATGCTGTTCTTGACAAACTGGAAGCCGCACCCGGCAATGCCGCACTGGTTGTTACCAGCGCCGATCCCAAATATTGGTCCAACGGCATTGACCGGGAATGGCTGATGACTATGCCTGACGGTTATTTGACCCAGTTGGCTTCTTCGCTGGATCGACTTTATTTGCGTATGGCTCTGTTAAATATGCCGACGGTTGGGTGTCTGACGGGCCATACTTACGCCGCCGCCGCGATACTCGCCGCCACTTTTGATTTCCGCCTTATGCGGGCGGATCGTGGTTTCTTTTGTTTTCCGGAAGTGGATATTCATATTCCCTTCACACCGATTATCCACCGCATTGTAGATTTTCTGGCTGATCCGCAAGTTATTACTGAACTTGTTTTAACCGGAAAGAGAATCGGCGGCGAAGAAGCATTAAAAATGAAGGTTGTTTCCGCGATTTATCCGGAAGAGACGCTCCTGCCGAAAACTATGGAATTTGCCGAGTTCCTCTCCCGGAAGGATCGTCAAATGTACACCAAACTCAAAAGAAACATGCGCCTCGAACTGGTCCGGCTCCAGCAGAACCTGCCGGATATGTAGCCCGCAAATTGCTTTGTAAGTTTTCCTTCCGCCCCGGTGAAATCTCGCATTATCTTCATACGGCATCAATTATTTATTGGAGCTGTGATTTTGAGGGATCGCTTTTGGGTAGCAGATTACTATCGATACTACTCAGTAGAATCAAAGAAAAAATAAAATTTGCTTAACCTTTGCTTCACCTACTAACAAAGGACTTTGAAAAGTCTTCACGTTATGAATTACTATTCGAAAGGTGCAACGTTAAGCTGAGTGGCACGCCACTAACCTTGCCTGTAATGTCGTCGACGTTCTACACGTCCACTCAAGCGCCTGGTTGGCCATTCCTATTTATTTTCTGGTATATCAAATAGTTGCGTCGTTATGGTTATTTCTTTTCCTGGGTCATCTGTTTTGACAAAAATATAGCGAGAGTCTCCATCTTTGTTATGAAATTGTGTTCTGCGATGTTCTTCTCGATTTTCCATTATTTCGTGCATCCTATCTCTTACAGCTGAAGAATCCTTATTTTTATTAAAGATCAGCAAAGCGCATTTCGAGTCCCGCCATGACAAATAACTTAAAAGCTGATCAACAGCCTCGGTGAATCCTTTAGGGCCACGCCAAAATTTGCACTCTGCAATGAAAATATTCTTATTCTCGACACGAATGAGAATGTCTGTTTTTCCAACAGCATTAAAAGTTTCTCCGGTAGCATTCCCTTCGTAATGGCCATTTAATTGGAGCAAAAAGTGTGTTCGAATTGCCTCCTCATCAAGAGTGGCAAAAGATGAAGGACTTCTTTCTATTACAAGACCCATGCTTTTTATAACTTCAAGAATGTGCTCATACTCAGTCATGTCCAGCACTGGTTCAGGTTCATATTTTTCTGTGGGCACCTTGGGAGGTCTTCTTGCTGGCGTAGCCCGACGAGTCGTGGGTACTGTAAAGGTTGGAGGGTTGTCCTTTCTTTTAAATGGGATACCTAAACCAGCCAATGCGTTTGTTGCGGTTTGAGCTTTTTGTTTTTTGCGTTCTAATGCTGCCTTGATTTGGTTAGGTGCGGTTCTGTTATGATTCTCAACGTCTCTTTGTAGATTTTGCACTGCACCTGCCAACGATTTAACATTGGATTCTATTTGCTGTTTTAATCTTGCCTGGTCGGCAGAATCATCTGCAAAAGTGATTGAAAAGGTGATATTATCATCATTAATACTTATTTCTGGATAACCGCTTAAGCTAAATGTGGATGGTCGGATACGCCACAGCATAGGGTCACCAGAAAAATGCATGGCAATATCTAGTTGTGTGCCTGCGACAACTATGCGTTCGCCACGAAAGCTCATCCTGTCAAAATCGTGGCTAACATCCTTTCTAATGCTCTGCTGGTTGTCAACGTAGTAATTCTCTGAATCAAGCTCTAACGGGTTTATAAGAACTTTACTTACAAAATAATCCTGTAGTTCTATTTCAGATGCTTTCAGCATGTACTGATTGTCGAGCGCATCAATTTCCCGAGCAACGTTTTCGATTACATTCCTAAACATTGCAAAAGTATCACCTTCTCTAAATGGGGTTATCCTTCCATACATTGACATTCTCTCACTTTTCGAAATGTTCAAATTACCGTTGCCGCCGCGCGCAGCGCGTCGGCAACGAAAAGATCACCGGCCCGAGGAACAAGGGACCGGTGGATTGCCTTGTTGGGCACAGCCAAATTTCGCCTTGACTGGGATAGCATCTCGTAGTTTTTCAATATTCGCGGAGTTAATGTAGTCGATAAAGTGGTCGTACATTTGGGCGTTAAATCCATATCCACCGTTTTCCATTTCGTCAATCGCCTTCTCCTTGTCCCATCCTTCACAAAAGAGAATGCGATACATAGCGCTCATCAAACCGGTTCGATCAGAGCCATGCAGACAATGAATGAGAAACGGTCCATTTTCTTTATGCGAGAGTATCCTCATCACCTTGATTACTTCTTCATCGATCATTTTTTTGTTTTCAAAGGGAGGCAGCGGATTAAAAGGTATTTGCAATATGTGAAACTCATTTAAGCATTGTATGACTGGATCCGAATGGAATTTCTCCAGATTAATGACTGTTTTTATATATTTATTCTGACAAAGTACATTTATTCCAGCTTCAGTTGGCTGCCCGCTTCTGTAAACATTATCGTCTATCTTGTATAAATTTGGAACATTGCAATTGCTCTTCATTTGAAGTGCCCACGTTGAAGGACGCGGATCAATCGTTTGGATCGTTTTACAACATGGTTGGATTGTGGAACAGCCCAACATGGAAAGCACAACCGCTGACAGCAAGAATAATCCGATGTAATTTCTGAATGTTAGTCTTGTCATGTTCTCTCCTCCATATATTTGCCCAACATTTAATATACTTTGTGGGTATTTTCCGATTTTTCGTTATCTTTATACTCTTTTTAAAAAAGAATCGAAAGGACAAATATGTTTAAAATCAAAGGACATGGAATTTTGGCACTGGACTTTTCACGATAATAAAGACCAAAAGCCCGGCAGGTAATTTATGGAAAATTTGTCCACTGTAAAGAAAACCGGCCTTAATGAGTACCATTTGAAACAGAGCATGTCATCGAAAAATACTTGAGACTCAATTTCAGGAAGCTATACGTACCATAATCTGATTTTCTTATTGATGTTAATATGTTACGTTATGTTAACTTTATTCCAAATCCCCTGTATTTGTCAATTTGTTTTAAATACATACTGCCGATTCAATCACCAAGGAGTTATCCATAGCCGCCACCGCAGCTTTTAGCGTAGCATGGCGGGGGCGGCTGTGGGTAACTCCACTCAAACTACGAGCAGTTTTGTTTTATCCACTGCCTTGGTTGCAAACCCTTTGCTGCATAATCACCTCCATCGCTTTAAAGTAATCTCTTTGCACTTTGACATTTGATACCCTGCAGTACCGTTGAGTGGTTTTCACATTGCTGTGACCTAAAAGATCCTGAATGGTGCAGAGGTCAGCATCGGCGTTAAGCATCTGTGTGGCCATCGTATGCCGGAGATGATGACAGGATACTTTGATCTTCGCTTTGCGGGCATAACGTTCCATGCGCCTCTGAATGCCGCGGATGGAGA
>JBDKUX010000005.1:0-5700 GCA_039679455.1 Smithella sp. | reverse complement strand
CAATATCAGGCGCAGCACCGGTGCCCCCGTACCCGCCGTCGATATGAATAATGTGGGCGCCGGCATAATAGGAACCGACGGCAACCATATCCACATCGTTGGGCGTAGATACTTTAACCGATACTACTGCATCGGGGTTGATCTCCTTGATCCAGTCAATGTGTTTCTTATGATCTTCAATGGAGTACACCGAGTGGAAAGGAAATGGTGAAAACAAAGAAGTACCCTTGACCTCTTCCCGCATCCGGGCGACGCTTTCCGTATTTTTTTCTCCCAGGAGATGTCCGCCCAGGCCCGGTTTTGCACCCTGAGCATATTTAAATTCCACTATTTTCACCCGTTGAATGGTTTCTTCGCGTACGCCAAACAGGCCGGTCGCCACCTGGGTAATGACGTGATCATTATAAGGTTGCAAAAGCTCCGGATATCCGCCTTCCCCGGTACAGGTAAAGGTATTCCAGAGGGCTGCGTTGTGCGCCTTGGAAACCATGGTGGGCAGGCTGACCGATCCAAAGGACATCCCGCCGCCGTAGACAGGCGTGGAAATAATAATGTTGGCCCGGCCGTCATTTCTCCGGTTCAGAGGAATTTCCGTGGAGATTTCAAACTTGTCAATTTTGGGCCGTCCTGTGGGGAACTTTAAGCGCAGCTTGTCGAAGCCGCCGCCGGAATTGCCCGTATTATACTCAAGATCCGTTCGTTCGGGTGGATAGCCGGTTTCGGCCATGATCCAAGTGCCCGTTATCATATCGGCTGTCCAGCGATGGTCACCCAATGTTTCATACATGGGGTTTAATGAAATACTCAACGCATTGCGCGGACATTTGGCAACGCAGTAAAAATCATTGTTTTTGCATTCAAACCCGATGCACTTATAGTCGATCGGCACGCTCATTCTGTTGTGCCCTTCCTGCCTTTCATGAACTCCGTAAGGACATGATTTGGCGCAGGTCCCGCAATTAATGCATGCACTTGACCTTGTCACCTTGTACTTGGGCACCTGGTGTTTGAAACGCGACGGTATTTTTTTTATTTGTACAGTTGATGGTTTCATACGTTTCTTATTTCTCTTTTTTTAAATAGTTTTCCAAAAGTTTCATTGTCAATTTCTTCAAAAAATATGGCTCTGCCCGTTTCACCGCGCAGACGTCTTGCTTCCCGGATGCCCATGGCGCCCATAACCTCCAGAAGCTGCGAGTGCCATGCCCCCATGAGGTTGATCACTCTCTGCATGAGCGTTCGCACCGGAATTTTTTCCAGCCCTTCCGGCAAAACGATGATTTTCTCCGGTTCTTCATACAGTCTGGCGCCAACCGCAATCATGAGCGGCACATCCACTGCAATCAAATCCGCACCGCAGATCATGGCCTTGGGAACATGCTCGGCCATGGCGATGCCTCCGGAGAAAATAATCGTTACTTCATCGCGAATTCGATCCTCTACCAGCTTCAGATGGACGGCACGGATAACATCTTTGCTCAGACGGCGATTTTCATTTACAGATCCATTGAATTCCATGCCGCGATAATCGGCAACAACATGGATAATTTCCGCACCATTTTGAGCCAGTTTGGAAACTATGTTTTCCACCGACTTCGTTGCCGGAACACGGATGATTGTGAGAGCATTGCTTATTTTTTTAATCTTATCTTTAAGTGCAGGGAAAGCATTCAACAGATCTTCGGTATATTCCAAAGCCACGATCCTTGCGTTTTTAATCAATGCCTGATGTTTATCAATTTCTTTGGCAGTAATTAAAGGAATGATGTTTCTGCTGTATTTTTTAGCATCCGCCGAAATATGATTGGCCGGTAAAATGATACAGGTATCCAGCCCCGCCGCCGCCCGCACCTGCGCCAGCAAAACATTCGCACCCAGATTTTCCATCGGCACATCGAAAATAATGGGAATGGGAATATCAACGGTATCATGAATTTTCGACAACAGTTTTCCGTTTTCATCAAATGTCAGGTGATTGAGTTTTCTGCCCAGTTCGACAGAGGTACTAATGTATTCGCGGCCATGAATTCCATCGCGCGTCGGACGAACGATTTCCGACATGTCCGTCCACATACTGTCAAATCCCTGGCCGGTAAACGGTCCCCGATAACCGGCGCCGGAAACAGGTACTTTACCGTCCTCGGCCTGTTTCCAGAGAGTTATAAACATGTCAGCTTTCCAGTACGTTCCCCCGATATTTAAAAAGTCTTTATCGATTGACTTTTCGAGAGCTCCCCGCGGGCATTCCTGGATACACCGAAAGCAGTTTCGACAAACCACCGTATTCGGGTCGGCCATTTTGCGCGGATCACCTTTTCCCCGTTTATGCGCCTCATAAATGCAGACTTTTGTACATCGGCCGCAATTGATGCAGTTTTCTCCCCGCTCAATCGTAAATTTATGGACGGATTCCAGATTAAGCGGCATCCCTTTTACGTTAATATGATATTTCTTTGGCATAGTCTTTCTCCAGACTGAAGGTCATTTAGACTGAAGGCTGAAGGGAAAACATACTTCAATGATTCCTACCCTTCGGCCTTCAGTCTTCAGCCCTCAGTCCATTCAGTTATTCCGATCCACCATTTCCCAGTAATCCTTGCTGTCGTCAACTTTTTTAAGAAATTCACTGATTTTGTCCTCGGGACGACCAAATTTGGATTCCACCCTTTTTTCCAGTGCATCCCAGAGCGTCATTAACTCCAGGTTGGTCTGGCATATTTCTTCACAAGCCTTGCAGTGCATGCACATAAATACATTTTCAGCTTCTTTCTGAGTAATGGGCCGGCCTTCAATCATTTTTTTAGCCAGCGCAATTTTACCTTTTGCCGTGACTTCCTCATTTTTCGTGACGAGATAGGCGGGACATACTGCAATACAGTTGCCGCATTTGGCACAAGCGTGGGTAGTCAGCTCAAAATCAAGACTATCAACTTTCTGATCCTTACCCAAAAGCAGCGTCGCAATTTTCCCGACAATCGGCGACAGTAGAATCAACAAGTTGATGGAAAAACTGAAAATTGCCGGTTTAAAAATGATTGCCGGGATATTACAGAATTTTGATTGAATTTCAAAAAACTTACCCGGATTCATGATATTATTCGGATCGATCTTTGCTTTGTAGGCCAGCAGATCCCGTTTCTTTTCAGCGTTGTACAAATGATTGATAAAAGCCGCGTTCCAGATACCCAGCCCATAGGGCTCGGCGCCCATGGAGACCGCTGTTTGGGTAAGCATCGTCTGCAGCGGCAAATCAATGTAATACCTCTTCTTCCTGGAATCGCAGAGAAAATTGGTCATGATAAGGGCAGTCTTTTCATCGAGGATATAAGAATCAATGAATATTTCCACACCAAAGTTAGCCCCCAGTTTTTTTGCTTTCTTAATAAAACCGGCTGCAACGGATAAGGGAATGATGCTTTCACTGGCCAGGATGGTCGGACCCAGGCGTTTTGTTTTCATACCAAACAGGCGCTCATTCCATAAATAACTGGCCACATAGCGGGGCGCTTCATCAAGGTTGCCGGTCCGGGCAACAGCCTTTAAAAACTTTTCATCGTCCTCGAGGTTACTAAATTCGACCAGAACTCCGGCGCTTTTTTTAAAGACCTGGGTATGCATAAGTTCATTGACGTCATTTAGGTGATTCTCATCCAGAAAACGGATCACATTCGGTTTAATGCTTTGCGCATCCTTGCTTTGGACAAATTTTTCAATAAATTCAAAAGCGGCGTTGTCGCCGGCAAAATAAAACAGGTGCGGATAGGATGCCTGGGGAACATCGCGTAATTTAAGATTCACCTCTACGATGATTCCAAACACCCCTTCCGTGGAAGCAAAATACATGAAATCGGGATCAGTCGGTGTGATTTTCTTCGTTTCGCCTGACGGTGTGACAACGGTCATGGAAACAATCTGTTGAATCAAGTGGCCATAGCGAAAACTGTTGATGCCATAGCCGCCCGTGGCAATCCAGCCGGCAACAGTGGAAAATTTGCTGGACGGATAGGTCATCAGGCATAAGCCTTCTTTTTTGGCCAGAATGTCAATGTCGCTCCATCTGGCTCCCGCTTCCACAGTTATCGTCTTTTGCGCCTTGTTCAAATACAAGATTTTTCTAAAAGGAGATAAATCAATGACAATACCGGCCCTGGTTGGGATGACACCGCCGAATCCCCATGAGGCAGCGCCTCTCGGTATAACCGGTACTTTTCTGTCATTGGCAAATGCCAGAACTTGTTTTATCTCGGCTACGTTTTTCGGTTGGACGACAAAATCCGGTTGTATTTCAAAAAAAGTTTTAGTCATGATTGTAGGCACATCGCCTATATCATGGCTGTATATTTCTTTTTCTTCGTCATTATCGATAATTTTTATATCGCCTGCAATTTTTTTGAACTCTTCTGCCAGTTTCATTTTTTGTTTATCTCTTCCGTAACTATAGTTATAGTAATGATGACCATTAAAAAAGGCTACGCATCAATAATGCGCCTGTTGAATGAGAGCAAAATAAATGCCAACGACCAATTCAAAATAAAGCGGGACTATTGCAAAAACCTCTTCAGTCATTGCCGGCAAAGAAAAGAAATATTACCAAGGCGTGAATATTATAGATAATGCCGCGCTGCTTCATCCCTCCGGAAGAAGGTTAAATAAATTGTGCACAGAGAACAACAAAGAGATTTGCTTTAAAAAAATTCAATTCTATAAGGAAAGTCGAAAATCGTCACAATCATAAAGATACAATATTGTACTTTGTTAATATCGGCAATACAAAATTGTCTAATTTGAAATGTTGGCTGATCTTACCAGAAGAAATCCGTTTAGTCAACAATAGGAGATTTGATAAATTTAATCACCATATGTTGGAATATAACCGAACTATCAACAATAAAGTGGACTAATAAATGTGAAGTGTTGTAATGTTGGGGCAATTTGAACGCATGGCATATTTTTCGCACTACTCGAAATAGCTAAGCTAACGTTATGGGTATGTACCTGGAAAACTTGTTTAAAGTATATTATTGGAATGAAAGAGGAATTGTTTCAATAAACAAATGGAGGAATTATGAAAAAAGCGACGCTAATCACAGCAGTGGAAAGAGACTATGTAATTGAGAAAGAAAAATTCGTTCCCGTCTCCGAATATTACGGCGAGGATACCTTTAATAATAAGGTAATGAAAGAAAAGCTTCCCAAAGATATTTATAATAAAATTTTAGAAATAATAAATGAAGGTAAGCCTCTGGATATTGCCACTGCGGATATTGTTGCGCATGCTATGAAGGAATGGGCGCTGGAAAAAGGCGCCACTCATTTTGCTCACTGGTTCCAGCCAATGACCGGAATTACTGCAGAAAAACATGATGCCTTTGTCGATCCGGTGGGCATGGGAGAAGTAGTCGAACGTTTTTCCGGCAAGCAGCTTGTTCAGGGTGAACCGGATGCATCCAGTTTTCCATCGGGCGGTATCAGGGCAACTTTTGAAGCTCGTGGATATACCGCATGGGATATGTCTTCGCCTGCTTTCATCAAAAGAAACGGCATTTCGACAACTCTATGCATTCCCACGGCATTCATTTCTTTCACCGGTGAAGCTCTTGATAAAAAGACACCTCTTTTGCGCTCCAATAAAGCTGTCAGCAATAGCGCCGTAAACATGTTGAAACTGCTGGGTGCCAAAAATGTTAAAAGAGTTATTGC
>JBDKUX010000004.1:0-15679 GCA_039679455.1 Smithella sp. | reverse complement strand
CGGAAATAACAACTCCATAGGTTTTTTTGTCAAACATCCGCAGGCCTTCCGCTGTGGACATCGCCAATTCTACGTTGACTCCCCTGTCCACAAGCTGTTGGACAAAGTAGCTGTTATTTTTCGGCTGATCGTCGACCCAGAGAACAGATGTAACCGTGGGAGGCATTTTGGGCGCTGCTTTCTCCGGTGCAGCCGGGGCCGGCGGCGTAATCCCTTTGAGGGATTTTTTGATTTCCAGCACCTGGGCCTGGAGATCAGCGATAAGTTTACGCTGCTGTTCGCTTGCCTCTTCCATGGTCAGTTCCTGGCCGCCGAGCTTCAAGGTGAATTTCCGGGATTTAGCCGATTCGATCAATCCGGCGATTGCCGGGCGAAACATAAGTATTAATAAAATAATGATAGCAGGCCACGCCAGCACACCGATTGCTTCCAGCAGTTTAGCAATATCCGACATTGCCGATCCTCCTCCGGCCTAAAATATTTGTTATTATACTTATAAAAAAACATATATAAAGAATTTTATTGATTATCCTGGGAAGCATATTTCTTTTCTGGTTAAACGGCTTTTCAGATATCCGCCCAGAAAAAAACCCATCGCGACGCCAAGTGTGTTCGCCGTTATGTCCAGCAGAGAAAATGAGCGTCCGGGGATGTAATACTGCCCGACCTCCAGCAATATGCCTAAAAGAATCATGGAAAACGCAGCGGATGCAGCCCGACGAGGATTGGCAAAACCCAGCATCGGCAGAACAGCGAGCCATCCGTAGGCTGCACAATGATATAATTTATCCGCATTCCAAAAATCCACGGGAAACTCCACCTGCGGGACGAGGGAATAATAAATAACGATCAAGATCGAAATACACCAGAAGATAATTATTGTTCGCTGCCATTTACTCAAGTTCATTGCGAGTTCCGGTTGAATTGGGGTGATGAGGTGCATCACCTTTGTTGCTCATTACGGCCAAACGGATACATCCTCAAAACGCGCGACATGCACCGCCTGTTGAATGGTGACGGCGATAAGAGCTGTTTTCGGATCTTCAATGAAATCTTTCAATTCCGGATGCCTGTTCACGAAGATTGCACTGTATTCCGATTTCCTCGCGCCTGCTCTAACTTTTTTTGCCGTGCCGAGCAATGTAACCGCCTGAGCGCGGTTAATATCATCGGCGCTCTGAGAACGGTTATCCAGTAGAATGGAGACAGCAGGCTGATCAACCATGTTTTTGTATTTTCTCGTGGCGCTGGATGTTGTGAAAAGGAGGGTACGGCGATCGGGTGTCATAGCGAAGGCTATGATCGATGTGTACGGTTTTCCTTCCTCCACCGTGGCGAGAACAGCAACTCTCAGTGTTGCAAAGGGTTCCAGCATCTCTTCGATAGTCATTCGTTTTGCCGGTTTTGCTTCTGAATCCTTCTTTTTCATCCTGTTTTCCTCCTTTATTTACCTGATATTTTCAGGATTGGATTGCCAGTTCACGGCCCGGAAAGCAATGCTGCACAATACCCTCCAATTCTGAATCCGGCCCAAAACGCTTTTACTGCATCAGAATCTGAAACCTGGTTGTCAGAATCTCTAATGCCTATTTTGTACTGGGAAATGTAATCTACCTCGGAGCTTATCCGGTCGGGAAATTCTGCATAATTACTGGAATCCTTGTAAATATCCGCAATCCTGTGTTCGTATTTTTGCGTTATTTCTTCCTCGCTTAAATTGGCCAAGTAAAATAATACCGCCTTCAGCATTTTTTCAGCCAGCTGTTGTGAGTGAAAGACTGCGCCGTTTGTGTCCGTCCCTTCATCTAAACAAGCGGCGGCAGCGTCTTTGTCTTCCATGGCGCTGTCCAGGAAAGGGTTGTCTTTTCTTTTAGCTCCACTCCTGTCAACCGCCTCCAACCGGGAATACAAGTCTTCAAACTTCTGGGCCAGAGAATATCCTTCCGTAAATTTATTCTGGATTTCATCAAGCTCGGCTGCAGAGAGGCGGCGAGCTACGCGGGAAGTTAACCCTTCTATAAAAGGAAGTATATTAATTTCGGGTGTTGCATAAACAAGAGGTATGCGAACTAAATAAATCTCATCTCTAATGATAATCGGGATTCTTCCGAGGTCTCTTGCAGTATTGGCGCGCTTTCCATACGCCTGTTTATACCAATCGTGGATTTTCCCCAATAAATTAGGCCCCTCATAATCTCCGTACTCCGAACTATCAATGCCGAAACTCATTAATGGACCGTTATAATCCGGGGCGGCTATGGGAAAAGCCTGAAAGGGACGCTCGTAAACCGGGACTCCTTTTTGGGACAGTTCCGCATCTATCTGCCGCATTTTTTCATAAAACTCGTCAGCCATCATTGGGGTCAAATCTTTATTCATGACATTTTCCTTAATTTACTTTGCAGCGCGCTGAATTTCTTTTTCAGCCCCTGATCGCTTTCCATTTTTATATTGAGCCGCTTTCTTGCCTGGCTGACGGCGCTGTAGTCAATGCCTCCCAAGAGCTTTCCTATTTGCGGCTGCGTTATTTTACAGAAACGGTAGAGCAATTCCATCAATATTGCCCTGTCCGGTGATTGCTTTCCCTTTGAAGTTAATTCCTCGCGGGTTTTAGGAACCAGTTTCAGATAACTATTAATCAAATCCTCGGGCATCCATGTCTTCTCCAGTTGCCGGAATGCCGGCTGCTCCCGACGGGATTTTTTACCTTTCCGACCCTTTTCAAATAATTGTTTGATCTGCTCGATAAAATTTTTCTCGCCGATAATGCCCGTGCCTTTGCCTCTTTCCAGCGGGCTGGGAATATCCTTTTCTATTGCCTCGGCGACGAACCTTTTATAGCCGCGACTTGATTTTGCGCCTTCTGTACCCAAGTAATCCAGAATTGTATTATAATCTACAAAGTCTTTTCTGTTTTTCTTATTCAGATATCCCGGAAGGCTGGTTGCATCACCGGTTAATAATTCTTCCCATCTTTTATTTAAAGATTCTTTTGATTTCATGCGCAGAGGATTTAAATGGATGTAACGGCTGACTTCCAGCAGGTAATTGTCTTTGTCGATCAGAAATGCTTTGTATCGTCCCTGATAGAGATGGCCTGAGCGCTTATATTTGCGGTTAAATGATCCCGTGTAGCTGATATTAAAATGGCGCATGAATTCCGAAAGATTGCCCTTCGGTGTGCAAATCAGCAGATGAAAATGGTTGGGCATCAGAGCATAGGCTAAAACTCTGGCTTCATAGATTTCCGCAGAACGGGCCAGCAGGCGGAGGAATCCATTCATGTCTTCCGCATCCCGGAATATTTTCCGCTGTTCATTTCCGCGGCAGGTCACGTGATAATAAGCATCAGGATATTGAATTCTCAGTGGTCGGCTCATGTGTTGTTTTATAAGTCAATCAGGTTTAAATGTCAAGATCAAAGATTTGACCCCTAATCCACTTCTAATCCACTTTAAGGTCTACCATCGATCACTTATTTTCCAAAAAGAATTCACAGGCCATATCAATTTCAGATATGGCCTGTGGCAGCCAATTATCGCTGTTGATAATCAAGGGTTTGATTACTTTTTCTATATTATCTTCAAGGACATAATCATTCGGATTGATTTTATACTGATTGTTGGACAGTGCGTCGGCCAACATGATGCATTCGACTAGTCCACTTGATTCGGATGTAGTGATGTGAAAATGATGGCCGGCAATGGCCTGAATAATCTGCTCCGGAAGTTCCCATTTTCTGGCCAGGTATGCCCCGATCAGAACATGATCAATGGATGCCACTTCCATCTCCGCCTCAGCAAAACTGCATTTAGTTTTTTGCATGGTGTCCCAAACGGTGCCGAAATCTTCTTTAAAATACTTTAACATAATGATCTTGCCGATATCATGTAAAAGGCCGGCCGTGAAAGCATCATCAGGTTTCACGAGATGGCTTTTTTCCGCCAGTTGCTCGCTGAGAACGGCAACACTAACAGAGTGACGCCAGAAATCGGCAATGTTAAAGTTCAGGTATCGATCCTTAATGCTGAGAGTATCGAGAATGGCAACAGAGACAATAGCATTTTTTATCGCATTGAAACCCAGAACCATGACGGCATTAAAAATCGAAATGCTTATCGAAATGCTTTTTTTACGTAATCCGTAAAATGCGGAATTGAGCAGGCGCAAAATGCTTGATGACATTGCCTGATCAAGTTCTATAACATGAGCTACATTTTCAATAGAGGCTACATTGTCTTGCAGAAGTTTGTTTACCTTGAAATAGATGGCAGGCAATGTCGGTAAATCCTTGATTTTTTCAAGTGTCTCCCAAGCGGTCTTATTATCCATATCCATCCTCCTGCTATATTTATGTCATGATATCGGCAAAATAGGGGGGCTAGACTAGTATTTATCAACCCATTTTTCGTCCGCCATCTTTTTTGAGGAATTATAATTCTCTGCTAGGAAAATAACTAGTATGGTGTCCCCCCGCCCCTCTGAGTTGTTTTGTAAGTCAATAAGGTTGTAATGTCAAGATCAAAGAATTGACCCCTATTTGCTCTTATCTTTCGGGACTACCCTATATCAATAAACCAGAGGATAAAATTACCACCCTGCTTGTTGTCATTATCGCCGTCCAGCTTCAGCCCCTCTTTGGACCGGATTCCATCGGTTAGAGTGAGTGTGAATTCGCAGTCAGGGTCGTAGATGCAGATATTAAACCTGCTATTACTGAGCTGTACCCATTTGAATTCCCTGTCGCTTATCCAGGTGATCTGCCCGGGTGCGTTTGCCGCCTTGGGAAAGTCGAATCTAACAGTGCCGCCGGCAATGACGGTGCTTCGGTCCATATCCGTATTGAAGCGTACGGTGATAGAAAATTTATTTCCTTCATATCCCAAATGGTGAGTCATGGTGGGATATACTACCTTGGGAAGGACGGCATTGGCAATCTTTGCTGCATCCTTATTAATGCGACCGGCTTTAGAAGGAGCACTCTTCTGAATTTTCACCTCGCTGCCGGGTTTTTCAGGAACAACTTTTTGAATTTCTTTTTCGCTTTTTGTTTTTATAGAATCGGTCTTCTGGATATCTGCAGCAAAAGCATAAGTGATGCCGAGAATACACAGGCCCAGCAGAGACGATAAAATTAGTTTTTTCATTACTACCTCCCAAGTTATGTGAATTTCGTTAATTTACATTTTCAAAGAGATGCTGATCGGAGCTACACACGGGCCAGCTACATCAATTAAGTTGAAATGTCAATATCAAAGAATTGACCCCTTATTACCGTTCCCCTGTCTCTACCCCTTGTCCCTATTATTCTTTCAATCTGTTCTTTCTAATGCGGCTTCAATTCGACGATAAAGTCTTAAGACAGCATCTTCTACTGCTGCCGGAGATGATGTGATCGGTCCACTGTAGGAGGTTCCCTGTCCAAAAACATCGAAATACTTTTTTCTGTTTGCGGATTTATCTATGAGATTAACAGCCAAATTGTATCGTGTATCGAACCTAGTTCCTATTAACATGACATCTGAACCATTTGTACTTATTGATGAATCAACATAAATTAGGCCATATTTTGACTCACTTGTCCCATTAAACACACGGCTAAGCAGGCCATGAACTTCAAGGGTAGCTACATCTATCCACTGCGTCTCTTCAACAAGGCTTGAAAGTTTTTCATCTAGTGAAACGTTAAGAGGCTTCACTTTGTATATCTCATGGCTGGAATATGTTTTGAAATCAATTCTTTTTGCACAGCCACATAAAAAAATAGCTCCACAAAACAATATAAAAAGACTTAGTATTATTGCTTTGCTGATGTAATTAAATTTATTTTTCTTAACGAAAAGAAAGTTATACTTAAAATCAACCGCTTCTCTACTCCCATTGTACATCAACTCTTCCTCCTTTTTTCAGTACCTTATAAGGCATAAAGTTGCATCCGAACTGCAATATTTCGAATATATAATTGTTTATACAATAATTCATGCCAAGAACGAAGCTAAACAAAGATGAAGTACTGTCTTAAATCCTTCAAAATTATTAAGTAAATTCTCGCAGAATAGACAAAACATCAATATGTTCTGAGATATAGCCACTTATTTTTGTTGTAGAACTATTCAATGTTTTATCGGGATAGAAAAACAGGGACGCTTTGATCCCTCTTTGCCATAGAGGGAAAGGTGATTGACCGCCGCTAAAAACCGGAATTTCTGTTTTTCCTATTCCAAACAAAACTTATTAATGGCTTGGGGAGGGGTGAGGGGATAGTCGCCGGTGTAGCAGGCCAGGCAATAGCAATCCTGGCTCATTCCCGTGGCGCGGACCATGCCTTCGACGGTCAGATAGTGCATGGAATCCAAACCGATGAAGTCGGCGATGGCTTTTTCATTACCTTTTTTCGCGGCCAGCAATTCGCCCTTGGAAGAAAAATCAATACCATAGGGGCAGGGATGAATCGTTGGGGGGCAACTGATGGCCATATGAATCTCTTTAACCCCGATTCCGCGCAGGTTCTGAACGCGGTTGCGGCTGGTGGTGCCGCGGATAATCGAATCTTCAACTATTAATACTTTTTTACCGGCCAGCAACGGACGTACGGGATTGAGCTTTACGCGTACGCCGAAATCGCGCATGAGCTGGGTCGGCTGAATAAAGGTTCTGCCGACATAATGATTTCGAATCATCCCCATTTCAAAGGGAATGCCGGATTCTTCGGCGTAGCCCAGAGCCGCGTAATTGCCGGAATCGGGGAAGGGCATGACAATATCAACATCGGGAGCATATTCGCGCGCCATCTCGTGGCCCAGGCGCTTCCGGCATAAGTACACATTCTGCCCGAAAATCTGGCTGTCAGGACGGGCGAAATAAATCAGCTCGAAGATACAATGGCAAGGTTTTACCGCCGGGAAAGGCTGCAGGCTTTGGCAGCCGTTTTCATCGATAATGATAATTTCCCCGGGATTGACGTCACGGACGTATTCGGCGTTAACCAGATCAAAGGCGCAGGTTTCCGAGGCGACAACCCAACTGCCATTGAGTTTGCCCAAAGCCAGAGGCCGGAAGCCGCGTGGGTCGCGGGCGGCAATGATTTTGCCGCTGGTGAGCATGACAATGCTGTAAGCGCCTTCCAGCCGGGAAA
Source organism: Smithella sp. (assembly GCA_039679455.1). Lineage (GTDB taxonomy): Bacteria > Desulfobacterota > Syntrophia > Syntrophales > Smithellaceae > MVRV01. The sequence goes on along the minus strand of JBDKUX010000004.1, from coordinate 8,544 downwards.
AAGCGGCAACCAGGGCTTTTTCCAAGCCGTCTTTTAAATGCCGCGCCATCAGGTGGATGATTATTTCGCTGTCCATCGTCGATTGAAAAATCGATCCGCCGCTTTCCAGCTCTTCCCGTAATTGTTGCGCGTTAATGATATTGCCGTTATGGGCCAGGGCATAATTCTCATCGGCAAAATGAACCAGAAAAGGCTGAGCGTTGGAAAGAACTGAAGAACCGGTGGTGGAATAGCGCACGTGTCCGATAGCCAGGTTGCCGGGGAGCTTTTGCAGGTTGGATTCTTTAAATACTTCCGAGACGAGCCCCATGCCTTTATGATCCCACACCTGACAGCCGTTGGAGCTGACAATGCCTGCCGATTCCTGGCCGCGGTGCTGCAATGCAAAAAGCCCGAAAAAGGTCAGCCGCGATGCTTCCTCGTGACCGTAAATACCGAAAATGCCGCATTCCTCGCGGGGACGGCCGGATTCCTCTAAATCATAATAGTCATGCATAAAATTTATTTCCTGCTTTTATTTATGATGCTGCTGGTGATATTCCTGCAATGAACAAACCTGCCAATCTTCGTTAATAACGGCCTTTGTTGCTTCGCTCAAAGCACGCGCTCCGGCGATGGTTGTGGTGTAAAGAATATTATAAGTCAGCGCACCCCGCCGGATATGATAAGCGTCGCGGGTGGATTTTCGTCCGACGCTGGTATTGATCACCATCTGAATTTCGCCGTTTTTAATATGATCGACAATATTGGGACGTCCCTCGCTGACCTTGAAAACCATTTGGGCTTTAATGCCATGCTTCTCCAGAAATTCAGCCGTGCCGCGCGTGGCCGTTATTTTGAAACCCATCTCCTGAAAAGCCTGTGCGATGGGCACAATCTTATTCTTATGATAATCATGCACACTGATAAAAACAGTGCCCGCCAGAGGCATTTTGAAACCCGCCGCCATTTGCGATTTGGCGAAAGCGAGCCCGAAGGAATGGTCGACGCCCATAACTTCACCGGTCGATTTCATTTCCGGCCCCAGGAGGCTGTCGACATTGGGGAAGCGGTTAAAGGGAAAGACCGCTTCTTTCACGGAAATATGTCTGGGCGTTATTCTTTCGGTAAATCCCAACTGGGGCAGAGTTTTGCCCAGCATTACTTTTGTGGCCAGTTTCGCCAGAGGTACACCGATAGCTTTACTGACAAAGGGAACTGTACGGGAGGCACGGGGGTTAACTTCCAGAACATATAATGTGTCGTCTTTAATGGCGTACTGAATATTCATCAGGCCGATGACATTTAATTCGGCCGCGAGCATTATTGTCTGCTTTTCAATCAGTTTCATCAATGCGGCAGGTATGGTCATCGGCGGCAGAATGCAGGCGCTGTCGCCGGAATGTATTCCCGCCTCTTCGATATGTTCCATAATGCCTGCCACTACCGTATTTACCCCGTCGCTGATGGCATCGACGTCTATTTCAATGGCGTCTTCCAGATATTTATCGATCAGGATCGGATGATCGGGAGAAACCAGCATCGCCTTGCCCATAAAAGAAGTCAGTGCGTCGGGATCGTAAACGATTTCCATGGATCGGCCGCCCAGAACATAAGAAGGACGCACCAGCACCGGGTAACCGATGCGGGAGGCTGCCTGCAGGGCTTCCTCGACGGTTCTTGCCGTATCATTGTCCGGCTGATGGAGATTTAATTTGGTGACAATTTCCTGAAAACGGTCGCGGTTTTCCGCCCGGTCAATGGCGTCGGGCGAAGTGCCCAGTATGGGAACTCCGGCCGCCTCTAAACCGCGGGCCAGATTGAGCGGCGTCTGGCCGCCGAACTGGACTATGACTCCGTCGGGTTTTTCCGTCTGCAGAATGTGCAAAACGTCTTCGAGGGTAACCGGCTCAAAGAAGAGTTTGTCGGAAGTGTCATAATCGGTGCTTACCGTTTCCGGGTTGGAGTTGATCATGATGCTCTCGACGCCTTCCTCGCGCAGGGCAAAGGAAGCGTGGACACAGCAGTAATCGAATTCAATTCCCTGCCCGATGCGGTTGGGGCCGCCGCCGATGATGGCCACCTTCTTTTTGTTGGAAGGGCGCGCTTCGTCTTCAGTTTCATAGGTGGAATAATAATATGGGGTATAAGCTTCAAATTCCGCCGCACATGTATCGACCAGTTTATATACCGGAGTAATTTTTTCCGCTTCGCGCCAGTTGCGGATTTCCAGTTCCGTTTTATTCCAGACATGGGCGAGGGCGCGATCTGAAAAGCCCATCTTCTTTGCCGCTTGCAGCAGTTCAACCGTTGGGGCTGAATTTTTCAATTCTTCCTCAGCCTCAACAATTTCCCGAATCTGATGTAAAAACCAGGGATCAATTTTGGTCAACTGATATATCTCGGCTACGGTTACACCTTTTTGCAAAGCGGTTGCTATATAAAACAGCCGCAAAGAATTCGGAATGATCAGTTTGCTTTTCAATAATTCTTTGTCGTCCGTGACATCGGCAGGCGGCGGATAGAGTAAACTGAAGCGGCCGGTCTCCAGCGAGCGGATAGCTTTCTGCAACGCTTCTTTAAATGTTCGGCCGATGGACATGGTCTCGCCGACCGACTTCATTGACGTTGTCAACAAATCTTCCGTTTCCGGAAACTTCTCAAATGTCCAGCGCGGTATTTTCACCACGCAGTAATCTATAGTCGGTTCGAATGACGCCATCGTTTCGCGGGTGATGTCGTTTCTTATTTCATCAAGCGTATAACCCACCGCCAGTTTGGCGGCAATTTTGGCAATCGGGAAACCTGTGGCTTTCGAAGCAAGCGCCGAAGAGCGCGATACGCGGGGATTCATCTCCACAACAATCATTTCACCGCTTGCGGGATGGATGGCAAACTGGACATTGGAGCCGCCTGTTTCCACACCGATTTCCCGTAAGATGGCTATGGCCGCATCGCGCATATGCTGATATTCGCGGTCTGTCAGGGTCTGAGCCGGAGCAACAGTGATTGATTCGCCCGTATGCACACCCATCGCATCAAAATTTTCAATGGAGCAGATGATGACGACGTTATCCGCGCGGTCGCGCATTACTTCCAGTTCATACTCTTTCCAGCCCAGCACGGATTCTTCAATCATTACCTCCTGGATCATGCTGGCATCCAGGCCTTTTTTGGCAATTTCTCCCAGTTCTTCGCGGTTGTATGCCACGCCGCTGCCGGTGCCGCCCAGCGTGAAGGAAGCACGGACGATTATCGGAAATCCGATTTCATCCGCTAATTTCATTACCTCTGTCATGTTGCGGGCAAAACCGCTCTTCGGCATTCGCAAACCGATTTTTTCAATGGCATGGCGAAATTTTTCCCGGTCTTCCGCTTTGTGAATGACGGAAAGCGATGCGCCGATCATTTCCACGTCGTATTCGGCAAGAACTCCGGATTCGGCCAGGGCAACAGCTACATTTAAACCGGTTTGACCGCCCAGGGTCGGCAAGAGCGCATCCGGCCTCTCGCGGGCAATAATCTTGGCGACCGTTTCCGGGGTAATGGGTTCCACATAAGTGCGGTTGGCCGTTTCCGGATCGGTCATAATGGTGGCCGGATTGCTGTTGATTAAAACAACTTCATATCCTTCTTCGCGCAGGGCCTTGCAGGCTTGCGTTCCGGAATAATCAAATTCGCAGGCCTGGCTGATGATGATCGGTCCGGAGCCGATCAGCAGTATTTTTTTTATGTCGTTGCGTTTTGGCACTGATTTTCTTTTACTCCCACTCAATTGTGCTGGGCGGCTTGGAACTGATATCATAGACAACCCGGTTGATGCCGTGCACTTCGTTGATAATACGGTTGGAGATGCGCGCCAGAAGATCCTGCGGCAACCGTGCCCAGTCGGCGGTCATTGCATCGTCGCTGGTGACCGCACGGATGGCTACAATGTTTTCGTATGTGCGCTGATCACCCATGATGCCGACGCTTTTCAGCGGCAGCAAGATGGTAAAAGACTGCCACAATTTATAGTAGAGATTCGCGGCGCGGATTTCGTCCAGGAGAATCGTGTCGGCTTTACGCAGGACGGCTAGACGCCCCGCGGTCACTTCCCCGATGATGCGGATCGCCAGTCCCGGTCCGGGGAAGGGCTGACGCAGAATTACATCGTCGGCCAGTCCCAGTTCCTTGCCCAGAAGCCGTACTTCATCTTTAAAGAGATGTTTGAGCGGTTCGACCAATTGCAAATTCATTTTTTTCGGCAGGCCGCCGACGTTATGATGAGATTTAATTACGGCACTGGGTCCGCCGAAGGCGGAGCGTGATTCGATTAAATCAGGGTACAGGGTTCCCTGCGCCAGAAATTTCACATTTTTTATTTTATGCGCTTCTTTATCAAAAACTTCGATAAAGGTGCGGCCGATTATTTTTCGCTTCTTTTCCGGGTCAATTACGCCTTTGAGTTTACTTAAAAAAAGCTTGCCGGAGCGGGCAAAGTGCAGATTAATCTGCAAATGTTTTTTGAACATATCGATGACGCGCTCGGCTTCACCGGCCCTCAGTACTCCATTGTCAACAAAAACGCAGGTTAACTGCTTGCCGATTGCTCTATGCAGCAAAACGGCGGCAACGGAAGAATCAACACCGCCGGAAAGACCCAATATTACTTTCCCGTCACCCACCTGTTGTCTTATTTCAGCGATAGCGTGATTAACGAAGGACTTCATGGACCATGATTTCTTGCAGTGGCAAACAGCGGTCAGAAAATTTGCCAGTATTTTTTTACCGGCCTGAGTATGAACAACTTCCGGATGAAATTGCAGTCCGTAGAAATGTCTTGTGATGTCTTCGGCGGCGGCAACAGGAGTGTTTTCCGTTGTTGCGGTAACGACAAAGCCGGGAGGAAGAAGGTCGATCCTGTCGCCATGGCTCATCCAGCACTGAGTTTTTTTGTCGACGCCGGTGAAAATGCCTTTTTGTCTTTTTACCAGAAGCTCGGCGAAACCATATTCGCGCTTGTCTGAACCGATGACCTTCCCGCTCAGTGAATCCACCATGTATTGTAAACCATAGCAGATGCCCAGGATCGGAATGCCCAGATCAAAGATGCCTTTGTCCACACGTGGTGCGCCGGTGCTGTAAATGCTGGCCGGGCCGCCGGATAAGATGATGCCTTCGGGTTGGAGCGTTTTAATGGCGTCAATGGAAATATTTGGCGGCTCAATTTGGCAGTAGACATGGTGCTCGCGTACCCGGCGGGCAATCAACTGATTATATTGAGAACCAAAATCTATAATTAAAATCAAGACGCTTTCTCCTTTTCTTTCTTCATCATTTCCACGAACTGGAAAAATAAATATTCGGAATCGTGCGGACCGGGCGCCGCTTCCGGATGATACTGCACACTCATTGTTCCCGGCATCTGCAATCCCTCGGAAGTATTGTCATTTAAATTGGTGTGAGTATTTTGGGCAATGCCTTCCACCGACGCCGGCACAACAACAAATCCGTGGTTTTGTGAAGTTATTTCTACGCGTCCGGTACCCAAATTTTTTACCGGTTGATTGATTCCATGGTGGCCGAACTTGAGTTTTTCTGTATAGCCGCCGATTGCCTGGCCGATCATTTGCTGTCCCAGGCAAATGCCGAATATGGGCAGTTTTCCCACGAGCGAGCGGGCAGTCTCCACAATATAGGGCAGCGCCGAGGGATCACCCGGGCCGTTGGAAAGCATAATTCCGTCCGGCCCGTAGGCCAGAATATCGTTTCCGGAAGAATAAGCCGGTAGAACAATGACCTCACAGCCGTTATTTTCCAGAAGTCTTAAGATATTGTATTTAACGCCGCAATCCAGGACAACCACCCGCAATTTATTTGTCGGTTTTTTGCCGGGAATTTTACCTCGTCGTGGAGCACCTTTTTCCCATAAATAAGGCTCGGAGCAGGTTACTTCGCGGACTAAGTCACGGCCAACCAAACCCGGATAAGCTTTAATTTTTTCCAGCAGCTCTGCAATGTCTCTGGTGTCGGTGGAAATGATTCCTTTCATGGCTCCCGCAATCCGGAGACGCCGGGTAAGCGCCCGGGTATCGATTCCTTCCATGCCGATCTTGCCATGATCTTCCAGAAACGATTTTAAACTTTGGCGCATCCGCCAGTTGCTGGGATTATGCTGATATTCTTTAACAATAAATCCTTCGAGGTGAATACCCGCCGACTCCATATCTTCCTCATTAATGCCGTAATTGCCGATAAGCGGGTAGGTCATGGTTACTATCTGACCTTTATAGGAAGGATCGGTGAGAATTTCCTGATAGCCGGTCATGCCTGTGTTAAAAACTACTTCCCCCATAGTTTCGCCGCTGCCGGCAAAGGCGAAACCTTCAAAAAAACTGCCGTCTTCCAGGACCAGCAAGGCACTGCGGTTTTTATTTATCAGGGGCATTTATTCTTCTTCTCCAACTTCCCGCATCCGGGGGGGGCTCTGCTGCCGGAAAAGGATTGGAAAAGTAGTCAATTCCGAATTGAGGAATCTTCCTCCGGCGTATCTCATATCGCTTCCTTTAAAGGACAATGTTGACCGTACTGCGGGCTTCCGGGGTATATAGCCTTGACTATCTGATAACTTGAATATCACACAATGTCATTAGAGGTTGCGCATTGGAAATACGTCTCGGGAGCCCTCCTTGCCGATGCTGATTTCTTTCACGAAAAGAGCATCAGCAAGAGGGAGCTTTCTATCTTTTTTCCCCGGACTCGTCAATAATTAATAACGGCAAACAATAGCCGATTGCTAACTTGTTGACTCCTATATGGAAAATATTCCACCGCCATCGGCCTGCCAGCTAAATCAGTATCCATGCATTAACTGATGAACAGCATTTCCCAGAACTTCGGCATCGGCCACATATCGTCGTCCACCAAGACTTCCAGTTCGTCGACATAATCACGCAATTCGTTCATTGCTGTTTTTACTTCACTGCAAAGCATTTCGGCCTTATCCTGCTCATCGTGAATGGCGTCGGCCTTTTCAACCTTAGCCGAAATATCTTTATTAACGGCATAGATCTTGTTGATCAGATCAACTACTTTTTTCAAGATCTCAACTTCAGCAGAAGGAACAGCCGAATTATCCAGAGCGGCTTTAGTCTCATTAATTGCTCCAGCCAGCGTTTTCTGATACATGGCTGCCGCCGGAATTACCTCGCTCATGCATATACTATTCAGACATTTAACTTCTATTTCCAGATCTTTGATGTATTTTTCCAGATAGATTAAATATCTTGATTTGAGCTCGACTTGGGAAAGCACCTGATGCTTTTCAAACAGGTTCAAGGCCTTTTCGGTGACCAATGCTTTGAGTGCAATCGGTGTTGTCTTATAGTTGGGCAATCCTCTTTTCTCTGCTTCCAATTCCCATTCTGCGGTATAGTTGTCGCCGTTGAAAAGAATTGGTTTAACTTCCTTTAATTCTTCTTTCAGTACTTCAAAGACAACCTGGTTGATATTGCCGGTTTTGGCTTCGATTTTTTCAGCCAGATAATCCAGGCTTTCGGCTACGATCGTATTGAGTACCGCAGCCGGGAAAGAAATTGATTGTGAAGAACCAACAGCCCTGAATTCAAATTTGTTGCCGGTAAAGGCAAAGGGTGAAGTCCTGTTGCGGTCGGAATTGTCTTTGCTGAGTACCGGCAGTGAAGAAATTCCGAGGTCGATTATTTCCGAGCTGGTTGCTTTGGTAATTATTCCATTTTCGATATTTTCCAGAATTTTGAAGACTTGATCACCAAGGAAAATAGATATAATAGCTGGAGGAGCTTCGTTGGCGCCCAGTCGGTGGTCGTTGGCATAAGATGCTACAGATGCCCGCAATATGTCGGCATTCTTATAGACAGCACGAATTGTAGCAATTAAAAATACCAGAAACTGAATATTGTCATGCGGGGTTTTACCGGGATTCAGGAGGTTGTTTCCGTTGTCGTCGGCCAGTGACCAGTTAACATGCTTGCCGGAACCGTTTATTTTGGCAAAAGGCTTTTCGTGCAGCAGACAGGCCAGATTGTGCTTCTTGGCTACCGACTTCAAAGTATCCATTACAATCTGATTATGGTCGACGGCGACATTGGCTTCTTCGTATACGGGAGCAAGCTCAAATTGTGACGGAGCAACTTCGTTATGCCTTGTTTTGGCGGGAACGCCAAGTTTAAAAAGTTCTTCTTCCACGTCATGCATATAGGAAGATATTCTTTCCTTTATACTGCCGAAATACTGATCTTCCAGCTCCTGTCCTTTTGCGGGCGGGGCGCCGACTACGGCTCGTCCACCAAGCACAAGATCCTGACGTTTGAAAAAATAATCCATATCAATCAGGAAGTATTCCTGCTCCGGACCCAGGTTGGAGAAAACCTTTTTTACATTTTTGTTGCCAAGGAGTTTCAACATATTTACGGCGCTTTTACTGACCGCTTTATTGGATCGCAAAAGAGGCGTCTTTTTATCCAGCGCTTCACCGGTAAAGGAGATAAAAGCTGTGGGAATGCACAAAGTTGTCGAGATGCCGTTGCGGCGAATAAAGGCCGG
>JBDKUX010000003.1:0-8231 GCA_039679455.1 Smithella sp. | reverse complement strand
GGGAAATATGTATCAAAATCCGTAATGAAACAAGCCTAGCTGATATTGTCAACGATACCGGCGTCTGGAAATATCAGCACCCCGGCTCAGGAACTTCTTATGCAATTACTTAACCGGACATTGCTGGGATTCTCTGGATTTATAAACAAAAAGAAAAGGTATATCTGCATCATTACTCAGGGAGGAGATATAAGTATCGGATACCTTATAACAAAAAATATTATGAAAATTCATCTCAGGTCTATTGGTAGTGGTACAGAAATAACGATATACAGACTGATAAAAGAAAAACACTTTTCGATTTAGCACGTATATTATTTTTATAGATGATCCTTCCTTTGACCTGAAAAGTAATATTTTGCTGACTATACTGAAAGACGATAAATCGCTTCAGGCAAAGGGACAGATGTTGAAACCAAGAAATATCTTTTTAAACTTGTGTAAACAAAAAAAATGAAAATAATCAGTTATGCTAAGGATAAACAAACTGATTCCGGCCATAATGTAGAGGCAGGGGTAATAACCTAAAGCTATCACTTTGCAATTAATTAAAATTTGTCACAAATGAAATATAAGATCATTTGTGGGAATAAATGAACGGTGCAGAGTACGGGCATGAAAAAATCCTCCTTTCATGGAGCCCCAACTTTATGCCATCTCTGCACCTATTTATGCAAAAGCAGCAATGGATTTCACGGAGTATCAATTGGAACAGACCGAAATTAAAATCACAATTAATGAATTTACAATTTATGGTGTATAATAAAATTTGTGGTATTAAAAAGGCGGTGATAAAAACTTAAAAATCATAACCGAAAGTAGAAGGAATTTGAAATTGCCGCTGGATACAAAATTGAAAAGCTTCCTACAGTTTCTTCAGAGATTTCCGGAAAACATAAGATCAATAATTTTAACATGCATTCTTAGCCTAACCGCAGCTCTGTCCACAGTATGTTTTTTATACTTAACGAACTTCCTATTTTCCAAAACATATCTATTGTTCGCAACAAGATCTACGCTTTTCTTCATTACGGCGAGTTTCTTGGTCATAACTTTTACTTCATTAATTGTGGGCTTCCTGTTGAATGTTTTCAGCCCTGAGGCGGCGGGCAGTGGAATACCGCAAGTTAAAACGGCTTACTGGAAAGAACTTGGTTACATGAAGTTCAAACCGGTTTTGGTCAAATTCATTGCAGGGGTTTTAAGCATTGGTGGTGGAAACAGCCTCGGTCGAGAGGGTCCATCAGTGTATTTAGGCAGTGGTGTTTCTTCCAATCTTTTTGGTGTTTTGGGAGCATCATCGCGGCAACGAAGAAATGCAACCCTGATAGGATCATCCGCTGGCCTGGCTGCAGCATTTAATACTCCCATTGCGGCAATTACATTTGTAATTGAAGAGATTGTGGGTGACTTAAACAATCGTTATCTGGGTAGTGTTGTTCTATCTGCTGTGATAGGTGCGTTTGTAGTGTATGCAATACTTGGCAGACATCCGGCATTCTCTATTCCATCGACTGAAAATATCAGTTGGTTACATTATATTGTCGTTCCGGGCGTATCTCTTATCGCAGCATTTGTGGGCATAATTTTTCAACGATCAACCATCTTCTGGAGAGGTCGGCTAAAAAAACAAACGAAAATTCCAGGGTGGCTTCTCCCGTTATGCGGCGGACTGATTGCATGGATAATCGGTTGCAGTACATTTTGGGCGACTGGGAAAATTGGAGTTTTTGGTCTTGGATACCAGGATCTTTCCAATGCTTTAAATAATAATTTTGAATGGAGAATAGCAGGGGTTTTGGTGTGCGCAAAATTATGCGCCACTATCGCGTGTTACAGTTTTGGCGGGTGTGGCGGTATTTTTGCGCCTTCACTGTTTATTGGTGGTTTGAGCGGCTATTTTATTGGTGGATTAGCAAATATCGTAATGCCACTGACGGGAGCAGATCGTATCGTTCTGGCTGCAGTAGGAATGAGTTCATGTCTGGGAGCGATCGTTCGCGCCCCCTTCACTTCGGTGCTTATTGTTTTCGAGATGACGCATCAATTCACCCTGATACCCGGTTTGTTGATAGGCACCATTATCAGTCAGGCTATAGCTTATAGGGCCGGTAAATTAAATTTTTATGATGCACTCCTTGTTCAAGATGGACACGAGCTCTATAAAATCCGGCCACCGATTGATCTTCACGGCTGGCAGAATTTACCCGTCTGTGCAATTGCAAACCCTAACCTTGTTGGAATAAACAATTTCAATGAGAAGGAGATGCGCGAGATAATTGACCGTTACCCGTATAACGCTTTTCCGGTTATTTCAGATAATGAAGTACAGGGCATTGTTACCCGTCAGGATATAGAAAAAGCACTCTGTTATGGAAACCGTCCAAATATACATTTGGCAGACATTTGTTACTCCGATCAAACAATAAAGGAAGTCGGCGATAAATTTATTGACTCAACGGTTCCTGTATTAATTGTTATTGAGAGGAATACAAACGCTATTAAAGGTGTGATTACCCTTCATGATTTAATCCGTGCACAGGCAGCTATCCAGAATTGATATTACATTAAAAAGAATAGTGATACGCCAATAATCATGATCAAGTTATGGAAAGATTCAGTACTTTTTGCGAGATTTAAAGCCTACTCCTGACGCGAAGATTAGGATTACCTCGACTTCTTTTTGTCTGTAAATGAAAAATACTTAGTCAAACAATAAATGCCTAAAAGTACTACGCTGATCGTGAGCGCAGCAGCAACCCCTTCTGGTAAGTCCAGCATTTTGATTCCTACTACAGAGGTAACAGTGCAAATCACTCCGGCTATTAGACCAAATGCTTTTAGCATCTTCTTCCCTCCTTCATGTTGTGATATACTCGAAACAAATTGAATTATGGTATTGTGTTTGACGACGCTTCATACAGTAATGTTTAATTGTGTTTCTTGAATTTGTCGTATTTTCCTCATACGATTAATCATTTATTTTGTATATGCATAATTTCATATATCACCTTTTCTTATTAGTCAAAAAAAGCCGCCATCTAACGTTTGAGTTAGGCGGCGGCCTGATGATCAAGCCTCCTTCGATAACAAAAACGAAGGAGGCTTGATATTTGTTTCTTGTAAAATTATGCTTTTTTACCAGATGGTGCTTTGTAAATCAGGGCGATGCAGAAGCCTGCTATAAGTAAACCAGCAGCAATGTAAAGCGCTTGAGGCTTGAAAACTTCAAATACATAGGGTCCGATGAGACCGGCGGCGCTCCATGCGGTCAGCATAAAACCATATACCTTACCGATATTGGCTGGACCAAAGGCATCGGCGGCAAATGCAGGCATGGTAGCAAAACCGCCGCCGTAGCAGGCCAAAAGATAGCAGGATACAACCATGAAAAGAATGTAACTTGCGACAAAACCTTTGGCAATCAGAATATACAAAACTGCCTGAGTGGCAAACATAATCATAAAGACCATCTTACGGCCGATATTATCGGATATTTTGGCCCAGAAAAGTCTTCCCAGACCATTGAATATTGCTGCGTAGGCGACAACGGCGCCGCCAGCGGCAGCAACTGTAGCGATTTGTTCCGGAGTTAAATTTCCCGTCAGTCCCATAGTCTTTTTATATATATCCTGAGCCAGCGGAGAGTGCTGGGAAATGAGGCCAAGACCTGCAGAAACGTTCAAACACAGCATAGCCCAAAGCATCCACCATTGGGGCGTTCTTAAAGACTCGCCTAAGGTAAAAGAATCAGAAGCGGAAGCACTTGTAGCGGCTGGTTTAAAACCGGCAGGCAACCAACCCGTTGGAGGGTTTTTGAATAACTGCGCCGACCCGGTTACGAGAATAAGGAATATCACACCCCAGATATACCAGGTTGTGGATACACCGGACGAGATAAGTTTTCCTGAAGGATCAATCTGCTGAAATAACTTTATCATGATCGGGGCGATTTTACCCATAAAAAATGCACCTGCGCCGAAGCCCATAACGGCAAGTCCTGTTACAAGACCACGTTTATCGGGAAACCAGCGAATCAATGTGGCGATTGGAGTGACATAACCAAAACCATTTCCTAGTGCGGCGATCACGCCAAAACCAAGATAAAGAATAGTAATATTTCCCACCTGGTCGGCATAACCGGCAATCAGAGTGCCGAGGCCAAAAAGGATACCGCCAATTGTGGCTACAAAGCGGGGACCTTTTTTATCGACTAAGGTACCGCCAAAGGCAGCAGCCAAGCCGATAATTCCCATGAGGAGCATGAAGGTGAGCTGAATACTCTTGCCATCCCATCCATGCATTTTCATCAAAGGCATCTTAAAAACGGACCACGCATACACGGTGCCCAGACACAGCTGAATGATTACGGCGGCCCCGGCGATCCCCCATCGCTTACTTTCCAAATTTTCATTAGCCATACTTCTTAATTCCTCCCTTTCCTTTCCTAAAAGGCTAAAAATGAAATTTATGACATAAAAAAACATTTGTATGAATAAGGACAAAAAGTTTTTATCATGTCGAAAACAAACGCAGCCTTATACAAAAAAAATATGTCTCTGGCAAGGTATATTCGTTGGACGAATCAAACATCTAATTTTTGTGTGGACGGGTTTAACGATTTGTTTATAGAACATCCTTTAAAGTTTGTTGATAATATCCTTTTCATCCGGCGCCTGATCATCCAGCATTGGGGCTACCAAAAGATGGCTCGGCAGGAAAAATTTGTTGGCGATGATTGTCGGTATTACGGCACTGGCAATGACAGCCCCGACAATGAAGGAATACTGTGCTTGTGAAATGATGTTATGCGATAATCCGAACAGTGCGGAGATGGTTCCGAAGGTCAAGCCGGTGGACATAAGCAGCGTGTAATACCATTTTTCTTTTTTATCTTCCCGGAAGCGATGAATAGCCGGATACAGACCGAATATCTTGGAGGAGACTTTTCCGCCAAGCAGCACAAGAAAGATAACGGGCGCCGAAAGCAGCGCCGGGACGGAGATAAGGGCGCCAGCTCTGAGAAAGTATAGAGGGGTCAAAAAGCCAACGGTCAAAGTTCTCAACCTTCGAACAAAATGTCCGTCCTTTTCCATCGTTTTGGCCATTACCATTCCGATAATATAGGCGGGCAGTACCGGTTCACTGCCGGACCACAGCGCCAGCACACTCATCGAAAGTAGTATGAAAAGCGCCCATTTTGCACGAATGGCAGCGGTTTTATACGCGAAACGTCGAATAATAAAAACCGTTACCGGACGTAAAATAAAAATCAGAAGAATCGTTACCGCAATGAATATAACTGTTTTATAGGTGAAAGGCGCAAATATCAGACCCAGCGCGATGACGGTTCCCAGGTCGTTGACAAAACAGGCACCCAAAATTCCTTTGCCGAATTCAGTTTTATTAAAGCCGTATTCGAGCATGACGGCGTAGACAACTGCCATGGAGGTTGTGGAAAGCGCAATCCCGCACAACAGACTTGCCTGAAGGTTCCACCCAACAAGGTAATAGGCGATCAGGGAGCAGCCGATAAAGGGCGCAAAAAATCCGATCAATCCAATTACGGATACTTCCTTGATTTTGGCTTTCATGACGTCGGGATTGAGCTCCGCACCGGCGAGAAATGTCAGCAAGAGAGCGCCGAGGCCGGTGCAGAATTTTAGCCAATCAGCCTGGAGGGACAGTTGATCAAAGTAACCTAACTTAAAGGCGGCAAAGCCGATTATTGTGCCGACAATTATTTCCATCAGAGCAATGGAGATTTTCAGACGGTTGGCTAAAACGGTGGACAAGACAGCGGCAAAAAACCAGAAAGCTGCGACAAGATAGATTGTTTCCATGCGATAACTCCTTAAAAGGATTTGGTAGGAGTTATCAGCAACAAAGGCGGTTATAAGGTGAACCCCATCACCCGAGCGGTCTTTTACACATGTGCCGAGATTTTGTCAAGACAGTCTTTTTCGATTGAGAAAATGATCAACGGGAGGACTTGGAGGTATATACTTAATTTTCCCCCCTGAAAGTTCAGGGGGGAAAATTGAACTTTGCCTATTTTAGCTTATCAATCTTCACGGCGCAAGCCTTGTATTCCGCCGTTTGGGTAATCGGATCATAAACCGGATTAGTCAGCCAGTTGGCGCAGCCTTCCCGGAAATGGAAAGCCATCCAGACCATGCCCGGCGGAACCTCTCTGGTTAAGCGGGCCTTGACAATTACTTCACCACGGCGCGATTTTACGGAAATCTTTTCTCCATCAACAATGCCTTTGGCTTCAGCATCAGCTGCCGAGATATCGGCTGTCTCTTCACCAAGAATATCGTTGATTCCCTCGCAGCGGCCTGTCTGGGTTCTGGTATGATAATGGTAAAGGCGACGGCCGGTGGAAAGCACCAGAGGATATTCTTCGTCCGGAACTTCCGCAGGAGGTATATAATCTATTGCTTTAAGTACGCCCAGACCGCAGGTGAATTTTCCGTCTCTGTGCAGTGTCGGCGTGCCCGGATGATCTTCAGTGGGGCATGGCCATTGGAGTCCGTCGTTTTCCAGACGGTAATATTTAATTCCCGCCATGGAAGGCGCCAGCACGGACAGTTCATTATCCCAGATTTCCTGGGCGCTGTTGGATTCCCAATTGTGGCCCATCCGTTTAGCGATTTCCTTGAATATCCACCAGTTGGGCTTGGCATCGCCAGGCGGCACACTGGCCGTGCGCACACGGTTGACACGCCGTTCGGAGCTGGCGAAGGTGCCGTCATTTTCACTCCAGGCGGCGGCAGGCAGAATGACATGAGCAAAGCGTGTTGTCTCCGTCGGGAAGATATCCTGGCAGACCAGGAATTCAGCCGATTCCAGACAATGTTCGACATGATGGATGTCCGGTTCGGTGTTGGCCAGATTTTCACCGAAAACATACAGGGCTTTAACTTTGCCGGTGGTCAGATTTTCCATCATTGTGGGCATCATCATGCCCGGTTTGTCGGGAAGGGATTGGACATTCCATGCCTTCATAAATTTTGCCCGCGCATCCGCATTGTCTACTCTCTGGTAGCCTGGGAAAACATTGGGCAGTGCGCCCATATCACAGGCGCCCTGAACGTTGTTCTGACCGCGCTGCGGATTGACGCCGCCGCATTCAAATCCGACATTGCCCAGGAGCATCTGAAGATTGGCGCAGGACATAACGTTATTCACGCCACAGATATGCTCGGTAATGCCCAGTGTGTACATCAGCATTGCCGGTTTGATCGAAGCCATCGTGCGCGCCAGTTCGCGAATGGTATCGGCGGGAATGCCGCTGATTTCAGTTGCACGTTCCGGCGGATACTCCATTACTTTATTTTTTAATTCTTCGAATCCTGTCGTGCAGGAATCAACATATTTTTTATCGTAAAGATTTTCAGTGATCAACACATTCATCAAAGCATTGATCAGCGCCACGTCGGAGCCGACTTTAAGCGGTACATGAATGTCCGCAAAATCCACAAGAGCGGTACGCCGCGGATCAATGACGATTAATTTGGCGCCGGCCAGAGCCGCATCCTTGACAAAAGTGGCGGCAACCGGATGTGCTTCAGTCATATTGGTGCCAACTAAAATAAACATTTTTGCTTTCTTGTAATCGGCAAAAGAATTGGTCATTGCGCCCGAACCAAAGGAAGTCGCGAGACCCGCGACAGTGGGGGCGTGTCAGGTACGCGCGCAGTGATCGATGTTATTCGTACCGATTGCCGCGCGGAAAAGTTTTTGCATTTGATAGGAATCTTCATTAATACTGCGGGCGCAACTGACGCCGGCAATGGCATCCGGCCCGTCTTTTTTAATAATCTCTTTGAATTTGTCGGCAACAAGGTCAAGGGCTTCATCCCAGGATGCTTCCCTGAACTCGCCGTTAGCCTCACGAATCAGCGGTGTTTTGAGCCGGTCTTCGGAATAAATGAAATCATAGGCGAAACGGCCTTTGACACACAATCTGCCCTGATTCGGCTCGGCGTCTTCGACGGCGGTTACTTTTGCTATCCGGCCGTCTTTGACATGGAGCAACTGCTGGCAGCCGACACCGCAGTAAGGACAGGTTGTACGAATTTTTTGTGTTTCCCATGGACGCCCCAATCCTTTAGCCTTCTTTTCCGTGAGTGCTCCTGTAGGACATACTTGAACACACTGACCGCAAAAGACGCATTCACTTTCATTGTAGGGCATATCGCCGCCGGTGACAATCTTGCTCTTGC
>JBDKUX010000002.1:0-27436 GCA_039679455.1 Smithella sp. | reverse complement strand
CTGGCTGTTTGGCCGGCATTTTGATCATGCAGCCGGATTTATAGGTCCGATTATGGTCGATCCGGACTTTGAAAGTGAGCTCGCTTACGCTTTTGAGGGAAAAAGCGTCTTTTTCAGGGACGACTATATAGCATCGACGGCGAGGCGGGACACGCCGGCAGAGTCAGGATAAAAAAACGGTAATCCGATTTGCATTATTATTTTTCCAGTGGCCGCTGGTTGTTGTTGACATAGACATTTATATTACCTATAATTTTCCTGCACAATGAAGTTCTTGGAAGCTCTTTCTGTCTGCAACGTTTCCTTATCATGATGTTCGTTACAAATAGGGATTTAGCCGTTCTGATCTTAAAGAAAAGAAAGGTGGTTAAAGAAAGGAGGAAAAGATGGGAACTTATGTCATGCTTACCAAACTCTCGCCGGAGGCCGTCGCCAAACCCCAGTCGTTAACAGATCTCAATGAGGAGATAGAAACCCGCATTAAGAAGGAATGCCCGGACGTCAAGTGGGTGGCCAACTATGCCGTACTCGGAGGATGCGACTATCTGGACATTTTTGAAGCTCCCGATGCCGACGCAGCGACAAAGGTTTCACTGATAATCAGGTCATTTGGTCACGCGACAACAGAGACCTGGATTGCCACAAAGTGGGATCGTTTTGAGAAACTGGTGTCCAACCTCAAGACGTAAATTGCGCGTCAAAGGTACTATGCGGATTACCTCAGTAAAGTGGTTCCCCTTTAATAATGATTATGGGACCATCTTTCAAGGTATGCAGCATCCCATCATCCGATTCAGGCGCTACAACCCATTCATAAAGTTCTTTTGCATCCTGAAGGATTGGCTGCCGGGGATTACGATAGTACCTGCTTTGCATTTCCTCATCGTAGAGGCCTATGCATCCGTGTGAAGCCGGATAACCGGGGATGTCCCGGCCATGGATCCAGTAGTCTACCCCTTGCTGATCGGTAAAAAATCTGAGTGCGTAGTGCATTGGATAGGGTACATTTTTTTTTTCGATCTTGTATAGAGACGAGCGGTGATTTTTGCTGAAGGCGGTAATCCTGAATGTACCGGCAGGGGTTTTATTATCCTTCCTGCCTGATGCGATGGGAAAGGACATGACCAGGTAGCCGTATTCATAGGCGCCCAGGAATTGCTCTTCCAGGTCAACAAGAATGAACCTGGGGTCCGTTAATGCATCGGGATAGAAAAGGGGAAGCGGCGTAAAATCTTCAATATCTTCAATTTTTTTTGGTACTTTCAATGACTTGCCGGTATAGAGGTGGCGCCTGTCGATCCGGTTGAAGCGAAGCACATCCCGCCAGGAGTCGCCGAAAAGCGATTCCGGCGACTCCCCTCTCTTCAGGCGGCGGCATTCATATTCTATTTCTTTATCACTCGGGTATTCTACCCTGCAGAGAGAAGTGATTTTTTGCTTTGCTGCCCAAGCATCGGAAAAACTGATGCATGTGAAAGAAAGCAGGATTATGAAGATAACAATAAGCACAGGGGTGACATTGCCCGTTTTACGCATAAACCTTTTTTGCCACCTCAACTTCCACAGGATTTGCAGTTCTTTGAATGTTAACAATAATAAACGCGTAAAGTCAATAACAGGCTGTTGAAAAAGAATCAATAAGACTTCACATCAATTGGTGAGCGCGAATGAAACAACTGTATATCGGCTGCAGCGGTTTCAGCTATAATCAATGGCAGGGGACGTTCTATCCGGACGGGATTCCGAAAGATGAATGGCTGGCGCATTACTGCACGGTATTTTCTTCGGTAGAGTTAAACGTGACCTTTTATCGCCTGCCCAAACAGGAAACATTTGATAAGTGGATGAGACAAACCCCATCAAACTTCAGCTTTTCCATCAAAGGAAGTAGATTTATCACCCATGTGAAGCGACTGAAGGAGCCTGACGAATACCTTGAACGTTTCTTCGATGCCGCTCTTCATTTAAACGAAAAACTGAAGGTTGTTCTTTGGCAACTTCCGCCTTCCCTTTCCATCAATATGGCAAGGCTCGCAAAATTCCTGCTGCTGCTTTCCAAATATAAGGTAAGAAACACTCTGGAGTTCCGGAACAAAAGCTGGCTCACGGAAGAAGTATATGATCTGTGTAAAAAGCATAACGTCGGTCTCTGCATGGCCGACTGGCCGGAGTTCATCGATGAACTGCCTTTGACGGCTGATTTCGTTTATATCAGGAGGCATGGCCGAAGCGGGGATTATACAGCATGCTACACGCAGGAGGAACTCAAAATGGATGCCGGAAGAATCCGTAAATATCTGAGAGATGGTAGAGACGTCTTCATATATTTTAATAATGATGCTTTTGGTTTCGCCCCGCAGAACGCGCAGGAGCTTTGGAAAATCATTAATGAAGTAAAAAACCTCCATTAAACTACAAGGGTTGGGAGAATTGTTTTATGTTCACTGCTTTCTTAATTAATGATCCCGCCGATGATCCGGGTGCGTACCTGGAATTCAAATACCATCGGGAGGTATTTTTGTTTGATCTGGGAGACCTGCAGCGCCTCCCGCCCCGACAGATACGCAAAATAACACATATATTTGTTTCTCATACCCACCTGGATCATTTCATCGGTTTTGATCACCTGCTGCGCATTTGCCTTGGCCGCAATCAACATATTTCACTTTTCGGGCCGCCGGGTTTTCTGACCAATGTGGAGAGTAAACTGGGAGCCTACAGCTGGAATCTCGTTAAAAATTATACCAATGATTTTGCACTGGCAGTTACCGAACTTCATAAAACCCATAAAATAAAGAGGCATTATCATTGCCGCAGCGCTTTCCTGCCCGAGGGCGAAGAAATTAGCGCCGTGTCCTCAACAACACTCATGGAAGGAGATGCCTTCATAGTAAACTATGCTTTTCTTGATCACGGCATTCCCTGCCTGGCATTCAGCGTGGAAGAAAGAAACCGCCTGAACATCAAAAAAAATGCCCTGAGCGAAATGGATCTGCCGACGGGCGCCTGGCTTACCGGACTTAAAGAAAAGATTATGAACAATCAATCCGCAGAAACACCGGTGCACGTATGGTGGAAAACCGAAAAAGGTACGGTGGAGGAAAAGTTTGTTCCCCTCGGCACACTGCAGGAAAAGGCGGTAAAAATTACCGCCGGACAAAAGGTATGTTACATTACCGACGCCGTCTGGAGTGACGGGAATATAAAAAAAATGGTCGAACTGGCAAAGGGAGCGGAACTATTGTTCATTGAAGCCCCCTTCCTGGAGGAAGATGCGGCAAATGCCGCCGGAAAAAATCATCTCACCGCGCATCAGGCCGGCACCATCGCGTCACTGGCGAATGTCAAACGTTTCATTATCTTTCATTTTTCGCCGAAATACAAAGACCAACGCGAAGCGCTGCAAAGGGAAACCATGAACGCCTTTAATTCACGGTCGTCTTTTGATAACAAACAGATAATTCCATTTCTAAATCAATGATGATATCGAGGCGGCAAGGAGGAGGCAACGAGGCGTATAACCTAAAGGTCACGCGTTATACATACGTTGAGGAAGCCGACGACGCTGCCAACAAAGATAGCGCTTGATTTAGAATTGGAATAAGATGAAGTCAGGCAGGCCGGATGCAGCGACAAAGCTAATTTCCCGGCTGCAGCGTAACGGCGACTTCCACCTGCCGCCCCTCGCGCAGCACCATGAGTTTCAATGTATCACCCACCGCGTGGTCGTCTAAACGCGCCAGAAGTTTGCCGACTGTCTCCACCGGCTTTCCGTCAACAGCAATGATGATGTCCCCCGGAACAATTTCTCCCCCCGGAGTTACCACCGCACCTTTCAGTCCGGCTTTTTCCGCCGCCGAATCCGGAGACACTTTCAGGATCGCGACCCCCTTCACATGCAAAAAGGACTTCAGGCGTTCGTTGAGCCCCTCGTCCACTTCAACTCCGAGGGCAGGCCGGATATATTTTCCGCTGCGAATCAGCTGCGGCACTATACGATTTACGGTATCGACCGGAACGGCGAAGCCGATACCGGCGCTGGCCCCGCTGGGGCTATAGATAGCAGTAGTAATACCGATAAGACGCCCTGCGGAATCGAGCAGCGGTCCGCCCGAGTTGCCCGGGTTGATGGCGGCATCGGTTTGAATCAAATGCTCTATCGTAACTCCGTTGCCGCCGAGAGAACGATCCAGGGCGGAAACAATCCCAGTGGTCAGCGTCCAGTCCAGTCCAAAGGGATTGCCGATGGCGAATACTCTCTGGCCGACTTTCAGGTCATGGCTTGTTCCCAGCGGCACCGGCGGAGGAGGCTTAAAACCTACACCTATTCTCAGCACGGCGATGTCGTGGGCCGGGCTTGCTCCCACCAGGGCGGCTCTATAGTCACGCCCATCGCTGAGCTTCACTATCGCCTCGCTGGCATTCTCAATAACGTGAAAGTTAGTGATGACATGTCCGGCGCTGTCCCATATGAAGCCTGAACCTGTGCCACGTGGCACGGAGAACACGTTGCGCGTCCAAAAGTCTCTCACCAACGCCTTAGTAGTAATGAAGACAACCGAACCACGCGATCGTTCAAACAGTTCAATTGTCGCTTTCTCATCGGCAGCCAGATCGCCGCGGGCCATAACGGCGCGAGGCGCCGCATCCATTTTCGGCGCAAACCAATACCGGATGTGGGGGAAACTTCTCCAGAGCAGAATCAACAAAATGCAGGCAAGGATAATCCAAAAAATACGGGTGAGTGACCGGTTTTGCATTGGTTCATCTCCATGGTGAATCGGCGAACATTATAATATGTCCAATCATGTAAAAAACTGAATGCACGTGGATATGCTTATTTTCTTTAAGTATGACGGAAATTAGACACGTAAGTCAAGAAGATTTTGCCAACCTGTTGTTGACGGAAATGCAAAAAGGCGTTGCGCCTTTAGAGACGCCAACGCCCTTTTATTGATATATGCACAATCTGTCGGGAAGTGATTATTTCTTCTTTACCGCAGGGGGTGCCGCCGGTTGAGGCGCTGCGGCTTCGGGAGGCGCGGACAATGCTTTGAAAGCGGCATCCCATTTATCGACAACGGCTTTCAGTTCGTCAATTTTTGCCTTGGCACCGACCGGATCAGCAGCAATCGCATCCTTGGCCGCTTTGGCAAGTCCCGGAAATGCGGCGACATCGGCAGTCCAGGCATCCTTCTTGTCCAGCATCTTCTTTTCCAATGTTTTCGCGGTAACATCGAGCTTCAACCAGGCTTCTTCCAAGGCAGTAACAGCGGCATTCGCCTGGGCGGCAGCAGCCTGTTTACCGGCAGCCACAGCAGCAGCGGCCTTTTCGAAGGCGGCCTTGGCATCAACATAAGCCTTCTGCGCTTCTTTATATTTCTTCTCCTTCATCTGGGCTTCGGCTCCCTCCAGAACCTTTTTGGCTGCTTCCAGGTCGGCGGCGGCGTACTTGTCGGCGCCTGCGGTTATAGCTGCATTAGCGGCTGCAGCGGCTGCGGCTTTCTCCGCCTCGGGTGGTTTGGCACAACCGATGAACATCAAAATAAAAGCCAGTACAACAATCAAAGATACAGAATACTTAAAATTCTTCATAACAGTCCTCCTTATTTTTTATTGGATAACAGACATTTATTATTAAAACTTGCGTAAAAATATTCCTTTCTTCTAATTTGTCAATACATTTTTTGGGTTGACAAGAAACAATCATTGCACCATTTACATAACAAATTCGTAAGCTTTAATATTTCACTTGTGCGTCAGGAAGAACAACCTTTTTAATTATGACAACGATCTGATGCATCAGGCTGCGCCCCTTTACAAATAATGTTGTGCCCGATTTGTGATTAAAGGAGACGAACCTAACCATGTACACTAAGCATGATCCGGTCACCGGCAGGATAGACAACACAAGTGTATTTATTCTGAATAGTCTGGCGTATAAAATCGCCCAGATCCTCCGAACCGACATCGGTGACATCCAGGTCAGTGCTCATGGCAAGGGCAGCAAGAGTACTATCCGCCTTTATGCCGCCTTTGCTCGCCAGGATGCCAATCAGTTCTTTTGATGTCCTTCTCTTTGATGCAGCCATCAAGTTCTCCTTTTGTTTTAAAGTTAGCGCTAGCAATAATCTAATATGCTGGTTATATTCCCTGATTTCGCAAAGCCGAACGCAGCTCTTTTTCTAATTTTACGCGGTTCTGATCCTTCTGCGGACCAATAGTGCTTAGCTTATTGATCTCGAAAATCAGTTTTTGGGTAAAATTCTTTATTGATTCATCGGGAATCGATTTTTTCGTTCTGAGGGTATCGTTCATTTCCTTTGCTTTCTGGCCCAAGCTAACAAACGCCTCCCCTCCAACCTTCCCGCAAAACTGTTCGGCCGCAGCAAGGGCTTGTTGACGCGTATCGGGAACAGAGATCACTGCTTTAAACAGTTTTGTGGCATCGAGAAGTTGCTGAAGTTCAATTGGTTTGGGGTCGCCAAACCGGCTCGGCAACTCAAGACGTTCGAATGTAGGTATCGGTGCCCCAATTCGGCCATCCTGAAAAAATGGTACGTCGATGCCCAAATACCCGACGACGAGAGGTCTGTCAAATGATTCTCGAAGACCTATATTGCGTTTAGTGGCGATGTTAAAATTCACGGCGCCGCCTATCTTGTTTTTTGCTGCTAAATTGTTAAGCTCCTTAAGGAGTATAGCCTGTTTAGCAATGCTGTCTGCGAATTTTTCGACACTTATGCTTGTATCGGCAGCCTGTTCAACTAAACCTGCTTGAATGCCACCCTGATAAGTGTCTTTACGTTCCAGAGCGATATCGACGGCACCAACAAGATAGACCCTTTTTATCACTCGCAGATAGACATACTCTTTTCCAACATACCGGCAGGCCGCTTCCAACTCGGCCCTGACTTGCGGAGTGCCATCGATCCACTCCTTGAGTTTAACCATGATTGTTTCGTGGTCGGCTTGATAGGTCGATGCGTCAGCAAGAGTCACAATAGCGGAGGTTTCTTGAGCACCGAGAAAGTTTAATGCAACTGGTATCGACGAGATGGGAACGCCCAGTGACAAGCCCTCCCCGCTCTTGATTGTAAAACTGTACGATGGAAATGCCGCCCGTGGAGTAGGTATAACCGATGGAGCTGTTGGAGCATGGGCTGGGCTGTCTGGGGTACTTTCTTTGGATGTCGATGTAAGTTTGGGATAATCGAAAGGCGGTTTTCCTTCAGTCTTGAAGTAGCCGGAAAAGTATATTACGTTAAATGTTTCCGGTTCGAGCTTCAGTCGTGTACGGAGATCATCCAGCGTCAAAAAGCCCTTATCGTTGTATGTGCTGGTCTCATCGGCTATGGCGCTTTGAACCAGGTATACATCACCGGGGCGCACGTCCTGATTAAGCGGATACACCGGAATCATCTGATTGGCGCGGATAGCGGTACACCACTCCTTGGCCACTTTTTCATATTGAGTAGTTGTACAGCCAAACAAAGAAAGAAAACATACTAAACAAATTAAAACCACCTGGTTAAAGCGAATATTATAATTCGTTTTCATCCTGCTTCTCCTTCTTGATTTTCCATTACAAGCATTCCGTGGAGATTATGCCGCTATATATCGAAAATTACATCTATGAGGTATAATGAATTTTTGCGGACATTACATGGCTAATTTGCCCATCCCGAAAAATTCAGGTAATACAATCCACTTAAATATGGACAGACCAGGCATTCGCCCCCCCATCAATCCCGATGGGGGGATTCATTTGGAGATAAACGGATCGAATTAACTGTGAAGTTTATTTACTTTCTTCCGCTTTTGGGGGTGCTTTTTTGGTAAACCGCATGCACCCTTTGGCGTCTGTTTCGGGTGACAATTTTGCATTGAAGCAAAGGTTCTGCTTGCCGCCGCAAACATAAACTCCGGCGCTACTCTTAATCAACAAACTGCATTCACCACAAGTCGGCATTGTGTTTTCCTTTCCCGGCATTTTGGCCGTGCCTTATTTTGATCAAACCATCTTTCCCGCCGGCAAAGTATAAGGGAAAATTTTCTTTGCTGTCAAGGTCAATTACCGGTTTTCCGGCATGACGTCAACCGCCGCCGGCAGGTAATTATATGTTGCTTATTTTTATTACTTTCTATACTTTACGTCATCTTCAATTTGCATCCAACTTAAAACATCACAGGATCGAGCATGACATACAAAATTTTGGGCATCTCCGGCTCACCCATCAAAGAAGGCAATGTAGAAACTTTTTTGAACCACGCAGTCGCCGGACTGAAGGCGAAAAATATTGAACACGACATTTTCCATCTGTCCGGTCTCAAAATCCGCGACTGCAATCACTGCAATTACTGCCTCACTAAACAGGTTCCCGGTAAATACTGCTCCATCAAAGATGATGCGCAGGCCGTCTTTGAAAAAGCGGAAGCAGCGGACATTATCGTATTGGCGAGTCCCGTTTATTTCATGCAGACATCAGGATATATGGCAATGCTGATCGACCGCTTTCGGGTGTTCGTCTTCGGCAATCTGACGGCCGGCCGCCTGAAAAACAAAATCGGCGTAAGCATGGCCGTCTCCTGGCTTCGTCAGGGCGGCATCGAGTTGACGCATCTTTCGCACATCACCACTTTTCTGGGACTCGAAATGATTCCGGCCAGTGTACATAGAGGTGTCAGTCCCCTCGGTGCTTCGGCTTATGCGAGCCCCCAGGGATCGGGCGACTTCGACCCGCAGGTTACCTTGGGCATCGAAAACGATGAAGAGGGCCTGAAATCCGCACGGTTGATTATGAGAAGAGCGATGGAACTGGCGAAGCTGACCAAAAAAGTAATTGCTTCGGCTTGAACCCGAATCGTCCTTTAGCCTTCAGCCTTGAACCTTCAGCCTTCGGCCTTGTTTCCTGATTTTACGGTTTTTCAAAGTGATGGTAGTCTTTCGGCTGTTCGAAATTGCCTCCCCAGTGCCAGCCGCGCTTTAAAAATTCCCGGACAACAGGATGATCGAGGTCAACGGTTCCCGCTGTTCCCGGTTTATAAACAGCACCCCGCGGGGCTATCTCTCCGTTGGGATAGATTACCGGATTTTGCACGGGATTGATGTCGACGGCGCGCCCTAGGGAATGCATCGACAATTTGGTCGTCCCTTCAATTACGCGGAAATTGAAACCGGACGAATTATTGGCGGCCATCGATCGATAGTCGTCCCACTGGTATTCGACAATGGGGATAACACAGCCCACGGGGAATTTCAGTTTTTCGATCAGTGCAAATATTTCACCGATATCATCTTCCAGTTCCCTGCTGACCACTATCTGCCCCTGATGCTTTTTGCCGTCAAAGGAATAGTAGAAAACATCGAGAAAGGCCAGCCTGTCAATTATTTCATCCGGGGCTATCGTCCCGGCAATGGCGTCGCTGAAACTCATGGCGCTGTCAATAATTACTGATCTTTTATCATTCATGTTTATTGTTTATCCTTAGTATAATTCGGGATTGCGCAATAAGAACAAGTTGTTGCAACCACTTGTTCTATTATTTTATTTATAATTTCTTCTGAAAGCGATACCTCCGCATAGATATTGCGAATGCTTTGTCCATCCAGCCGTTTGAAATCAATTTCCCGCGGCGTGATGATAATCCCCGCCATGTCTATCGTACCCGGAGAAACGAAAATCATTTGCTCGCCTTCCTGATAAAAGGCATCCGGCCGATGTTTGGCGCGGAAAAAAATCGTAATCCGCCAGACGCCATTTTCGTAAGAGCAAAGTAAGTTAATCATCGGCTCATCGCTTCCGTCAACGATGTTCTGTGCCGCCTTCATCAAGCAAGCAAATTGTTTCAACAGCAATTCCTTATCACTTCCGTCCAGCACCAGTATGGCCCGGTCGATTCCTTCAGGGTAATAAACCTGCACGGAAGAGTCCCTGATTATTCGAAACCGTCGGGGAAATAATTTCGCCAACGGCAGGATACCGGCCGGTATGGCCTGAAAGTGCAAGTGATCGGGAGCCGACGCCCCACAGGCCGGTCCGTTGTAGAACACGACAAAATCCGGGGACATATCTGCAGCCAGGTCCAAAAGGCTGCCTATCGATGCCGCAATGGCCTGCGGCTGGTGCTGCAGGTGCACAACGGTAAAATGTTTTTCAAAAATCGGGGCGGGATTGCAGAGGATCAAATACTCCTTGTGATAAAGGATTCCTTTCTGTTCGGAAGGCAGATTACGGGTGCATAAAAAACAGGGTCTGCTTTTAATTGATCGGGGATCTAAGGCGGCTCCCGAACTGACAGACCGGGCGGGATTGAATTGCACGCGTACTTCATAGCCGTCGTGGCAAGGCGCTTTTGTCTTAATGCCGGCCAGCCCCTCATAGGCTGCGGCCAGAGCGGGCCAGGTTTTCTTCTGCTCTACCAAAAG
The DNA here is from genome assembly GCA_039679455.1 of Smithella sp. GTDB lineage: Bacteria > Desulfobacterota > Syntrophia > Syntrophales > Smithellaceae > MVRV01. The sequence goes on along the minus strand of JBDKUX010000002.1, from coordinate 17,007 downwards.
TTCCAGGCAAAGCTCGCCGAGTTTAGTCCTGCCGCCTGCGGGAAATGCTGTGAAAATTTTATTTTCCAATTAAGCCCTTTTTCTATTCATTTTCTGCCGCGCCCTTATTTCCAAGGTGCGTAATTTATCTTTATAAAAATCGTTGCGATTTTGTTTTTCCACGGAAAGAGCGGCATCGGTGTTGTCCGTCCAGCGGCGGCAAAGATACAGGCTTTGATAAATACGCCCTATTTTATATTCGCGTGCAATCCTCAGCGCCACCGCATAATCTTCTCCGTAGCCCACATTGGGAAAGCCGATCTGCCGCAAAACATCCGTATTGAAGGCGCGGGGCGCCCCCAGGCCGTTGACGCGCAAGGCGTTATTGTGGCCGTTGGCCGCAGTCCACTCGCGATGATCAATCAGCCCCGGCGGAATCTTCTGCAATCGCTCGTTGACTATCGTATAAGAACCGACAACCATCGCATAGCCGCCCTTCTTCAAGGCATCGACGATAATTTGCAGTGTATTCGGGGAAGAGTAAAAATCGTCCGAATCGAGCTGCACGGCATACCTTCCGCAGCAGGAGGAATAAACTGCTTCATTCCAGCAGCCGCCAATGTTAAGATTGCGGCGCTGCGGAATCAAGTGTTGAATTTTTGAATTCAGGGCGGCAAGTATCCTGACTGTTTTTGTTGTTCCGTCGGTGGAATGATTGTCTACGACAATGATATTGAAATCGAAGTTTGTCTTCTGGGCAAGCGCGCTTTGCAGAGCATCCTCAATGGTCTTGCGGCGGTTGAACACCGGAATGACAATACTGGCCTCCACGGGGAAACCGGTGTCGGCCGGGTTTGCCTTTTTAGTACGCGCGGTCAAATAAGCGCCGCATAGTTTTAAATAATATGTCGCCAGTTTCTCCAGTTTTTTCTGCCTGGTGAAATTCGGGGCGGCAACATAAGCAAAATGAGCTTCCTCCTGCTTCTTTTCCCCGTTTCCTGTAACTTCTTTCTTCGAAGTAACAGTATAAAGGAATTCCGGAATGTGGAATATCTGATAATCGAGGGAGATTTTCAGCCGCAAATCATACAAAGCTAAAGTCGGGTCGTTCGGCAGCACACCATATTTTTTCAGAGCCTTTTTAATGGCGGCCGTCGGGAAAAGCAAAACATCGCCAAAATGAAAATCATCGCGAATACTGCCCTGCTGGTAATCGATCAGCGGACGGGGAATCAGTCCACTTTCTTTTTCCAGAAAATAGTCCGCGTACACAAGACCGGATCGAGAATCTTCCGTCACCTGAAGCAGACGGCGGACGGCGCCGTCATCAATTCTGATTTCCTTTCCCGCGGCAGCAACGAGTAGATAAGGACTTTTCAGTTTTGGTAAAAAGGTAGATAAATTTTTGATCTCCTGAACCGGATTTTCGTTAATGAGGCAAAAGGGCACTGTATGCTCCGTGTTATTCAGAGCATACAACAGATATTCGCCGAATTTATAGAAAGATGGAGTCATGGGTATTGAGCAATGCTTCCGGACGACTGATTAAAAACCGGACATCATTTGATTGAAAGTTTTTTCTGCAGTGTCCTCGGACAGTTTCACGAATGCAGTCTTTCTTGTTGCCGGCAGCGCGTTAACATCGCCGCTGACAGTATAATCAACTGTTCCACTCACGCCCTGCGTCTTCCAGATGTCCTTGCCGCTTTCTTTTTCCCGGAAAGTTAATTCCAGTGTCATTGTCGCCCGCTCTTCCGCCACTATTGTAGATTGGCGATAGGAAAGTGGAGCAGTGGTAATAGCGGCAACGCTGCCCTTGACTACCGCATCCGCCGCTTCTTCCGTCTCGACAACTTTAAACCGCTGAGTTTGAATGAACTGGTCGATGAAAGCCGTACGCACATAATTTTCCACATCAGCATAAGAAGTCTTATTGGCAAATTGTCCTACATAAATTTTCTGAATTTTTTTGTCGATGTATTCACCCTGCGGGGAAAAGGCATAACCGCAGGCGATGACCATGGCGAAAAAACAGCAGAGCAATAATGCTCTGAGCAGGGGCTGTCCGATTAACTTTTTCATAATCAAACCTCTTTATGAAGCAACAACAATGTTGACCAGCTTTTTGGGCACGTAAATTACTTTTACAATTCTTGCGTCTTTGGTTAACGCAACAATTTTCTCATCCGCCAGCGCGTCGGCTTTGATTTTTTCCGCATCCTCATCGACGGGCACCGTCATCCGGCTGCGCAGCTTACCGTTGATTTGAACAACGATCGTCATCGCTTCTTCACTGGCGATGGCCGGATCAAATTCAGGCCAGGCAACATCAGCCACAGATGTCTCATGCCCCAGCATTTGCCAGAGCTCTTCCGTCATATGCGGCACAATGGGCGCAAGCAGCAAAACCGCCGCTTCCAGCGCTTCACGAATAACCGCCAGCGCAATTTTCTCATCCGCTGCGGGGCGCTTGACGGCGTAAATGGCGTTGACCAGCTCCATAACCGCGCTGATGGCTGTATTGAAATGGAAACGGTCTTCTATATCCGTTGTGACCTTGCGGATTGTTTGATGCGTCTTTCTCCTCAACGCTTTGAGATCGCCCTCCAGCGCAACATTTTCCAGTGCGATCGGGACCGCCTTGATGTCCTCCAGGTAATCGTCAAAGATTCGCCACAGACGGTTTAAGAAACGGAATGATCCATCGACGCCCTGATTGCTCCATTCGAGGTCTTTCTCCGGCGGCGCGGCAAACAGGCAGAATATCCGCGCCGTATCTGCTCCATAGTTTTGCACCAGATAATCCGGATCGATTACGTTTTTGAGCGATTTGGACATTTTTTCCGTTTTACCGATTATGACATCCTGGCCGCAGATATGGCACTTTCCGTCGGCAGCCTGCTCCGGGAAAAGATAGCCATGCTCTTTGCATTTCATCGTTTCCTTGCAAACCATGCCCTGGGTCAGCAGATTGGTGAAGGGTTCATCCACGCCGATCACGCCGAAGTCACGCAGCACCTTGGTATAAAACCGCGCATAGAGCAGATGCAAAATTGCATGCTCGATGCCGCCGATGTACTGATCCACCGGCATCCAATAGTCCAGCGCCTTGCGGTCCAGACCTGGTTTGACGTCATGATCCGGGCAGCAATAGCGGTCGAAATACCAGGACGACTCTACGAATGTATCCATCGTATCGGTTTCGCGCGCAGCCGGACCTCCGCAGTTAGGGCAGGTGGTTTCGACAAACTCGGGAAGCGCCGCAAGCGGCGAGCCGCCTTCCGGTCTGAAAACAACATTTTCCGGAAGCACTACCGGCAGGTCTTCTTCTTTGACGGGCACAATTCCGCATTTATCGCAGTTAATCATGGGAATGGGCGCACCCCAGTATCGCTGGCGCGAGATACCCCAGTCGCGCAGACGGTATTGAATCGTACGCCTGCCTTTTCCTTCGGACTCCAGAAAATCGGCAATGGCCTCCAGGACTTTTGTGTTTTCCATACCGTTGAACTGGCCCGAATTTACTAAGACGCCTTCATCCACATAGGCTTCGGTCATTTTTTCCGCATCGAGCTCTCTATCTTTGGGCTGAATAACTACTATCAACGGCAGGTTGAATTTCTTGGCAAACTCGAAGTCACGCTGGTCGTGCGTGGGAACAGCCATGACGCAGCCGGTGCCGTAATCGGCCAGAACAAAGTTGGCGGCAAAGATGGGCATTTCCCGACCGGTGAGCGGGTTTTTACAGTAGGAATCCAGAAACAGACCTTCCTTTTCATAATATTCGGATGTTCGCATCAGTTTGTCCTGCTTTTTGACTTTTTCCACAAATTGCCGAACATCTTTTTCACAGGGTTTCCCTGACGCCAGCTGCATCACCAGAGGATGTTCGGCGGCCACCAGCATGAACGTCGCCCCGAAGAGCGTATCCTGACGGGTCGTGAATACTTTAATCGCGCCTTCGGAGCCAACCATCGGAAAATCTACTTCACAGCCGTAGCTCTTGCCGATCCAGTTTTTCTGCATCGTCATAACGCGTTCCGGCCAGCCGGGAAGCCGGTCGCAGTATTCCAGCAGTTCTTCGATGTAGGCGGTGATTTTGAAAAACCACTGATCCAGGACTTTTTCCGTCACTTCCGTGCCGCAGCGCCAGCACAAGCCGCCTTCGACCTGCTCGTTGGCCAGCACCGTGTCGCACTTGGTGCAGAAATTAACGCTGGAGCGTTTTTTATAGGAGAGGCCTTTTTCGTACATCCAGATAAAAAAGAGCTGTTCCCAGCGATAATATTCCGGTTCGCAGGTGGCGACTTCCCGATCCCAGTCATAGCTGAAGCCCATGCGCTTGAGCTGTTTTTTCATGTGATCGATGTTTTCATGGGTCCATTTCGATGGATGGATTTTGTGTTCGATGGCGGCGTTTTCGGCCGGCATGCCGAAGGCGTCCCAGCCAATCGGATGCAAAACATTAAAGCCTTTCATCCGTTTATAACGGGCGACAACATCACCGATGGTATAATTGCGGACATGGCCGATATGAATTTTACCGGAAGGATAGGGAAACATTTCCAGCAGATAATATTTTTTCTTTTGCGGGTCTTCGTTAACTTTAAAAGTTTGTTCTTCTTCCCACTTTTTTTGCCATTTTTCTTCAATTTTTTGAGGTTCGTATTTCATTTTTAAAATTACTCCGGATGGAAAATATTGCTGATTTCCTTAGCATATTGGCACGATGAGTGCAATACCTAAGCGATATATTTATCTTAATAAATTTTTCCTTCGAGGAGTGTTTCACGTGCGGCAATATTGCTGCGGATGCTTCCCGATTAATTCGGGATCATTCATCTTTATCTTATTGACAAGCAAGAAGACGCTTCTTATACTCCCAACAGCAAAAAGCAAGTTCTTATCAATAGATATAAATTATTTTACAAATGTAATACATTCAAAGAAGGAGGAATCTAATGAAGAAATTTTTGTTGTTATGTTTATTGCCGTCTTTGCTTATCGCCTGCTCATCTGAAAAGGATGCCAAACCCAATCCCGCAGCCGCTCCTGCAATGCAAACCGCGGCAGCGCCGGCGGCACAGGAACCCATAACCAGTTTATCGGGGGAATATGTTTTGACCCAGACTGAGTCCAAAAAAACAAAAGTAGGTGACCAGGAATATACATTCCAGACTACACACACATTTACATTGCAATTTACCGGCAGCTCAATGGTTCGTTATATTGCGAAATCGAATCAGACTATCGATCCGCCTGCGGAAGGCATGATGCTCCAGACGAAACTATATAATACGGATACAACCGGTACCTATGAAATAAGAGTCGGAAAAGTCGTGGCTGTAACATTTTCTTCATCGGAGAAATTACCCTGGGTTGAAAAAGGTGTCTTGCTCTTGCGCCTGAAAGACGCCAATACACTGGAAATAGTATATAACGGCTCCGAGTTTCGCAAACAGTGAGAAAACGGGTTAAACCCTTGAATTTCTTTCTTTCGACTAAGAATTACCTGTAGGGTGGAACACGCGTAGCGGTTCCACCCTCTGCCAATCAAAGGTTATTTTTTGCCGACCTTTGAATGCAACTATCTGCCAAATCTTTGAGCACAGGTAAGGTTTTCGCGACAGTGGCGACTTGCAGTAGATTCCTGATGCCGTTATCAATATGCTTGAGAAAATCCGGTTTGTTTTTCTTCAGTCCCAAAAAGCCGTAAGCCCCCAGGGCCTGCATGAGCCTTTGCACCGAAGCTTCCCGGAAATTAGTAACAAACTCTTTGCGGCTGTAAGAAGGCTTCATCAGATCATAATAAAAAGAGATGAGCTCATCCTGCTCCTGCTCAGTAAGGGTAACGTAAGGATCACAAATCAGCGAGCCCAGATCATAAAACAGGCAGCCCTTGCGCATACCCTGAAAATCAATCAGCACCACCTGCCCGTTTTTCAGCATGATATTTTGCGACTGCAAATCACGATGAATTAGGGACGGTTCTATTTTTTGCAAGCGGTCGATCAAATCACTTAATTCCTGCTCCAAATCACGGATATACGACGGAGACAGTTCCAGTCGACAAACCGCTCCGACAAAGTTTTCGAGAAAATAATTATGTTCCCAGTGATACAGCTCTTCGCTGTAGCCCTCCGCCAGTTGCAAGCCCGGGGGCAGCCCCGCGGGATCAAAAGCATGCAGTTTGCGGATTTGCTGCAATACCTGAAAATAATAGTTTCGGCGCTGCTCCCACGGCAAAGACCTTTGCGACCATAAATCGGTATCGCCCAAATCTTCGAGCAGCATAAAATGAAGATGAGCGTCCTGAGCAATTATTCGTGGTACGCAAACTCCGATGTCCGCCAGAAAATTGTTGATCCCCGCCCAGCAGGCGTTTTCCGCGACGTCGGTGCCGTAGTGCATGAAAATAAAACTCGATTTCTCCGGCAGCACCACCCGGAAAAAACTGCGGTCGGAACCGCCTTTCTTGATGGGCGTCATTTCCCAAGTCGGAACGCCCAGATTGTCGGCTAGAAATTTTTGGATTTCTTTATTCATAGATTCCTTTTCATCTCCTCCGCCGGCGGAGGTGTTGCGCAGTGACGGAGGTGGATCGAAGTCTTTCATTGTGGCACAGTCTCTGATCGGGAATAGCCATTCAGCCGCTTTTCTTTCCTGGATTCCCCTGTCTCATTGTCATTCGCAAGAGAATGATAGAGGTTTATATTAATAGAACAAGGGGTTGCAACCCCTTGTTCTGCCACTCAGAAACCTGCGTCTTTTAGTTTATTATATTCCTCAAGCGTCCCCAGATCATACCAGTAGCCGTCGTCAATTACCACCCCGGCCACGGCCTGGGGATTTTGCTTAATCATCGCCACAATAGGCGGAACAATTGATTCTATTTTGCCTGCTGTTAGTCGCTTCAGAAACGATTTTTCGACAATATAAATTCCGGCAAAAAGGCAGCTCTGTACCCCCGGATTTTTTAAAATACGCCGCATATCGCAGATAAAACCGTTTACATCAATGTTGACATTCAGAAGCGGCCCCTGTGAGCGCAACACCAGTGTCACTTCCGATTCGCCGGAGGAGTGCCTCTCCAGCAGAGGCGCCAGCGGCAGACTGCTGATAATATCGCCATTGTACACAATGATGCGGTCGTCTGCGGTAATCAGGTCTTCAATGTTCTTGATGCCGCCTGCCGTATCCAGGAGGATCGGCTCATGGCGGAAAGTTATCGGGATGCCCTGCCATTTGCCGTCGGGAAAAACATCGGCGTATCTTCCGGCGCAGTGATGGGTATTGACGATGAACCGCTGCACGCCAACGGCTTGGAGATGCTCCATGGCATACGTAATAATCGGCCTGTCGCCGATGGGCAGAAGCGGCTTGGGTGTGTTTTCGGTAAGCGGCCTAAGCCTCGTGCCCAACCCCGCCCCCAGAATGAAGGCTGTATTGATTTGTTTGGTTGTTGTCATTTCATCTTCGTCTTAATTTTAATTCTCTCCCCGGCAACCATAAAATGGTCCTTTCCGAGGTGATGAATTGTCTCCGGATTTTTAACCTTGGGGTCAATCCAGGCCTTAACCACCTCAACAATGAAAAGACCGTATTTGGCGACCATCTTCGTATCGACCACCCGGCATTCGAAATTGGCATAGCACTCGTCAATAAGAGGCGCAACCACCAGAGAAGCAGACTTCGGCGTCAGACCGAATTTTTCAAATTTATTCACTTTATCGCCATGAATATTTCCGCAGCCCACGACTTTTTCCGCTATCTTCACGGTGGGAATATTTATTACGCACTCTTTGGTTGCCTTCAACAGACCGAACGAATAATTCAAATCGCTCATGACCAGTCCCACCAGCGGCGGCTCAAAATCGATCATCGTGTGCCAGGACATCGTCATAATGTTTGCTTTTTCCTTGCGGGCGGTCGTGACCAGAATAACCGGCCCTGCTTCCAGCAAACTGTAAACCTTGGGAAGTGGTAATGATTTCTTCGCCATTTCAATATCCCCTGTAAATTTTATTGATATTTATTTCCATTTTTTATTTTCAATATTCATGGCTTAATAATTTTATCTTTCAAGTCCCCCTTTCGTAAAGAGGGATATAGGGGGATTTTTTATTGCCTTCCATCAATTTTTGTTCATTTACCCGATGGCAGAATCTCCGCCAGCATTTTGCTGTCCGCGCCGAAGTAAACTTTGCCGCCTGTCTTCACCATGGGACGGCGGATTAAACGCGGCTCCTGCAGCATGAGATTGATCAAATCATCGTCCGTAAGTTTTTCCCGCTCCAACTCGAGCTTTTTGAAAGCGGGAGAACGGAAGCTGAACATAACCGAGACAGGCTGCCCCTGCAACAGCGCCTCAATTTCTCCGGGCGTAAAAGGCGTCTTAAAAAAATCCCTTTCGTTGACTTCCACCTTTTTCTCCAAGAGGAACTCTCTTGTTTTCCGGCAGGTGGTTCATTTATTCCAGCAGAAAAAATCAACTTTCATCGTCGTTCCTCTTATCTTCGGTTCAAACCATCGCCTGTTCGACGACGGCGTTGGCTAATTGAATTTGAGTTGTTTGGGCTTCTTACAGTCTGGCTTTAAAAGCATCGTACAAGGCCACCAGTTCATTGACTTCGGCCACACAAACATTCTATTTCTTCCCATACACCGGATCGATCTTCACCAGTGCCGCGACGATAAAGCCGGGGATGGTGGTCAGCAAAATCCAGAAATAGAAGTTTTTGTAACCCAGCATTTCCTGAATCCAGCCGCTGGCCATGGCGGGAATCATCATGCCCACGGCCATTATTCCCGTAGCGATGGCGTAAAAGACGGTTTTGTACTCTCCCTGTGAAACCATGATCATATACATTGTGTAAGCGGTAAACCCGAAGCCGTAGCCGAATTGTTCAATTGCCACAGCCGAACCGATCAGCCAAAGGCTTTCCGGCTGCGCCTGGGACAGATACACGAAAATCAAATCCGGCACGTGCATGATGATGACCATCGGCCAGAGCCAGAATTTCAGTCCGTTTCGGTAAATGACATAGCCGCCCAAAAGTCCGCCCAGCATCAGCGCCACTACTCCTATCGTGCCGTAAATAACACCGATGTTTTCGGTGGTCAGCCCCAGCCCCCCTTCGGCGGGCGAATCGAGTAAAAACGGCGCAACCATCTTGACCAGCTGCGCCTCGGCCAACCGGTAAAACAAAAAGAAGCCAATGATCACAACAATATCCCTGCGCCGGAAAAAGAGGGTCAAGATACGGAAATACTCGGCAAGCAGATTTTTCCCGCGCGCGAGCTGCCCGCTATGGTCGGATGCGGGATAGGGAAGAACAAAGAAATGATAAAGGCACATGGAAATAAAAACAGCGGCGGCGACAAGAAAGGTGATCGACCAGGCCGAGGCAACCGGATAGCCGGATTTTTGCAGAACGCCCGCCAGGATCACCAGACCGCCCTTGGAGGCGATGGTGGCTACGCGGTAAAAAACTGTGCGCACGCCGACAAAGGCCGACTGCTGCGGCATACTGAGCCCCAGCATGTAAAAACCGTCGGCGGCAATATCATGGGTGGCGGAAGAGAAGGCCATAATCCAGAACATCGCCAGTGTGTAGCGCACAAAATCTGTCGTGGGTAAAGTCAGCGCAACTCCGGCGAAGGATGCGCCAATGGCCAGCTGCGTGAGCACGATCCAGAAGCGCTTGGTGCGGAGAAGATCGACAAAAGGGCTCCAAAGGGGTTTAATTACCCAGGGGAGATAAAGCCAGCCGGTGTAAAAGGCGATCTCCTTGTTGGAAAGGCCCAGGTTTTTATAGAGCACCACGCTGACGGTCATGGCAATCATATAGGGGACGCCTTCGGCGATGTACACGGTAGGCACCCAGCTCCAGGGATTCCGGTTTATCTCTTTCATTTAAACCTCTTGAAGGAATCATGGGCTTCAAAAATATGAAAACCAACTTCACTTTTTGCTCCTTGGTTTTTGAACCTGTTTCTCATCACACGTCACTCGTTACTATTCACTATTTACTATTTACTGGTTACGGTTATTACCGTTATTTCAGGCCGGTTTAAAAAGCGTATTGGGATGTACGTGGTAGCTATCCCCCGGTTCACATACATCTTGGTCTTGCCCCGCACAAAGAGCCCTCTCATAAAAGGTGATTTATTGGCTTTTTTGGATTTTTCCACCAGAAAGGGAATGCCGATCTGACCTCCATGCGTGTGACCAACCAAAAGGAGGTTCACCCTCGCCCTAATGGCTTCGGCGAATTTGTCGGGATCATGAGCCAGCAAAACTACCGGTGCATTAGGTGGAATACCGCTGAAAGCCTTTAATTGGGCACACTTGATCCATAATTGACTGAACCCTACCAAATAAAGGGTCTTGTGATTAGGCAAAGCCACTGCGCGGTTTTGGTTGATAAGGATGTCAATGCCGGCGGCTTCAAATTCTTTCATGATTGCAGGGTTACTCAAGGGGCCGTCATAATTGCCCTGAACGCCAAAGATGCCCGTCGTTGTTTTAAAACTCCGAATTAATTCCGAAAGCGCCGAGACTTCAATAGCCAGCTCGTGCTTCTGCTTGTCGCTGAAAAAGTCACCGGTGATAAAAAGAAGGTCCGGTTTCAGGGCATTCACCTGGGCAATCAGGTTTCTTTCCCGATCTCCAATCCCCCCTTGAAGATGAATATCGGAAATTTGCACAACCCTAACGCCTTCCAAAACTTTCGCCAACTCCGGGTCGTGAATCACTACATGTTCAGTCTTCAGCCAGTTCGGTTCGATCCAGTAGGCATCGGCAAACGAACCCATTCCGGCAAGAACAAAAAGTATGGTCACTTTACCAAATAGAGAGAGCTTTTTCTTCCGGTACCAGGAAAGACCAATCAAAAGAAGAATCAGCACAGAAAAAAGATTGAAGGTCCATGTTATTATACTCAATTTATCAGCCGTTGTAATCATACCCGTCACTATTTACTATTTGCTATTCACTATTTACTTAGTACTTGGTACTTGCACAGATTGTAAAGACAAGAGGAGTCACTCATATAACTTTTGCAGTTCAGCGCCTTTAAAATAATGGGCCAGTATGGCTTCGGCGCTGAATCCTTTGGCGGCCATTACCGCAGCACCAATCTGGCACAAACCAACGCCGTGCCCCCAACCTCCGCCGTCCAGGATAAAGCGTTGCACCGCGCCGTCCTCTGATCGCTCGACCGTAACGACAAAAGCGCTGCTTAAAAGGTGGGTGGGAGACAGCCAACTGCGGATTTCCAATTCCTTGCCGACTGTGACGGTCTGTTTTGCGCCTTCTATTTTCAATTTGCCGATTCTGCCGGAAGGGCCGCGCCGGACCGCAATCAGATTTTGCAATGCGCCGAAATCAATGCCGGACTTTTTGTGCAGAATTTCTTCTAGTTCTTCGCGGTCGTAACTCACCTGCCAGCGGTAAAAATCAATTGTTTCCTGATCAAAAGAAGGCAATATTTGGCCCAGCAAGGCTTTATCGTCCGTATTGCAGTAAGCCGCCGGTTTGCTCTTGAACCATTTTTCCGCATCCTCCTCGGAAGCAACAGCGGCATAATCGCCGTCATGATCCGCCACGCTCTGGAGATAAGGAAAAGATTTATCTTCCCAGGCTGAGGAGAAAATCTCGGTGAGCCCGCCGCAGGATTTATAATAGCGGGCATCACAGACTTTATTGTCCTGAACCAGATATACGCCCCGGGTTGCGTCAATCGCCGCCTTTACACTTGCAGAAGTGATCTGCGATATCCCCTGGTAGCGCTGACAATGATCATCGGCACAGACATCAAAACAAGAGTGGTCGTTGGTATCGTGCCAGCGGATTATTTCATCGGCGTCTGTTTGTTCAACCCGGAGAGCATTAGCATTTCTTTTTTTCCGCATGAGCATGGCAACCAGCCAACTACGGGCGGTGATAGCCTGGGCCTTTAAAAACTCCAGCGGGGCACGCGCCGACATTTCCGAAGAGATGACAGAGGTAAGATAATCTTCCAGGGGTATTTCATTAATAAGATGGAAGGATGAGTCGGGGTTGGCCCGCAGAACTATGTTGCCTTGAAATGTCTGCTGTTGGATGCGCTGCCAGTGAAAGCCGATACCTATTTTGACATCCACGGTAAAAGTTGAATATTCACCGGCGGTAAGAAATATTTTTTTTCGCGAGGCTACTTTCTTTCCCGAATCATCGCACAGCTGGATCTTTCCGGCGATGTTCTGCACATGGAGAAACTTTTCCACTGTCTTTCCGCCGGGCAGATAAAACTCTCCATTTAAGGTTATTTTAGATTCGCTGCATCTTTGCAGCAGGGCAACTTTAATTTTTGGCTCACGATCAATCATCAACATTCCGTATTTCAACTGAATTTAACGGCTTCTGCTTTTATGGATAAACCATGCTAAAGTCAAGCAAGTAATCCATGCCGGTTTACCTTTATCTTCATCGCAGATAAAGGCTTGAATATTATTAATATGTCATATATAAAACACCCTTTAAAAATATAGAGCGGATAAGTTATGGCGTATATATGGCCGATTGGCGGGGGCAAAGGCGGTTCGGGTAAAAGTTTCTTAACTTGTACTTTGGGACGGCTTTTGGCCGGATTCGGCAAAAAGACTCTTCTTATTGATCTTGATCTGGGTGCGGCAAATCTCCATACTTTTCTCAATGTTCCCTATCCGACCAAAAATCTATCCGATTTCATTAGAAAAAAATGTTCATCTCTCGAAGATGTTATTCTGGAAACGCCCATTCCCAATCTTTTCCTGATCAGCGGCGCCAATGATACACTGGATATTGCCAATCTTCCCTATGAAAAAAAAATGAAGACAATGAGATCGATCTCGAAGTTAAAATATGATTGTATTTTTCTCGATCTGGGCGCCGGAACTTCCTTTAATACTCTTGACTTTTTCCTCATCTCCCAAAACGGGATGTTTATAGCCACACCGGAACCTACTTCCATTGAAAATATTTACCGGCTGATACGGTCTATTTATTTTCGCCGGATCAGGCAGCACTTTACCGCCACCGCCTTTAAGGAATTGGAGGAGGAAGCGGTGCAATCTTTTGGCAGTGATGCTTATAACAAGCCGGAATGCATAATGCAGGCGGTTCAAAAAATATATCCGGATGCCGGCATTAAACTGGAAAATGATTTTAACTCCTATAAATTCAAGTTTATTCTTAACCAATTGCGTAAACAGGATGATGCCGGACTAGGCCCGCAGATTTGCAGGCTTATTGAAAGGCATCTTGGACTGAAGGTTGAGTTTGTCGGCAACGTTGCTTACGATGAACATGTCCATGACGCCATATGCCGGCGAATATCATTCTTAGACCGTTATCCTTATACCCGCGCGGCGTGCGATTTGCGCAAGTTAGGCAAACAAATCATCGATACCGCAGGCGAACAGTTGATGTTTGATATTTTATAAAATATTTATACCAGGTTGCATTCACTCTGAGATCCAGGAATCGTATATATGGGAAAAAAATTCGCTAAATTGACTTATTATGAAATGCTGGATATAAAACCGGATGTTCCGTCATTTGAAGTGCGTAATGCTTATAATGCTGCTGTAAAGCTGTATCAAACGGATTCTCTCACCAGCTATTCTTTCTTTTCCCCGGAAGAAAGGAAAGAAATACTGGCTTGCCTGGAGAAAGCTTATTTTACACTGATTAATGAAAAGAAAAGAGAAGACTACGACAGCGAACTCATCGAGTTGGGAATTCTTGATGAGTCTGCAAGGAAACCCGTCGTCAAAAAGTCGGTAAACATTTTTAATATTAATCGGGTGCAGGTCAGGCCCGACGAGACAAAAAATGCCTCTACCGGGTTGCGCGCAAAAGTTCTGGAAAATAATCTCATTCGTGAAATAATTTCTCAAGAGAAAATAAGCGGCGCGGATCTCCGGAGGATCAGAGATGAACTGGCCGTACCATTGGAAAATATTGCCCTGGAAACAAGGATACTCATCAATTACCTGCGCGCCATCGAAGGCGACGATTCGCAAACATTCCCGGCAGCGGTTTTCCTCAAGGGCTTTATTAAGGCGTATTTAAAATGCCTCTGCCTGGAGCCGGCGGAAGAAATCTGCATGAAATATCTGAATCATCTGTCTTCCCGTGAGCAGAAGACATGATACAGAGTATATAATGTATGGTGATGTTTCTTTTAACTTTTTTACTGTTGTACAGCGGAATCCATCTTTATGCCTTGATCCGGATGGATAGTATCTTTCATTTTTCCGCGGGCTATAAAACACTTCTTATCATCCTGATGATCTTATTGATATTTGCTCCACTGGTGGTGCGTATTGCCGAGAACCATCAAATGGAGGCGTTGGCGCGGGTTGTTGCTTTCATTGGCTATCTCTGGATGGCGTTTATTTTCCTGTTTTTCTGCCTCGGCGTAGTCTTTGACGTCGCTAGATTTCCCTTCCGGTTTTTCCCCGCCGCAGTTGACCCGGTTCCTTTAAGTAACATTGCCTTTGTTCTGGCAGTTATTCTTTCATTTATTTTAGTTGCTTATGGATACTTTGACGCCCAGAGAATCAGAATCAAAAAACTGGAAATAGTCACCGGACAAAACTTGCCCAACAATGGGAAAATTCGCATCGTTCAGATATCCGATGTCCATGTCGGTATCATCATTAAAGAAAAACAACTGCAAGTACTGGTGGATAAAATTAATGCAGCTAATCCCGATATTCTGGTTTCCACGGGAGATTTACTCGATGGCGAATTAAATGATGTTCTGCCTCTGACGGAGCTTCTGGCGCAGATTAAACCGCGATTCGGTAAATACGCAGTTACCGGCAATCATGAGTTTTACGCCGGAATCGCCAAGTCGCTGGAGTTTACCAGGCAGGCAGGCTTTGAAATTCTCCGGGATGAAGTGAAAGAGGTGGCCGGGATTAATATTGTCGGGATCGATGATGTAACCGGCAGAAGACCAATTGTCATCAGAGAAAACCCCCGTTCGACAAAAACAATGCCGACGGCGGCAAGTAATGATAAATTCGTGTTGCTGTTGAAACATCAACCCGTTGTCAATGCAGCTGATAATTTTAATTTACAGCTTTCCGGACACACTCACGGCGGGCAGATATTTCCCTTTCGGCTGATCACCGGCCTTTTTTTTGAGAACAATTACGGTTATTTTGAACTGGAGAAAAACAAGCTGCTCTACGTAAGCAGAGGCGTCGGCACCTGGGGGCCGCCGGTACGCATCTTCGCTCCACCGGAAATTACCATCATTGATTTGATTGGGCAAAAGGCCAATTAATTATTAATATCGTTTATTAACCGTTCGTCAATATCTTTGCTCGAACTTAAAAAGGAGGGTCATTTTATGCCTTTTTTTACAACAGATGACGGCGTTCGTCTGCATTACCGGATCAGCGGTGAAGGCAGTATAGTTGTACTGATCCACGGATTAACGGCCAGTTCCCTCCATTTTCAAAAACAGATTCCGGTGCTTGCCTCGCATTTCCGGATTATTGCTCCCGATCTGCGCGGGCACGGGCAATCGGAAACATTAAACGACCATCTGACACTCAAACGTCTGGCCCTGGACTTAAAACAGTTGCTGGCGGAATTGAAGATAACCAAAGCGTCTTTCATTGGCTGGTCGCTGGGAGCACACATTATTTTTGAATACATCAAAAACTATTCCTGCCAGGGCATGGAAAAAATTGTCATCATTGATATGACGCCGAAGCTGATGAAGTCGGAGGACTGGAACTGCGGCCTGCCGGGTATTTTCAGCCGCAAACAGGGCGACTTCGGCCACGAGGATAATCTTTATCTGCTCTCCGTGATGCTGGATAATTGGGAGGCGTACAGCAAAGTTGTCGCCCAGCGGATTTTAAACAAATCATTATACAATGAAAAAATGGAATTTAACGCCGCAGCCGATTTCAAAGGGAAAGAAGATCTGCCCTGGCTCTACGAGGAAGCAAGAAAAAACAAAGCCTGGGTAGTTGCGGCTTTTTGGGTGGCTATGGCGATGCAGGATTACCGGCCTGTTTTGCCAAAAATTTCCGTGCCCTGTCTTTTGACCTACGGAACCCAAAGCAATTATTATCCGCCCGAAAATTCCGAATATATGCAAAAACAGCTACCCGATGCCCGGATCGTTCCCTTTACCGGCTGCGGCCATGCGCTGCATATCCAGGATGCGGAATTGTTCAACAAGGCAGTGCTGGATTTTTTGCAGTCGTAATATCTGCCAATAGAAAGCGGGTAGCCAAAGCCTTCCCGCCCTTAGGTCAGGTATTGTGGGCATTATGTGAACTTCACCTACCAAACGCAGTTAATAATTGGGTCTACCGAAGATTATCGATAGAAATGCTGAACGTTCGCGATAACCGACGGCGAAAACGCGAGGGAGGTTGATTGTGTGGTTAGGTAGCAGTATGTTCACTTTTACCAATACCATTTAAGAAACCATATCCCCGCTGCAATAAATGCCGGGATAGCGAGTAAGCCCAAAAAAGATATCCATTTTGGTACAATTCCAGTTCCAGCCGTCATTTCCCACATCTCATTGTTTGCTAACTCAGGAGCCCGCTTGATAACATAAGATCGAATAAGTAACACATTACCCAAGTATAAACTCATACCCGCGACACATAAAACGACGCCTGCCACCCATGGCGGAGCACCTATGTATTTGTTAAAAAGCGACGCTGTCATTAGAAATACCGCCACCGATATGGTGGCATTTAATAGCCAATTCAACAACTTGAACATTGTATTTCCCCATCTGCCTAGCGTAGCAAGAAGGCATTATTACGTTTTTTCCAATTCTAATTCAAATTTGTTCTTTGAAAGTTTCATCCTATACATTTTTATATCAAAACCAGCAATGTCCGGTTAAGTAATTGCATAAGAAGTTCCTGAGCCGGGGTGCTGATATTTCCAGACGCCGGTATCGTTGACAATATCAGCTAGGCTTGTTTCATTACGGATTTTGATACATATTTCCC
>JBDKUX010000001.1:0-45709 GCA_039679455.1 Smithella sp. | reverse complement strand
CAAACTTTGCCGCCGGAAAGATCGGCGATTAACTGGGCTGCACGATTTAACGCAGCGAGCACGCCTTCCGGATCGATTCCTCTTTCAAAGCGGAAAGCCGCATCAGTAGGCATAGCCAGTCTTCTTGCCGAACGACGGATAGAAGAAGGATTAAAGTATGCGCTTTCCAGGAAAACGACCTGCGTATCATCCTTTACTTCGGAATTAAGCCCACCCATGATGCCGCCGATGGCAACGGGCTTTACACCGTCACAAATCAGTAAAGTATCGGCTTCAAGTTTCCTGGTCTTGTCGTCAAGGGAGACAAATTCTTCATCCTGTATGGATTTGCGCACGACAATCCGGCCTTCTTCCAGGAATCTAAAATCAAAAGAATGCAGAGGCTGCCCCATCTCCAGCATGACAAAATTCGTCACATCCACCACGTTATTGATGGAACGCAAACCCACCGCTTCAAGTCTTGTTTTCATCCAGACCGGCGACGGACCAATCTTGACATCTTTAATCATTCTCGCCGTATAACGGGGACATAGATCGCTATGAATTATTTTGACGGATGTTATCGAGTTAATATCTTCCGCTGACTCGCAAACTTCGCCGGCAGGCATTTTTATTTTTTTACCCGTTATCGCCGCCACTTCCCGGGCGATTCCGATCATACTCAGACAATCGGCGCGATTCGGGGTAATACTTACGTCAAGAACTGTATCGCCCAGATCAAGAATTTCTTCCAGCGGTTTTCCCAACGCTGTGCCGGGCGGCAATTGCATAATTCCGGAATTATCGTCGCCTACTTCCAGTTCCTCTTCCGAGCACAGCATGCCGTCAGATTTTTCTCCGCGCAAAACGGTTGATTTAATTGTATAACCGCCCGGTATTGTTGCTCCAACTTTCGCCAGGGGTACGATATCACCGGCTTTAATGTTTTTTGCGCCACAGACGATCGGATATGTCTGGATGGAGTCGGTTACTTCGCAAAGAGATAATTTATCCGCTGACGGATGAGGTTTTACAGAAAGAATTTCAGCACAAACAACCCCGGTAAACGCAGGTTTAATTTGCTTTATTTCATCAACTTCCAAACCGGCCATAGTCAAGGCGTCAGCCAGTTCGGCGGGAGTCATCTCAACATCTACATAATCTTTGAGCCATTTGAGACTAACCAGCATAAAGAAAGGCTCTCCTAAAATTGTCTAAGGAAGCGAATGTCGTTTTCGAAAAATAATCGAATATCAGAAATGCCGTATTTAAGCATCGCAATACGTTCCAAGCCGAGACCAAAGGCAAAACCGGTGTAAACTTCCGGATCATAACCGACATTTTTAAATACCGCCGGATCAACCATACCTGATCCCAGAATTTCCAGCCAACCGCTTTGTCCGCACACCCGACAACCCTGCCCGCCACACATTACACAGCGGATATCCACTTCCGCCGACGGTTCGGTAAAGGGGAAAAAGCTGGGACGGAAACGCAGAACTGTCTTTTCACCGAATACTTTCTTAAGAAAGGCAGTCAAAATACCTTTTAAATCACCGAAACTTATCCCTTTATCGACAAGCAGTCCTTCTATCTGATGGAACATCGGTGTGTGGGAAACATCGGAATCCGGGCGATAAACCCTGCCGGGAGATAAAATACGCACAGGCGGCTGAACTTTTTCCATCACCCGCACCTGAACCGGCGAAGTATGTGTGCGTAGAACTATATTTTCTTCGATATAAAAAGTATCCTGCATATCCCGCGCCGGATGATCCTTGGGAATATTCAGAGCTTCAAAATTATAATAATCAAGCTCTATTTCCGGACCTTCGACAACGGAAAAACCGAAAGATGCAAAAATGGCGCATATTTCACGGCGCACTTGAATTACGGGATGGATACGACCACAGGGAACGAAACGTCCGGGCAAGGTAACATCAATTTTTTCTTTAAGCAGGATGTCTTCTTTTTTTCGGCTGGACTGTAATTTAAGGACATCCTCAATTTTGGAATTCAGGATATCCTTCACTTCATTACAACGTTTTCCGAACAAGGGTTTCTCTTCATCGGGAACTTGAGAAATATTTCTCAGAAGTCCCGTCAGAAGTCCCTTACGGCCTAAATATTTCGTTCTAACAGCAAGAATCTGCTCTTCATTTGTTGCAACGGCCAGTTCGGCCAGAGCATCTTTTTCCAGCTGTTGAAGCTTTGCAATCATGCCGCCTGCCCGCTACCTGCCACCGCTACAACCTGGGCAAATCCCTGAGGATCATTGACAGCAAGCTCCGCCAATATCTTACGATCCAATGCGATACCGGTTTTATTCATACCATCAATCAAACGGCTATAAGTAATGTTGTTGAGGCGGGCAGCTGCATTAATACGTGCAATCCACAACTGACGGAATTCCCGTTTTCTCGCCCGGCGGTCACGGTAGGCGTATTTCATCGCCTTGTTTACCGCTTCGGTGGCTGTCCTGATGAGGCGACTGCGGGCTCCAAAAAACCCTTTCGCCAGTTTTAATATCTTTCTTCTTTTCTTGCGGGCGGTAACACCCCTTTTTACCCTTGACATTTCCTCTTCTCTCCTAGTCTAAAACAATTAAAATAATTTAGGCATCTTATAGATAAGGGATCAGCCTCTTGATTTCTTTTAAGTTGGCGGAATCAACCAGCGTTGCTCTCCTTAAAGCCCTTTTTCTCTTTGTTGTTTTCTTGGTGAGGATATGACTGGCAAAAGCTTTGCTCCGTTTAACCTTTCCATTACCGGTCAACGAAAAGCGTTTGGCAGCCCCCCGATGAGTCTTTAATTTTGGCATCAAATCACCTCTTTATCATCTTTACTTTTTTATTTTTTTGGTGAAACAATCATAACCATATTGCGCCCTTCCAGCCTGGGCTCCTGGTCAATAATGCAGTCATTGATTAGTTCATTTTTAATTTCATTCATAATCCGGCGGCCTATTTCGGTAAAAGCAATCTCCCTGCCCCGGAACAAAATTGATATTTTTACCTTATCCTGTTTTTCTAAAAATTTCTTTATATGCTTGACTTTAACCTGTACGTCGTGTTCCTCTGTCTTCGGTCTTAATCTTATTTCCTTGACATGAATAACTGCCTGGCTTTTCTTGGCATCATGTTGTTTTTTACTGACCCGGTAACGATATTTACCGTAATCCATTATTTTACAAACAGGCGGTTCGGCTGTAGGTGAAACCTCCACCAGATCCAAACCAGCTCTCTCAGCATTGGCCAGCGCCTCCTCCAAAGTAATAACTCCCAACTGTTTGCTTTCAGCGTCGATTACCCGGACGTTGGTTGCCTTTATCTCCCTGTTGATTCTTAAATCTTTAGCTATATGTCACCTCCTGATGTGAATAAGCTCTACTGCTTTTTCTTGCACATTTCCTGTACAAGTACAATAAAATCATCGACCGGCAATGCTCCCAGGTTTTTACCGTCTCGAGCTCGCGGGGCGACGGTTCCAGCCGCCATTTCCTTATCGCCGATTACCAGCATGTAAGGAATTTTCTGCATCTGCGCCTGTCGAATTTTATATCCCAGCTTTTCATTTTCAAAATATTTTTCACATCGGATATCCGCATCGATAAGCTTATTATAAACTTCCTGGGCGTAAGGTATATGTTTGTCTGTTACAGTTAACAAGATACATTGCACCGGTGAAAGCCAAACGGGAAAAGCGCCGGTGTAATGCTCAATGAGAACACCGATAAAGCGTTCAATCGATCCCAGTATAACCCTGTGCAGCATAACCGGACGGTGTTTTTCACCGTCTGCTCCGATGTAACTTAAATCAAATCTTTCCGGCAGGGTGAAATCACACTGGATAGTCGCACATTGCCATTTTCTTTTTAAGGCATCTTTTAATTTGAAATCAATTTTGGGACCATAAAAAGCTCCGTCGCCGGCATTGATATCATAATTCATTTTATTGTTTTTCAGCGCATTTTCCAGAGCGTTGGTCGCCGATTCCCAATCGGCATCTGATCCTATAGAATGTTCCGGCCTGGTGCTCAGTTCCACTTCGTATTCAAAGCCGAAAATACCCATGGCATAATTGACAAAATCTACTATGGCCATGATTTCCGAATTCAACTGCTCCGGCGTACAAAGGATATGCGCATCATCCTGGGTAAATTGCCTTACTCTGACCAGTCCATGCAAAACACCGCTTTTTTCATGGCGATGCACTGTTCCCAGTTCGAAATAACGCAGCGGCAAATCGCGGTAGCTTCTTATTTTTGATTTGTAGATTAACATGTGAGAAAGACAGTTCATAGGCTTGATCCCGTAGAGCTGTTCTTCCACTTCCGTATAATACATGTTTTCGCGGTAATGATCAAAATGGCCTGATTTTTTCCACAGATCGGCCTTTAAAATCTGGGGTCCCATAACCATGTCATAGCCGCGTTTCAGATGTTCTTTTCTTTCCCATTCTTCGATAAGATAACGCAGCAGCATACCTTTCGGATGGAAAATTATTAAGCCGGCGCCGGCTTCCTCGTTTACCTGAAAAAGATCCAATTCCTTGCCTAGTCGGCGATGATCTCTTTTTTTCGCTTCTTCAAGCAAGGTTAAATAATCGTTGAGCGCCTTTTCATCGGCAAAACCGGTGCCGTAAATACGCTGCAGCATCTTATTTCTTTCATCACCACGCCAGTACGCACCGGCAACACTCAAAAGTTTGAAAGCTTTAATCATGCCTGTTTGAGGTAAGTGCGGCCCGCGGCATAAATCAACATAATCACCCTGTTTATAAAGGCTGACCGTTTCTACATCCGCAGGCAGATCGTTGATCAGTTCAACTTTATAACTCTCGCCTCTTTGGGCAAAAAAGCTCGCTGCACCTTCCCGGGATATTTCTTCACGAATGAAAGGATGATCGGCAGCAACAATCTCCTTCATGCGCTTTTCAATTTTTTCAAAATCTTCGATGGTGAATGTATCTTTATATTCGAAATCATAGTAGAAGCCGTCTTCAATGGACGGCCCGATGCTTACCTTTGCACCCGGAAAAACATCCTGTACCGCCTGAGCCATGACATGGGAAATGCTATGGCGCAAAATTGACAAACCCTCTTTGGAGCTAATATCGATTAAAGAAATAGAGGCATTTCCGCTGAGAGGATGACTTAAGTCCACGGCTACGCCGTCGATTTTAGCGGCAACAGTAGAAACCAAGGCTTCCTTTTTCCAGGCAGCAACAACATCCTTTACAGTTGTGCCTGCTGGAAAGGCCGCTTCACTTTTATCAGAAAAAATAACTTTAATATCCATAACTAACAGTAAAAAATATCAAGTGCCTTTTATATTTTGCATCTGCCTCATTTTAAAAGGGCATCACCATTTCGCTGATGCCCTTCATCAAATCTGGCTTTTTTTCATGACATTAGGATAACAAAAAATGGTAGGCAAGCAGGGATTTGAACCCTGGACATCCACCGCGTCAGGATGGCGCTCTCCCCCTGAGCTACTTGCCTACAAATGAACATCTTCAGAATTGCGCATAGATAGCAATAAAAAGCCGTAGTGTCAAGCAAATATCTTATTTTTTAACTTCCTTCGAAGCGGCAACATTAATAAACTTAATTCCCCGAGCCATATAGATTAATCCGGAGGCGACGGTAAAGAAACCGGTCAACCAGCACATAATTGCAATCCAGTCGTAACTGAATTTATAAGACATGGCTTGAGATAATAGAGCTAAAAAAATTGTACCAATTTGCAGTGCGGTGGTTACTTTTCCGACAAAAGCCGGTTTAATAACATAAGGAACAGATACCATTGACAGAATCGCGATACCCAAAAGAATTATGAAGTCACGGCTGATAACGATAACCGTAAGCCAGCTGGGAATGACTCCTAAAACCGACAAGGTTACGAAACTTGCCGTCAACAGTAATTTATCGGCAATGGGATCCAAATAAGCACCCAAGACTGTCTGACAACTCAAGAACCTGGCTAAAGCGCCATCTAAGGCATCGGTCAATCCAGCCAGTGCAAAAATAAAGAGTGCCTTGCCGTATGAATTTTGAATCAAGAATATAACAACAACCGGAACGAGGATAATCCGCAACAAAGATAAAAAGTTTGGTATGTTCATTCAGAAAATCGCTATCGGCCCTTCACTTTATAGTTTGCTGTCTCTGGATTTATTCCAGTCCACCCAAGCTTCACGATCTTCCGCTTCCGTAAACTCTTTTGGCTCTTCCGCTTTTCCATCCGATTTAATCCGAATTTGCTGCATAGATTTCAGAATATAAAACCACTCCTCCATAGATACCGGTTTAGGCCCGGCAACAGCATTTGGTCCCTTTACAGCCTGCAACTGTCCGTTGACGGGAATTTTCGCGGGTTCTCCTTTGTCAGCTGCTGCGGCAACGCAAACTTCACCATCGTAGACTTTAACGAAAGCAGACTTATCATTTTCAACATTCATCCTGTATATAGTACCACGAACTCCGGCAACAGCGTTCTCACAGGAAACTTCAAAAGCGCCTTTTCCGCCGAGAGCTTTACGTACATTTAACCATATTTTCCCAATGGTTACAAATATTTTTACGTCACGTTTCCCGGAACCTCCGACATCAGCCCGTAAAATCTTAAAACGTGTGTTTTCGGCGACACGAATGACACTTCTATCAGGCAACATAAGTTCCATCCGGCTTTTGTCCCCAATCAATATTTCACAACCCGGCTTAAGCAAATCATTAATTTTCAATTTTCCGGCATCCTTTTGACCGGAACAAACAGCCTGAGCTACACCTTCCAGCAAAGTAATTCTGGTTTCTCCTCTACCTGCTTTTACTATAACCGGCGGTTTGGCATGAACATACGAGGAGAAAGCACATAAAAACAGGAAACTTACTATTACTCGCACACTTCTTTTCATTAGTGTCCCCGTTTTTCTATGAGCTCAAAATACATGCAATTGATTCTTAACAAAGGTATTAGAATCAATTATATTTTTTAACCTTTTAAGTTAGGACCGTCCGGCAGTGTTTCCAGCACCTTATTGACAACATCCTCGATGACAGTTTCAAAAGCTTCGTAGGACTTCATCTCCAGGTTTTTTCCAGGCAAATCAAAATTTCTGGAGGTCGTTTTGTAACGAGAGTTCCAGAGAACTTCTCCCGTCTGAGTACTGCGCAATTCACAACTGGCCGCAACCGTGACCGGAGCATAAAATAAACCGGATTTGCGTTCTCCCTCACTAAGCGTACAGTACATGGCAGCATCCGCACCCACCAATTCTTTGACGACGGAGGGAGACACAACGCCTGTCCCGTTTTTCTTCTCGCCGAAATATAACAGCTCTAATTTCTGGTCAATTACCTCCAAAGGAAGTTTGGAGTATCCTTTAAAATAAAGCTCATCAAACACTTTTAACCTCAATAATTGCGGTGCCTTAAAATCAGGCGTCCTATTGTCGACAGGCAGTACGGCAATAACTTTTGCTGATTTTATTTCCACATCTTTTTTTACGGCATTCGACGATCGGGAAGCACATCCAATAAATAATCCAACGAATAGCACCATCCCTAAAATAATTGATAAAGTTGGTCTGTAATTATATCTCTTCATTATTCTATTCCCCCTCCTGATGTAAAAGGCTTATTACTATTTGATTCTTCTTAATGAGTTCGGCATTCAGCAGGTACCGGCCTGTTTTGGCCAGTTCAACAGCCAATGCTTGTACAGTATCTGAAATTTCCAGTTCCAGATGAACCTGCTGCCATTGGAAAGATCGCGAACGAATATTTTTCACCATCTTTGTCTGCTTTTTCAAGAATTCCCTTAAGAATATAAAATCAGAATAATTCTTTAACCCTTTAACCTCCAGAAAAATAATTATGTTATTTTTTTCCTCACCGGATATTCGCTGAAAATTCAATTTGGCCAAATGATTTTTTAAATCTAACAGACCAATGGCAACATTCACAAGTACGAAGTAATTTCCATCCTTTTGGCCTTCCGCCATTATCTTATAATTATTAATAAATTTATGCTGCTCTCCAATAAGCGCTTTTTTAACAGGTAGAAATTTTTTATCATTGACAGGGATTGAAAGCAAGGCGGATGCTGCTTCCTGAATCGCTTTTTGCAAACCATCCCGAATAGCCCTATCTCTGGTGCCGGCAATATCACTTTGATTGATTGCAGTATTACCTTTAACTTCCAGACTTAGAACACCGGCATCATCTTGAGCAAAAGACCAAGCACTCCACCAGAGAACAAACATGAAAACCAATGTAGTCTGGCATTTTCTCATAACTTTTAATTAACCGTCGTCGATCCTTCGCCGCATAGCTTCTTCAATTTTTCAATTTCTTCACGGATAACCCTTTCTGCAATTTCCGGAATGACCTCACGGGCAATCCTTTCGGCTATCAGGGTTGCCTGTTTAAGCACTTCTTCATTGAGATTATCTGCTGTCGGCTGATCTTCGGCAATGTCAACCAGTTCGTGAATATATTTATTATCTTTCGCTATTTTTTCGTAACCACGTCCATCAACGACGATAACTTCCTGATTATTTCTTTCGCTTCGTTCTTCGTATATTTCCGTCAAGTCATAAATTTTTTTATCGTCTGCTATAACAGAATCTGCAGCCATGAATTAATCCCCCCTAAGACAGGTGACTTTAAAACCTTTAACAAAACTGATAGTTGAGTTATCATAGAGCATTCAACAGTTCAAGCAATATATGCGAGGTCTTTCTGATGAAGCACAAATCTTTTATAGCCGTAGCTTTACAGCCAGATCATAGATTTTTTTCTTTGGCATACCGGTTTGCCTGACAACTTCGCAAACCGCGTCGCGAACCGATATTGTTTTATTCCTCTTTAGTTGCAATAATCTTGCTTCTATTTCCTCGTCAGCAATCGCAACAGGTTCTTTTGCTTTCCCCTGTAAAACGATGGCAAATTCTCCTTTTGTTTTAACCAGCAAACCACCTGCAAGAAAACTGGAAATCCTGTCGCACTTAATTTCTTCAAAAATTTTTGTCAGCTCCCGAGCAACTACAATTTCACGGTCACCCAGCACATCATAAATATCCTGAAGCGCCGCCATATACCTAACCGGTGATTCATAAAACACAATCGTGCTTGTTTCTTCTTGCAGTTCTTCTAAAAATTTTCTTCTTTTATTCTCTTTTGCCGGGAGAAATCCGCAAAACTTGAAATTGTCGGCGGGAAACCCGGCAACACTTAAAGCCGTAATAACGGCTGACACGCCCGGAACGGGAATAACACGGATATTTTCTGCACGCGCCGCTTTTACCAGTATATAACCGGGATCAGAGATACAGGGCGTACCGGCATCAGTAACATAAGCAACACCCATGCCGGATTTAATTTTTGCAATGATGACTGAACTTTTTTCTTTTTCATTATGTTCATGGAGACTGATCAAGGGTGTCGATATCTCATAAGCATTAAGCAGTTTTCTGGTATGACGCGTATCCTCGGCGGCGATGAGATCAACTTCCTTGAGAATCCGCATTGCACGCAAAGTAATATCTTCCAGATTACCAATCGGCGTAGCAACAACATACAGCACTCCGGAATTTTCATCATTTGTCTTCACAGTTTATTTACCCAGTCCACAAAACATTTTGTATTGACATCAACAGCTTCCGGGTTTAATAGCAGAGTACCAAAAAAAATTCCACAATGAACCATCTCAAGGCCAGCAAAATTATATGACAAAGCGAATACTTATTACCGGCGGCGCCGGTTTTTTAGGCTCTCATCTTTGCGAAAGACTGCTCAATGAAGATAACGAAATTCTCTGCCTGGATAATTTCTATACCGGCAACAAGGTCAATATAAAGCATCTTTCGGGCAATTTCCGCTTTGAATTGATTCGTCATGATATCATCAATCCCATCTATCTGGAAGTTGATCAGATATACAATTTAGCCTGTCCCGCCTCTCCGGTGCACTATCAGTACAACCCGATTAAAACGATCAAAACCAATGTAATGGGTGCATTAAATGTTTTGGGAATTGCCAAAAGAACAAAAGCAACGGTTCTTCAGGCTTCCACATCCGAAGTTTACGGTGATCCGGAAGTACATCCGCAAAATGAATCCTACTGGGGTAAAGTAAATCCTATCGGAATCCGCAGTTGCTATGATGAAGGCAAAAGGGTAGCCGAGTGTCTGATGATGGACTACCGGCGGCAAAACGGCGTTAAGACAAAAATTGTCCGCATTTTTAATACCTACGGCCCGCGCATGGCCGTCAATGACGGGCGGGTTGTCAGCAATTTCATTATTCAAGCCCTGCAGGGTAAAGATATAACCGTATACGGCGACGGCTCTCAAACCCGTTCTTTTTGTTACGTTGATGATTTAGTCGACGGTCTTATCCGCATGATGAATACACCAGATGATTTTTATGGGCCTGTCAACATTGGCAATCCCGGCGAGTTCACAATTCTTGAACTGGCGCAGTTAGTCATAAAATTAACGCACAGCAACTCGAAAATCATTTACAAGCCGCTGCCGGCGGATGATCCGACTCAACGCAAACCGGACATAACACTGGCTGAAAACAAACTTGGTTGGAGCCCGAAAGTTGAACTGGAAAAAGGGTTAGCCGACACAATAAAATATTTTCGCAATATTCTAAAAATTTTCTAAGGAGCAGAGGAACAACGGAAAAAATGAAATTTGAAAAGAAGATTCTCTGTATCGGTGCGGGTTATGTAGGCGGCCCTTCGATGGCAATGATTGCCTATAAGTGCCCCCGCTATCGTGTAACTGTCGTCGATATTAACCAAGAACGCATTGATGCCTGGAATTCCGCCGAGCTCCCCGTTTATGAACCGGGGTTGGACGAAATTGTCAAAAAAACTCGCGGGAAAAATTTGTTTTTTACCACAGACATCGAAAATCAGATCAAAGAAAATGACATAATCTTTGTCAGCGTCAATACCCCGACCAAAACATTTGGTGCAGGAGCGGGAAAAGCCGCTGATTTACAATATCTGGAAAAAACGGCCCGACAAATTATGCAGCATTCCCGGTCGCCTAAAATAGTAATCGAAAAAAGTACTCTTCCGGTAAAAACAGCCCTGGCCATGGAAAGAATACTGAGTTCGTCTAAAGGCAAAATCACCTTTGAAGTTCTCTCGAATCCGGAATTTATGGCGGAAGGAACGGCGATTAAGGATCTGGAAAACCCGGACCGCGTGCTCATCGGCTCCCGTGAAACAAAAAGCGGCTTAAAAGCATGCGCTGAATTGATAGAAATCTACGCCAACTGGATTCCCAGAGAAAAAATTATCACATCCAACATCTGGAGCAGTGAACTATCCAAGTTAGTCGCCAATGCTTTTCTGGCTCAAAGGGTATCTTCGATCAACTCCATCTCCGCTTTGTGTGAAAAAGCCGACGCCGACGTGACTGAAGTTGCCCGCGCCGTGGGAACGGACAGCCGTGTAGGCGGTAAATTTCTTAATGCCGGCATTGGATTTGGTGGATCATGCTTTAAAAAAGACATCTTAAACCTCGTCTACCTTTGTAATTACTACGGTTTACAGGATGTGGCCGATTATTGGGAGAGCGTCGTAAAGATCAATGAATACCAGCAGGAACGCTTTATTGCCAATATTTTGAGCTCTCTGTTCAACACCTTAGCCGACAAAAAAATTTGTATCCTGGGTTTTGCTTTTAAAGCTGATACAGGCGACACGCGGGAAAGCCCGGCAATCAATATTACACGCAGACTACTCGCGGAACATGCTGAAGTAATAATTTCCGATCCGAAAGCTCTGAAAAATGCGGCGTTTGATCTTGCCGACATAAAAGAGAACATTTCTTTTGAGGAAGACCCTTATCGCGCTGCTGCGGGCTGCCATGCGCTGGCCATACTGACCGATTGGGATTTATACAAGAGGCTGGATTATAAAAAAATATATAAGTCGATGGTTAAACCGGCTTTTCTTTTTGACGGCCGGAACATTCTTGATCACAAAAAATGTTTTGAGATCGGTTTTAATGTTTATCCGATCGGCAAGCCGGCGCGAAGTCATTTTAGTAAGTAGGATTTTTAAAGAAAAACGAAGTTTAAATTATTAAACAGGCTTAAAAAACACGACGGGGGTACATTTTCTCCAATGCACCCCCGTCAATATTCGTTGCCATTAAATTGCTAGCTTTGCCGAAAGACAAACATCTTAAGCTGTGAATCTGCGACGAACACCAACCAACCCGATCAAACCGGTACCAAACAGCCAAACCGCGGCAGGAATGGGAACAACAACAAGCTGATCCTGTCTCAGTGCACCATTAGTAATGTCTGTCAGGTTTAATACCCTTACATTAAAGGCGCCATTACTATCCGCCTTGGCTGTTGCCGCATCACCAAACATGGCGATAGCTGCCTGAATGAAAATGTTACCCGCATCATAGGCCTTTTCATCTTCAAGCCACCAGATTGCATACTGGAGAATGGAAGCTGACGCCTCACGATTGGGTTCTGTTCCTGCGAAATCATATCCAACTAGTGTTCCTTTTGCAAACTGAGAATACAACCAGGCGGTCCCCATGGATATTGGATCTGCGCCATTCGTTGCACCACCCACACCGCCGGCTTTTGCTGCATTGCTGATTTCCACGTTAAAGGTGGTATTAGGGTAAATAAATTCATTCTCTTCCAGACAAAAGGACTGAAAAGTATCTCTCGTATTTCCCTGGTTTTTCGTTGCCATGGCATAGTTACTTAAAACAAACATCAGATCATTGTCCACCCGCAAAGTAAATTCACCGCCTCCTCCTGTTTGGAAAATGCCATACCCCCCTGGTCCCGTTGTAGTGACTTGGTAAGCTAAGGCACTTTGTGTAAGGACGGCAAATAATGCTGCAACGACAAAAAACATAAAAATTGATTTTCTTTTCATTTTCTCCCCCTTTCTAAGTTTTTTATAAATTGATGTTCAGCTAATACACCAACCAAACCGCTGGCCAAGCGATTAATACCACCGCAACGAATCGCAAAACCAGCAAACCGCTAAACCTTTTAAATTATTTAACCCTCCTTATTTTGTTTTGTTATAAAAGAAGATATAATCTCCTCCTCTAACAGGTAATTATTTTTCCTCTCGTTACTTTAGTTGTTATTCATTGGTTCAAACATTTCAAGAGAATAGGAATTTATGGTAGCAGCTACACCTCCCATCTTTTTCCCGTTTTTCTCAACCCTTACTACCTTTCCCTGACACTTCAACCGTACAGGACCGGCAGCATCTATATGTTCCAAAAAAAGGGTATACTCTACATCCTGTCCCAAGGAAAAGGATTTCTCCGTTATGAAGTATACCCCCGAGGCACTGCAATTCTGGGTAAACCCCCTGCCGGATTCAAATTCCACAGGAACCTTTACTTTGTAACGCGGTGTCTGTCGCTCATCATTTTTTCTCATCATCTCGCTTCCAAAGTTTCTTTAATTTATATTGATATTTTAAAAAAAAACCATATGGAGAAAGGTTTATTTTTCTATTTCTTTTGGTATATTTTCTCAGTTATTCATGCCGGGCTTTTTGCAAAACAACTTTATAATGGGAAAATTACCTTAAGCGCATGCCCCTGAGATTGCCAAGTAATGCTTTGACCAATTTAAGCCCGTAAATCAGGCCGCCAGCACAACTTTGTATACCCTTTCAGAGTCTGATCTTTGAATACATTTATGATTAAAAAAAAACCATATGGAGGGGAATTTATTTTTCTATAATTTGAGATATAGATATCAGGGAAGATTGCGATTTAAATTATTTCACCGGACGCGTGGTCGAATCAACAAGTCCTTTTTCCTGGGCAAAACGCAGAAGAGCCATGCGGCTTTTTAGCTGTAATTTTTCGTAGATATTATGCAAATGTACTTTAACCGTCCCCTCGCTTATACACACCTTTTCACTGATCGCTTTATTGCTGAGTCCTTCCGCCACAAGACGCAGAATTTCTATTTCACGAGGAGTAAGGTGAGATGCAAGATCACGGGCACCGGCTTCCCGCCGCAGCAGTTTCTCCAGGGACAACCGGGCTGCACGCCTTTCCATCCATTGCTCACCATTATGCACTTTGCGGACGCATTGTAACAGAAGCTGAGGATCCATCTCTTTAAGAACAATGCCGGCAATACCGGCGCGAATAGTATCCATAAGCTGATTTTCATCTATTTCCTCCGCATAAAAAACTATGCGGGTGGGAAGTAGTGTATCGGCCAATAGTTCACGGGCAATCGACAAACTGTCCTTTCCGGGAACATTTGTAGCCAGCACAAGGACATCTGGCCTATGCTGTCGCACAGCTTCCATCGTCTCTATAGCATTGCTGCAAAGAGCTACCACTTTGAAATCTTCCTTCGTCTGGAAAAGATTTCCCAAGCCTTGCAACATAAGAGGGTGATGATCGGCAACAACCAGTTGAATGTCCATTTCAAAAACTCCTTTACCACCACATCCATGAAAAATATTTTTTTTCAAAAACATAAAACAGACACATAAACTATACCTCAACAGTTTATAAATTTATATCTATTTATGTAATTTTACAATATAGAATAAACTAACTAATAATAGGTAATGGATTTATCTATTTTGAAAAAAGACGGAACTGTATATTTGAGTTTCTTTAGCGATCTAATCTTTTTTAAATATCTCTTTTTTGTGTATCGATCAAGCCTTCTTTAATGATCCGGATGTTTATGCAATTCTCTAATTATTTACTTGTAATAACTACCGCTTTTTTTGTATTTTTTATTATAATACTTAGACATCGGGGTATCGGGGGTTTTCTGTTGATTCAGAATCAAACCGCGTATTTTTTCTTTCGGCAGCATATCCAGCGCCATTTTCAGTTCCGGTATCGGAGTTTTATCCGCTTCCACGACAACCAGGATATGATCCACCAGGTTAGCAAAAATCATCGTATCCACGCCGGCAAAGACCGGGGGAACATCAAAAATAACATATCTATCCGGATAACGGTTCTTCATATCCGATACTAATTCCTTCATCAGGGGAGATCCAAGAACTTCACTGCTCTCACCAATAGTTTTCCCACCGGAAATAATAGACAGTTTTTCAATACTTGGCCAGACAATAAGATCCGTTATCTCGCACTCATTAAGAAGATAATTTACCAGACCTTTGTCGCTTTCATAGCCAAGTACTTCATGGATGTTTTGTTTTCTCAGATCACAATCAACCAACAGGACTGTCTGTTCGTATTCCCTCGCAAATGTAAAAGCCAGATTGATGGCCGTCAGTGTCTTTCCCTCTCCCGGCAACGTACTGGTTACCATGATCGCATTACCGCCCAGGTCTTCAGTGATCCGTAATATCTGCTGCCGCAGCACTTTATAACAATCGATCTCCGGTTTATTGGAAAACATGGCTACGCAGCGGTTTTTTTCCATCATGAGTGGATTTAACTGAACCGTTCTTGATTGACTATAATTTGGCGATACCCAGCCTGTCCTATCTTTAATATCCCCTTTAATATCCGAAAGGTTGGTTACTTCTTCCTGAGGTTCGTCCCTGTAAAATGTTTCGACTTTCTGTTCATATAGTTTCTTTAGTTTAGTGTATGCAAGCTTCAGAGTATTCATTTTCATATAAACATCCTTATTTTTTCTATCTGGTCACAGAACAAAGAACTCTTACTACAGCCGCCGACCGATTTTTGCCGATAAAACATCAAGATCCATGACAAAAAAGTGAAAAATCAGTAAACATACCACCAGAACAATGCATGTTGTAATCAGTATCCTCTTGCGCTGCAGCTTTTTGCTCTCTATATCATCGAGCGTGACAATTTTCGTAATACCGGCAAAAACCTGCATTTTGGTGGCCCTGGCCAGATCTCTTACTGTATGAGCAGATTGGTCGATAGCGTGCCGGAGTCCTACCATTCCGAGTCCTGCACCGATGCTCAACATTAACCCGAAGACAAGGATGACCGGCCTATCCGGCTTTACCGGCTTTTCCGGCAGCCGCGCAGGATCGATCAGGGTAAAACGTTCTCCCATTTGACCCTTTTCCATACCCTGCGCTACCCTGGCTTCCATAAGTTTCTTCATCAGGTCGTCATATTTAATTTGCAGATGATTTCTCTCCAGCAGGAGAACTTTGTATTGTTCTTCCACTTGCGGTCCCGACTCAATCCGACGCCTATATCCATCTTTTCTGGACTGAAAAGCATTAAGCTGCCGTTTTATCGATTCAATATCGGATCGTGTGCCGGCCAGTTGAGAAGACAAAGCAATATAAGCCGGATTATCGGGAGCTCCCGCAAGCGAATTATCTTTTGCTGACAAACTAAGGCGACGCTCCAATTCGGCAATTTCCTGCTTAGTCTTTATGACATCGGGATAGCTTTCCGAATAGCGTGTCCTAAGATTGACAATCATGGCCCGCAACTCTTTTAAACGATCCCGGTCGGGGTTGGATGTATCCTTTGGGACGCTCACCATTTGCGTCTGCAGACTTATCTCTTTTTCCTTGAGAGTTCGCAGTTGATCCCTTAATTTGTCTATATCACTGTCCATTCGGTCCACATTCTGGAGATTGAACTGGGACAATTCGGGAAGAGAATTAAGATTTCTTCCCTTAAATACAGCGATTTTTCCATCCAATTCGGCAAGATTATCCTTAATTGTTTTGGCCTCATCTTCAATAAACTTGGAAGCGTTTTCCGTCTGCCGCTCGCCAATTTTCAGGTTTTCTTCCAGATACAGGGAAGACAGCATATTGGTCACCTGCAGTACAACATCTGGCTTTTCACCCTCAAAAGAAACAGTAAAGGCAATAGTAGCGGAACCAGCCCTGCGCGTTTGGGGGTCTATTACATTGGCGCTGATCGTATCCAGCTTGATATGTTTCTTCCTCATCTTATCAACGATCTCTTCCGTACCCATTTTTTTCCGCTCGTCTGCATACAAATTAAAACGCTTGATAATCTCCATGAGAGTAGTAGAGCTCGTAATACGCTGGTTAATTGCCTGAAGACGCTGTTCGGCGAAGGCTGTAACGGTACTCTTAACATAATCGGTAGGAATTCCCTGTGATTCAATCAGCATAGTCGCCGTTGACCGGTATGTAGGAGGCCATACCAGGGC
This sequence comes from Smithella sp., assembly GCA_039679455.1. Classification (GTDB taxonomy): domain Bacteria; phylum Desulfobacterota; class Syntrophia; order Syntrophales; family Smithellaceae; genus MVRV01. The sequence continues at coordinate 28,578 of JBDKUX010000001.1, read as the reverse complement.
TGTGATTGCCACAATGATGAAGACGCAAACAGCAGTGATAATAAAATCCCATTTTCTGTGTTTGAAGATCGCCAGAAAGTCTTTCAGTTCTAAGTCGTTTTCTTCCATAAATTACTTCTCCCTAACACAATCCAAATTTCAAGTACTGTATCCTGGCAGGATTTCTACATCATCGATTATAAAAAGACCATATAGAAAACAGCATATTTATATATATCTTTGTGTATAGACGGCAAGATATATCGCCTGTTCTATAAACTGGCCAGAGTTTTTTCCGCTTCATCCCTGCCGATAAATATATCCCCGCTTTTTACTGCCTGTTCCAACATATCTTTGGCCTGACTGCGTTTCCCTGCTTTATAAAGCGCCATGCCCAAATGATAGTTAACGGTTGCATTTCGCTGAACTTTCTCTTTTGCTTTGCCAAGCAGATCCAGCGCTCTCACATTGTCGCCTCTTTTATAGTATACCCAACCCAATGTATCCAGCACTGCCGGATTTTCCTGAGCCTGCGCCATAGCTTTATTAGCCAGGGCCAATGCCTTATCCAGATCGCCGCTCTTTCGTCCGTATTCGGCAAGCAAAAAGGCCAGATCATTTGCGGCCAGCAACATTTCCGGCTGCTTTGCCAAAACCGCTTCATACACACCCATTGCCTTAATGTACGTTTCTTCCGCCTTGCGGTAATTTTTCTGAGCAGTAAATATCTGCCCTAGCTGGTTATAGGCAAATGCATCCATCGGATTCTGCTTTATCCTAGCTTCCAGTACAGCAATCGCAGCATTGTATTTTTTCTGCCTTGCGTAAACCTGCACCAGCATAGCGGAAACAGGCCAATACTGGGGGTTCATCTGCAGCGCTTGCTTTAATTCCTCCGCCGCCTTATCCCAATTTCCTTGTACCATGTAAAGAGTGCTCAATTTCACATAGCCCGCCGGTATTTTAGGAGACTTCTGTTTAACCTCCCCATAAATTGCTGCGGCTTGTTTATAATCTTTCTGGAACATAAAGAGATCTCCCAAATCCGTTAATACCTCCATATCACCGGGATTAATCTCCAGTATTTTCCGCAGATGGCTTTCCGCTCCTTTATAATCTTTCTGCCTGATGCTCAGATTGGCCATTGCCCGCATTATTTCCCTTGATTTCGGATTATTCTTTAATGCTTTCTGCAGAGTATCGAGGGCCAGATTATTTTCCTTGTTTAACATATGCGCTTCGGCAAGTCTTATGTAACCGGCCATGAACTGAGGTCTTTCGGTAACAACGGTGCGGAACTCGGAAACGCCTTTAAGTCCGTCATTTTTGTTTAAATAGATAGTCCCTTTGGTATAGTGAGCGTCTACGTTTTTGGCGTCTTCCTTGATTACTTCGTCTAATAATTTATCGGCTTCATTGATCTGTCCGCGGCCAAGATAAATTTTGGCGAGCGTATTTTTCGTTTTGATAATATCCGGATTAGCGGCATTTTTGTCAATCGCCAGGCATTCTTTTAGTGTAGCCAGGGCGCGATCAGCCGCACGCATATTGAGATAAATATCGCTGAGTGCAAAACGAAGTTTGAAGCTTTTCGGGTTTTCTTTTATTCCCTGTTTAAGATTTGTTTCTGCATCCTGGAAACGATTTCTTGCCATATAAAAACCGGCCACCTGTAACCAGCGTTCTTCGTTTTTCGGTTCAGAAGCGGTCAGGCCTTTCAGAAGCTCTAATGACTTTTCATTTTTTCCTGTAACCCAGTAAATACTCGCCAAAGCCAGTTTATGTTCTGCTTTAGCCGGTTCCAATTCAATTATTTTGTTCACCATAGCCACGGCATCATCATATTTTTTAGACCTCATGTAAAGATCGGTCATGGTCGCGTGAAGTAATACTGATTTAGGATTAGCCGCAATGCCGCGCCGTAAGGCGTTTTCCGCCTCAGTCATGTTATTGCCCTTAAGGTATGCAGAAGCCGTCAGAATATATATTTCCGGCCGCTTCATTCCTCTCTGCTCCATACTCTGTAAGAGGGCCATTGCTTCGTTGTCGCTTTGCTTAGCCATTAAGATCGTCGCTTTGAGAAGCAACGCCTCCTCATTTCCCGGCTCCATTTTCAGAACATACTCTGCTTTTTCCATGGCCTTGTCCAACTGGCGGGCTCTGAAAAACAACTTTCCTATCTCTATATGGGCTTTCATGTGCTTTGGATTGAGCTCGGCGGTCTTAAGAAATAGACCATATGCCCCACGAGGATTACCCTTGTGCAATTCAACCTGACCCAGCATATAATAGGCATCTGCAAATTTTGGATCAATCTGGATAGCATTCTTAAACTCCAAAGCCGACTTGAGGTATTCGCCTTTCTCATAAAGCGCTTTTCCTTTGTTAAAGAACTTCATCTTTTTCTCTTCAGGTCCGCTGCAGCCGATAATCAGAGAAATACTAATCAGAATAATCAAACAAATAGACATCCTTTTTTTCATTTATCAAACACCTCCTGATATTTAGCCGGTTATAATACTACTCATCCTGTCGTCTCCAGGAACTTGCTGATGAAACAATTTTATGCTTACTATTATAAGAATCCCCGCACAACCACGAGGGCAAAGGCGGCAACAGTCGATAAAGCAACCCGTCCAATTTTATCCCGCGACTCACCCATAATAATCTCGTAAGTAAAAAACAAAATAACTGTCTTAATAGCCGATACTCGTAGCCCCACCCACAATTCCGGAAGGAAGAATATTCCCAACGCGATAAAAAGCACCAGGAAATCAGTCGGATTTACTCTAAAGCCGTTTCTTCGCCGAGTAACACGCAGGACAACAAGGCCTAATCCTCCTAATATTATGAATGACAAGTTATATAAATTTAATGCTGCCTGACTCATTTCATTGACCCAGGATGCTTTATCGGTCTCGCTTAAGTAAATCATAAAAGGTATGAATAAATAAAGCAGCAATAAAAGAAATCTTTTTGACCAGTCAGGTTTAAAAAACCAGACCAGACCAAAAATAAGAACGGCAACAGCGGACGAAACAGACAGATAGATTGGAGGAGGCGCAGAAACAAAGCAAATCAGAATCAACAACATAGTTGTGCCTATTTCCAGAGGCTTAAAGGCCATTCTGATAAAAAATCCTCTTTCTTTAAGTTCTTTCATCCGTACTTTTAACACTTGGTCAACAAAGTGAAAACGAGGCATCTTCCAGCCCTTGTTGCCGGCAAAGTGAAAGGAAAGAATGACGACAGAGGAAAAAACCAGGTAAAGCATCAAAAGCAGCCATTCTGAATAGAAGCGCAGGAAAAATGCTGAAACAACCATGAAAGCCTGAATGATATAAATCAGGAAAACCGCCTCCGTCTGAAAGAACCCGATGCGGATCAACTTGTGATGGAAATGATTTTTGTCGGCAGCAAAAGGCGAACGTCTGCCGGCGATGCGCTCGGACATAACTGTGATTGTATCCAGGACGGGAAAGCCAAGAATAATAAGGGGGAGAAGAGGAGAAAGCGCCGTATCACCCTGCGTCAAAGCAAGGGACAGAAACCCCGCCGAAAAGCCCAGTAACTGGCTGCCGGTGTCACCCATAAAGAGCACTGCGGGATGAGTATTGAAACGAAGGAAGCCGAAAATTACACCCGACAGCGCTGTGGCCGTTATGACAATATTTGCGTTCTCCTCCAGGTAGGCTAAGTAGCCGATACATATAAAGCACAGCAGGCATATACCACCGGCCAAACCGTCCAGACCGTCGGCCAGATTGATGGCGTTGGTCACTCCGACAATGGCCACAATAGTTAAAAATATTGCGACCCATTCATTGATGACTATTCCGTCCGGCAGAAGATTCCCCAGATTGTCAATCTTTACCCCGCCATAAGCCACCGCAATGACCGCGGCCGCAATCTGTGCGGCAAACTTGATTTTAAAATTGAGTCCTTTCAGATCATCGTACAGGCTGACAACGACAATAATCAACGCCCCCGCCAGATATGCCTGCATTAAAGTATCCAACGGACCATAAAGTAAAAGAGAAATGAACACTCCGATCGCCATGGCAATCCCGCCAATACGCGGAATCGGTTTTACATGAACCCTGCGTTCATCGGGCATATCATAGAGTTCATATTTGACCGCCACATGCAGGATAAGCGGCGTCAGCACAATCGTCAGGAACAAAGAAAGAATTAATGTTGGTACTATTGTCATGGGTTTATTTCAGTTATGTGACTAAAAATAGTCTGTCGCAATTACATAAAGTGATGTCATGAGAAGCGGCATTATTGCGGCAGAAACTGATTCAGTACGGGAACAATCTGCTTTGTAAATCCCTGAATCCGTGCCTCCGCTTCCTTTATATCTTCATTTGGATATAAAGGAGTAATAATGCGTACCAGTGCACCATCCGTCCGTTGCCTGATCAGGGAGTCCCAGAAAGAATAGAGTTTAACCTCCACAAGGCTTGTCAGAATACGTCCCCGTTGTGGAAACCAGAAGTAGGTCAACTGTTTAACTCCACTTTTACTTATGAAGCCCCTGTTTGTTTTCATCTTTGTCCCATTGCTCAAAGGGAACTCGGTTATGCCTGATTGTTCGAAGGTCCAACCACCTCCCGGCAAACATGTTTCCGGAGAATGAGTCGCTTGAGCTTTACTCTGGCTTTCATAGTAAGCCACATAAAACTCAATATCCTGTCCCTTCTGATTTCGATAGTTCATCATAACATAATCGCTGAAATGCAGGAGATCGATAAATTCCTGTTCCATAGTCTGCGGTGTTCCCTGCCACTCACCAATTGTCAGGGGAAACTGGGCAAAGGACTTACTGATGGGAATCTTTTCACGGAATTCAACCGTCTGAGAAATAACTAAAGTTACAGCAATTATAATTATACTTGCAAGATATATCGGCTGCAGCACAGACTTCCAATCATTTGCTTTCTCCTGTGGAGGCAAGGATTCAGTGTGAAGCTTAAAATCTTCTGCCTTTTCGTAATTCCGCTTACCGATCTTCTTCAATAGCCACATCTCTAAAAGAAGCACGGGAATGGTCAGCATAAATATCAGCCAGCCGGAAAATCCATGGAAAAATCCCTCAGCCACTTCAGCACCCCAAGTACTGTAAAGAATTCCTGTTACAGCAATGCGGATGCTGTTTACGATCACGGACAGAGGTATAGACGAAAGAACAAGAATAATTCTCTTCCACAGAGCTGCCTTGAACCAGTACGCCAGCAAGAGGCTTAAGACCAAAAGAGGAATCACATAACGCAAACCGCTGCAGGCATCGACAACCTGCAACTGTGTAAAACCCAGATCGATCATATTTCCCTCGCGATAAGCCGACATACCGTACATTTGAAGCAAGGCGACGCCGATCTGCGTTGAAACTATTTTCAGATTGAGCAGAATCCTGTTATTTATAAAATTGGGAAAGGGAAACATGGTCAGTAGTATAAAAAGGGGAAAAGCCAGTATTTTAATTTTCTGCCAACCCAAATGCATCCAAAAAAGACTTACCACTACAAGCCACATGGAGATATAGAGAGAGAATAATTCACCGCTCAATTCACCCAGCCAGAAAAAAACCATTCCTAAGATAAAAGGAATAAACCCGAGCCAGGATGCAACAGAGGGTTTGGCCGCCAACTCCTGCCGCTTTTCCCACAGCAGATATATAAATATAAGGGGAATAAGAAAACAGTGAGAATAATCTTCCATTGCCCAGTCATGCAGGACCAGACGTTTAAGAGCAGCGTAATAAGTTGCCAAAATGACTAGTCCATATAAAATTCCCTTCAGCCAGCTTACCGGTTTAATCATTTTCAAATAATTTAAAATGTCGGTCATTGTATTATCCCTGTTATTGAAGTAGTATTTCCCAAATCCGTTCAGAAGCCCTCCCGTCCCACAGTGGAGGTATTGATGCCGTTTTTACCTTTTCCAAACTTTCTGCATAAGCCTGTAAAATACCTTCTTTTGTAATTCCCGCCAAGACATTTGTTCCCAACTTGACTGTGATGGGCCTCTCCGTATTTTCACGGATTGTTACGCAGGGGACGCCCAGGGCGGTTGTTTCCTCCTGCAAACCGCCGCTGTCCGTCAGCACAACTTTCGCATCCTTCCACAAGAAAAGTGAATCCTTAAATCCCAAGGGGGAGAGCAGCTTTATATTCTCTGAAAAACTTATCTGAAACTGCTCCATCATCTTTTTTGTCCGCGGATGAACGGGGAACAAAATAGGCATTTCCTGTGCAATCTCATTTAAAGCTGCGGTAATAGCCGTAAAATTCCCACTATTATCAACATTGGAAGGTCTGTGCAGAGTCATAAAGGCATAGGTTTTCCTGTCTGGTTTAATTTTGTGCACGGCAAATTTTTCCACATCCATTTGCTCCTGCTTCTTAACCTGATGCAGCAGGTTGTCGATCATGACGTGACCTACAAAATGAATCTGCTCCTTTTTTTTGCCTTCCCGCAGCAGGTTTTGAACACCGCTTTCTTCAGTAACAAAAAGATAGTCTGATATCGCATCGGTTACCAGCCGGTTAATCTCTTCAGGCATGGCCTGATCAAAGCTGCGCAAACCCGCCTCCACATGAGCAACCTTAATCTGAAGTTTCTTTGCAGCAACACTACAGGCCAGAGTGGAATTAACATCACCTACCACCATGACTATATCCGGCTCTTCCTTTACGCAGATTTCCTCGAATGCAACCATAATCTTTGCAGTTTGCACCGCGTGGCTTCCGGAGCCGGCTTCAAGGAAAAAAGCCGGTTTGGGAATTTCCAGATCATCAAAGAAAGTCTGCGACATCTCATGATCATAATGCTGTCCGGTATGAACGATGCGACAGTCAACATGATTATACTTCAACGAAGCCCTGTATATCGGGGCTATTTTCATAAAATTGGGACGCGCACCGGCGATAAGATGAACTTTCATTAACTCAATCCATTATTTTTTTTAATAATTCGAGCAGGATTACCCGCAATGATAACATTTGAAGGAACATTCTTAGTTACTACAGATCCTGCGCCAACTACTACATTGTTTCCAATTCTTACACCGGCTAGTATTATCGCACCAATACCAATAACACAATTATTACCTATATAGGTATCTTCATGGCCGATATATCTATCCCCCACCTTCTTAAAAGGCGCATGATGGCTGAGAATAGTAACTTGTGATGTGATAAGAGTGTTCTTACCAATATGAATACCTTTTGGATTTACTCTATCCAGATTCAATTTTCTCTCTAGTCTAATTGATTTATGAAAGTTGTAACCTTGGATCCTGTAATAATAGTAACGTAATCTTTGAACGACATGACTTAATAAATGTCTGATGAACATTTTGAAACGTTTCATTTTTCAACTTAAAATTTATTTTGCAACTCTATTTTGAATTACATTGTTAATAACGATATTGTATTTTTAATTAACACAATAATTCTCTATCAAAGCCTTCGTTTCCAGAATATGTTGTCTGCTGGAGGCTCCGAAGACGATAGACTGAATTTGCGGCTGCCTGCAAACATATTCGATGGCATCTTTCGGCCTTATTGCGCCGGAGGCCAAAACCGACATGGCCATCGGCCGGAAAGGTTTTTCACGAATGGTTCGTTCGTAATCTTTAATATCCGGGTTCATGAAGTAACCGGCCTTGTTAATCGATGAGCATACAATGGGATTCTCTATGCCGCATTCCAGCAAAAAATCCACAAGCTTCGGCATATTCATGGAATTGAATCCGGGTTCGACGCCATACTTGTCGCGAATGTACGATGCAAAGCTGATAAAGACGTCTTTTACACCAAGCCCCAGCAGCAAATCAGTCACAATATTCTGCAAAAAGACAACCTTGACATTCAGTCCTTTGAATATTTTCATCTCCATATCAACGAGAAGCTGCATGACTTTCATCATATCACGTTCAAACAGAGACAGGCCGCCCTTTTTCACCATTCCCAGGATATCCCCGGCCGTGCTGTCCGCCAGAATAACATCACGAATAGCACCAAAAATGCCCTTTTCCGCGACAGCCTGTGCATACTTATGGGCATAAGGCATGGACGGATAAAAAGACATATCGGCATAGCGATCATGATGCTGCCGGATGTAATCGCAGATTTCCTTAGCCCTCTCATTGGTATTCAGCATAAATGCCCGGATGCCGGCTTCGTAGGCGATGTCGATCACATTCATAATAGCCTTTAATTCTCGGAATTTCTCCATTAAAGCGTCCGCCTTTTCTTCGGACATATGATTGATTCCGAAAAACTGGTTGTCGCCGAATATGATTCTATCTAACATTTTCCACCTCCTGCTTGCTGAATTTTGACCAGATAGATGAGCGCTTTGCCGTATTTTTCATCAAAGGAGATCCATCCGAGCCGGTGTTGGTCAGTTTGATCTTGGACAGGGTGATCGAGGCGTCTTTTGTAATTTCATCCATGACAACATCCGTTTTCTGCGCCGCAGAAAAACCGGAAATATTATTAAAGTTACTTTTTTCAATGCAATCCACAAAATAATCCAGTTGCCTCGTAAATTCGTTTCCACGTACGTAAAAGCGGACACTTTTCGCAAAGTCCGTTATATACCGCGTATTCCAGCCGACATCGAAGCCATACTGCTCATTTGCTTCCCGCATGTAAATTTTATAGGCATGTTTATCCGCAACAATTTTACCCCCGGTTCCGAATACTTTCACTATATTGGCCGGTTTTCTATAGGCCTGATCGCTCCAGTTGACATTGATCAGGCCGGCGCGGCCTTCATCGTATATAAAACCGGAACTGACAATGTCTTCCACATCCGAAGAATAAACACTCTGCAGAACACTTCCGACAACCTTGTCCGGCTGCCCAAAAAGATAAATCGCCAGATCAATGCAGTGTGAGGCAAACTCATACATGCAGCCTCCTCCCGTTTTTTTCTTGCTTCGCCAGCTCGATTTTGTATCTTTAAGAACCGTCGCTCCGTACATTTCGGAACTGAAATTTTTAATATCACCGATGACCCCGTTGTTGATCAGTTCTTTGACTTCCATGAATACTTCATTAAAACGATTAACATAACCTACCTGGGTCACAATGTTTTTACCCTCGATACTGTTTAATATGGCGGCGCCTTCTTCGGGCGTCATCGTAAAAGGCTTTTCTACAAATACGTGAATATTTCTTTGAACAGCAGCCTTAATGACATCCGCATGCGAATCCGTGGGCGTCGAAATAATAACGCAATCAAGCTTCTCTTCGTCCATCATTCGCTTGTAATCTGCGTAAGTTTTGATTTTCGTGCAATATTGCTTTAATATTTTCATCATAATATCCGATGAATCGCACACGGCAACCACATCAACAGAAGGATGGGTATTTAAAATTGAAAAATGAGTTATACCCATTCTGCCGAAACCGATAAAGCCGCATTTTATCATTTTACATTTCCTCCACTAATTTTATCATTCACAAGAGTCCTGATAATTAAATCAAAGGCGCTCTTTCCCTTATTTAAAAGACGAATGTCCGGTTCTTTTACGCTCGCTTTATTCAGATAATCCAGCGTGAAGGAAGCAGTAAGATTTTTTTCATGCGACATAAATCCTCTTTTTATCAGGTAGGTATCTACGTCCAGCAGGTTATCCTGATAAACGGATATGGTGGGTATGCCAAGAACCGCGGCTTCCCGCGTCATTGTCCCGCCGGCACCGATGAAAAGATCGCAGTGATTCATAATATCTTCCAGCCTGATGCTTTTCTCCGGCACGCTGACACCCTTGAAAACATCCTGCTTATAGTGGCTTGTCTGTTCGACGCCGCGCGGCAAAATTGTGACATCGCACCGGTCTTTAATGCCGACAATGAGGTCATCCATAAAATTAGAGCCACCCGTATAATATTGAGCCGTCCATGGCTCCGGTCTGATGTAAACAACTTTTCTTTTGTTTTCCCGGGAAGATGAACTTTTTCCGTTTTTTTTGAACTGCCAAAGATAGATGCCTTCCTTCACGCCCGGATACTGGATAATTTTGCTTGTCTTTGCCCATTGCCGTTCCACTTTTTTTACATCCAGAAATTCAGGAATCATGATTTTATCGGCAAATATAAATGATACTTTATTGCCAGCAGCATGTTCGTTGTCATTTAAATAAATGCAGCGAGCCCCCAACAATTTTGCAACAAGAGGAGAATAGAAAGAGCTGTGAGAGATGGCGGCCTGTATTCCTTTTCCACGCAGGAAAAAATAGAGCTGCCATATCCGAATAATGAATCCTAAAATTTTCTTAATTGAACTCTGCCCGTAATGCTTTCCCACCACATGATAATCGAAACCGGCCATATCCAAAAGATCAATAGTATTGGCCAATGGTCGCGTCGTTATAATAACATCATGGTGCCGCCGTAGATCGGTGATCATGCGGGCAAAGAAGTTGACGTGAGGAGAATTTGTGAGATCGAACCAGATTTTCACGTATATCCTTTTGTTCGTTTTATGAACCGCGATATATTTAAGTAATTAAAAGTATTAGAGAGAAATATATATAACAAAGCGAACAAAATAGCCTTTCGATAAATTACTATGGCCTTTCTTTAACTATCCGGGCGGGATTTCCGGCCACAATTGCAAATTCCGGTACATCTTTGGTTACAACTGCGCCCGCCCCCACAATAGCGCCTTTTCCAATATGAACACCCGGCAATATTATCGTTCTTGCACCTATCCAGACATCATCACCTATTACAACCGGCTTATCCTCATTTGCTCCCTGCAGGCGCATCGGCAACAGCCGGTTGTTGAAGATGTGATTTTGGCTTTGAATAATGACGTCTGGTCCCATCATCACATCATTACCTATTTTTACTGATCCCAACCTCGCATTGAATCCAATACCGGAGTTGTTTCCTATTTCTACTTTGTCGAATGGCACATGCGCCCTGGATTCTATAACGACATCACGTCCGCAAGACTTAAACAATCCTTTACAAAAGTGATATCTTATTGTCTTTATCAAAACACCTCCCGGATAATATGTCGGCGGCAAATGCTTCAGGATAATGATGTATAGGAATAATTTAATGAATCTAATCCAGCTGTTAATCACGATATACCCTCAAGCACTTCACTATATAATCCCATAATTCGTCGGGCTGTATTGGCAATATCCATAGCCTCAATACATTTAGTGTTATCCAATGCTGCCCTGGGCTTTATGCGGGTAACAATCTTTATGACCTCATCTGCCATTGTACCCGGGTTTCTATCCGGCACCACAGTTCCAAAATCAACGAGAGATGCCCATTCCTTGGCATCGCCGACATCGACGGAAACAAACGGCAGTTTTGCAGCAATGGCTTCCTTTATTACTGTGGGAGAACCTTCAGACAAAGATGTTAAAAGCATGATGTCGCAGTCCCAGTAAACTTCCGGAACCTTTGCTCTTTCGACATTCACCAGATGAACCTCCTCCACCGCATATCCCCTTCTTTCCAGCTCCCGGCATACATTCTGAAAAAGCCCGTAGTCCTTAACTTTTCTCTCCGGACTGGAAGGAAACAGCACTTTTATCCTGCCGGGCGCTCCAGAGATCGGCTTATTTTCGTAAAATGATGGAAGTTCAAAATCGCGGCTTTGTATTCCGCACGGAATCACGTCTCCGTAGCCCAGAGCATTCCGTAGTTTCTGCGAGACGACTATTATCCTGGCTGCTGTCGGGGCCAGAAGTTTGGATATGTGCCTGGTTGGATTCATCAACAGATCCGTGCCATGAAATGTTATCACGACAGGAACAGGAACGAAAAGAGTGGAAATCAGGGTAAGACCGAAATGGGCATGGACAATGTCATATTTGCCTTTCTTAACAATGGCAGGCAGGAGCAATATCTCCCGCAAATAAGCCCACCTTGGCCTGTCTCCCTCAATTACGCGGACATCTATGGTCAGATCAGGGCAGCATTTCCGCATTGCCTCGACCTGTTCCTTGACAAAGGGACTCATAAAAGGTCTTTCGGCAGTTGGATAAAGGTTGGTTACTACCAGTACTTTCATGTTATCCTTAATTATATGTTGTTTCGGAGACAATTATCAGCCGGCGGAGACTGCGCTGATCTTTTCACTGAGTTGCGCATGATATAATTCGAATCTGTATTCGTCGTGAAGTTTCAAAGCGTTCATTTTGTATTGTTCATGATTGCTCATAATTTTTTGTATTGCCGGAAGAATATCCGAAGAACTCTCTATACAAACACCGGCTTGCCTGCTTTCGATCAGTTCAGGATAGCCGGGCAGATTTCTGATGATTAGAGGAACCCCCACTTTTACATGATGGAATATTTTACCAACGGATAAATCACTGTAGTACAAATTTTTATCAAAATCGGTTCCTAAAGGACCATGAACCATTATTCCAATATCGCAGGAAGAATAGATGGTATCCAGCTGATCGAAAGGAACCGGATCATCATTCAAGAATACTTTTTTGTTTAAGTATTCCTCAGGTATGGAAAAACCGCATCCCGGATAAGGGCGTTGATGGGTATGGAGAACCAGAATGTAATCATCCGGCCATTCCCGCACAGACTGGAAAATATCTTTTACCCGGATAAACGGTGTAAACAAACCTCCTGCATGCAGAATAACGACTTTGTTCCTGGGGATATTAAATTTATCATTAAAGTAATAGTTTCTTACTATTTCACCCCGTCCAATTTGCGAATTCGGAATGGAAATCATCGTTGTGGGATCAAGCCTGTTTTCTTCCTGAAGTACTTTGCAGCGGATGTTTCCGAAATCTACCGTGCACAAAGCCTGCCGGTTGCATTTCCTTTCCGCCCGTTTAATAATTTTCAATCCAAAATTATCGATATCCTTTTCGATGTACAACTCCAAAGACCAGTAAATGAGGATTCCCTTCTTTCTTTTCGAGAGGGCATGTGCCGCAATCAACGAGCCGGGATCGCCTCCAATGAATACCTCATGCTCCCCGCACTTGTTTTTTAATAAACATGCTGCAATGAAATAGTAATTGCGAAAAAGGCTGTCTATACCATCCCCCAAGGTGCTGAGCTTTTTCAGCCCAATATGCCGAAATGCTCTGAAAAAAGATTTAATTACAAACAGGATATACTTCGCTGCAACGGGATAGTGGATCTCTACCAGCGTGTATTTATCTTCCAAGTCCGTGGGATGCTTACTGATTCTTTCATCGGCGTATTGATAAACTCTTATCTTATAGCCTTCCTCATGAAAAAGCCGTATAGAATTGCGCCACGGGGTCAAGGAAAATATTGAAGTGTAGTTTACAAAGTAGTTTATCACCCCTTTGTATTGCCGGTTTACCATTTCTTCATCCGTTCTTTATTTTTTACTTTTGAAAATCTGTTAATTGAATAATTTATATTGAAAGCCCCGCGGGGGGGAGAGTGAAAATTTCTGTCTGACAGGGCCGGCCCCGCACCGGGGGCCGGCATAATTAATTGTTTCTCTAAGCTGCAGATTGTTAACTTCTTACCTTTTACTTAGCTAGCCTACTAATCTTAGTCCGCGGCACGGGAGTTACTACTGTCGGTGTCTGATATGCTCCGATGTCATATGCTCCTGCCTGTCTGCAAGCAACATTAGCTGAACCAGTCCAATTGATACAACCATTGTATGGGCTCCCTAATGTCATGCCGTTATAAACAGCATTCCCTGACTTAACGGTGAAATAATTGGTGTCAGGAACCATACCACCTTCAGAAGTTTCGACAAATCCAGAAGGCAGTGTACCGCCGGCAAAAATTGGATTAGCGTTCTGTGCGGTACTCTCCCAGGTGTTAATATTTGAGCTTGTGTATAGTGAGGTACTTGAATCACGGCGAACCAAGGCGCCTGATGTCCGATAATATAGATTATTTGAATGCTTATTATCTGATATTAAGGAACCGTAATCGTCAATACAGAAAGCAGCGGAACCACCTCCAGTATAAATAATATTGTTTTTTATCTCTATGTTGCTGGTATTTTTCGCCGTTTCGTATATCCACATACCTTTTAGGTTATCAACTGTATTATAAACTGTATTATTGTAAATTTTCAATGGTGCATTCCAGAAATTTCCACCACCCATATAAATTCTGCCGTTATACAGAATGTTTCCGTATATATTAACACTACCCCATCCTGTCCAACTGTTATTTTGCGGCCCTAGAGCAATACCCGTCATATCTAATGTATTATACACATAATTATAACGTATGGTTACATTGTTAGGATAGCCCGGTGAGGGGTTGTCGGCATAAGTAACCACTGCTATTCCAGCACTACCTGTATTATATATTGTATTGTATTCAAATAGAACATTTTTAGCATTAAGGCAAACGTCTAATCCGTGTCCCCAGGTAGTACCGCCCCAATAGCCTGTATCATGTATTGTGCAACCTCGAACTGTAATAGTATCCAAAGACCCTGATACACCGCTAATTACTCCTCTGCCTGGATAAAGACTAATTCCTTCATGTCCAGTTCTATACACTTCACAATTCATGATTGTTACATTACTAGTTATTTTATAGTGTGCTTGTCCAACTATAATACCATAATAATATTGAGTTGGCATTGCTTCATCGCCACCAATATCATGTACAACACAATTATCAATCACTATATCTGATATATTGGTTAAAGTGTGAAGCCCTACATATATTCCGCCAACGCTCTGTTGATTGGCATCTACCTCAAATCCTTGTACGGTGACATCACTTGCATCTATGTTAATGACTCCGTTAGCGGAATAGGTTGTACCAGCGGAAGATTGTAATTTTGCCCGTGTGCCAGTGGTTCCATAACCCAAACCATAATACGTAACCCCAGCTGTTGTAGATAATAAAGGATGCGATGTGCCTGTCCAGACATGACCTTCGCGGAAATATACAGTGTCACCGCTTTTCACAGCTGCCTGTACTTTCGCAATAGTGGCCCACGCTGTTGCATCGGATGTCCCGGCAAGGCTGTCATTGCCACCATTTTTAACATAGTAGGTTGTCGCCCAAAGTGGGCAGGCAAAGAGGAGAACAAAAAGCAACGAAAAAACTATAGCTTGACTTATGACTATTCTGAGAGGCTGGTTCTGTATACATCGCCTGACTCTATCTACACATCCTTCTGATCCTTCTCGACAATCCGGATAATGATGGTTTGCTTCACTCCCAGCTACCATAAAACTGCTTAACTTCTTTTGTTTTTTACTCCTCATATTGAACCTCCCAACCCCTTCATTTGGATTTGCCTATACCTTACGGTATATGTTACTATATCTTTCGGTATAGATTTCTCCAAACTTTAATCCGAGTCTTCGGGAGTTGTTAATATGATATTCTAGTTAATTGCAACAATTATTTACATCCAAGTGCCTTTCTATCTTGATTTATTTCACAATATGATATGCATTACAAATAGAAATATTTATAAGAACTTCATATATAGAGACCACTTAACTTGTGAAGATATTGTTTATGCTGATACAGCTAAACCATCATTTGAAATCAGGGTCAAAGTAATCGATTGCATATAGACGGTTAAAGTTCCGACAGGATGATTGATCAGAAGCTTTACAGCCAGATTATACTTCCTTCACGATCAGCCGCGAAATAGCCTAACCTGGCAAGAAGCTTGAGAGAATATCGATTAATAATAATGCTTGGTTTGATTTGAAATTTTCTGCAAAGCATAAGATAAAACATTTGCAGACGATGTTTGCTTAAAGCTCCGAGCTTACTTCTATAAATATCATAGTAAGACATCAAACCTGAATCCAGACACGTTCCTAAAAGAAGGATGTTATGTCTCAACCATGCCTCGTCCCCGCACAAGTTCTTTATATCATTTTCGTATTTGCTGATGATATAATGCAATCCTTCGACGTGTTTTGTTGAGCTTCCCGAAATCGCATCACCACTGCCGGCATGATAAACCATCAAAGGTTCTTTCAGATGAATAATTTTGCAATACCTGGCAAGGCGTATCGATGTATCCCATTCCTGAAAAGACGGCACCTGTTCATCCAGATATCCAATTTTTTCCAGGGCCTTTTTTGAAGTGACGATCGTGGGAAACAGCACAGCTCGCACCTGAAGCAGAGTGGAATATTGATTCTCTCCTTCTACAACAGGTAATAGTCGAATACTCTTTACCCCTCTTGCCTCCTCAAAACGATAGGCATTGCAATACACAAGACTCCAGGGATCATAATTCGCTTTTTCTAAAGCAGAAACCTGTTTGTCCAGTTTATCCGGAAGCCATTCATCATCAGAATCCTGAAAGGCAACCCAGTCAGCCTGCGCTTCGAGAATGCCTCGATTGCGTGCTGCCTGCGCCCCGGAATTTTTATCCAGAACGACACAGCGAACCCGCGGATCAGGATGACTGCGAGCAACAGAAACTGTGTTGTCTGTGGAGCAGTCATCAACAACAATTACTTCCAGATTTTTATATGTTTGAGTCAAGATCGACTCAAGACAATAAGTTATCGTGTCCTGCCGATTATAACTGGGAATCACTACTGAAATCAGGGGATTTTTATTCATGAATTTTTACTTTAATTAAGCTAAGTTTATTCCTGCAGTGGCAACCTTTGTGTTATCTCATCCTTGATAATTCCAGTTTTGTCTGTACGAATGCAAAGATAACAGCACCAGATCCCGGTTGAAATACCATCTATTGCTTCCCACATTATTAATCTATAAATTCCATGCTTTGTGTGGCTCGACTAGTGGCCTTGTTATTCTTTGAACGACATTCGTCGAAAGCACTATGGCGAGAAGTATGCCTGACAGAGTTATGGCAACAAAGCCATACAAATGCTTTATAATATTTAATGATTGAGAACAAACAAATACATAAAAAATCGGACAGTGTAGCAAGTATATATATAAACTCCTTTCGCCTAACAGGGATATGACGCTGGCTGCCTTCGGAACGATAATCATGAAAGACAGACCAGCCAGGAAAGCTGCAGAATAGGCTATGAGTCTGAATATCAAACAAAGCCATACCGAGTTACCTGTATCAAAGTAAGATTTGATGTAAACAAAATGAGAAATAAATTTGCCACTAAAGATCACTGAAAAAATCAAAGCACAAAGCAGGATAATAATGGATGCAATTTTGTATTTGCTATTTTTCAGGTTTTCGAGCTGTCTTGGAAATAACCCTTTTTCTTTTGTATAATAGCCAGCAACAAAGAACGGGAAGAAGGCCATCATTCTAGAGCTACTAAGCAGCAGCCCATATTTTGGCAGAAAACCGCCCAGTAATCCGATTGCAATAGAAAGCACCACCGGATTGGGCAGTTTCATGAAATAGGGCAGAACTAATCTCCAAAAGAAGAGACAGAAAATATACCAAAGAGCCCATTGTGGAGTTATGATTGCCTCTATAAATTCTGTGATGGTTCCAGGCTGGTGATATGTGAACTTTATTATAAGAAGCAGTGTCTGAAATATTATGTAGGGGAGTAGAATTCTGGTAAGAAGTTTTTTCCCTATGTATCCCTCTTTTTCCGTCATGCTGAAATATCCTGACAGGAACGTAAAAAGTGGCATATGGAATATGTATATAAACATAAATGAATGCCGCGCAACGTCGAAGTTGTTTAACATAAGCTCCATAATGTGACCAAGCACGACTAGTACAATCAAGTACCCTTTAATATTGTCTATATAGGTATTGCGCTCCATAAAATTTTGTTTTTTTAGACTTGCCACATTATTTTTTGTTTACACACGCTTTTACAGAAACTATGAGATCAGGATAATAACAAAAAAAGCAGTTGTTTTTCTCATAAACCATTACTTCAACTGGGGTATCGTTGTCTCTGCAACGGCGGTTTTTTCTGTTACCTCGTCCGGGACAATTACGGACTGAGCCGCCCGGCTGCAAAAGTAACAATACCAGATCAAAGACCATATCATATTAAAATACCACCTATTGACTGCAATATTATCGGTCATCGAGTTTATCATAAATGCAACAACAACACCAAAACCGGCAAGATGTATCGCAAACGCATTGTTGTTCTCAATTCTCCTCCTTCGTCTATTAGAGAAATAGATAAACAATCCAATAAGGAGAAATGGATAAGCCAGACCTCCTATGACGCCATAACTGACCAAATAGGCTATGTAATCGTTATGAGGATGAGATTGGACAACTTCGCCAACGGTAAAGGTCAATCCAACACCTTGCGGATGTTCAACTAAATAATCAATGGCCCGCGACCATAGAGTGAGCCTGTCCGTATCCATTTCAACAACACGATGTTCGTACCGTTTTCCAAGGTATTTTTTTGTGCTCGATGGAGATAAGCCGTATACCAATAAAACGATGCAACATACAACGGTTATAGATGTGATCACTTTTGTTATTCTGACCTTGCGCAGCTGGGTGTAAAATATTGCTGCGAGACCACAAAGAACCGCTATTATGCTTCCAAAGCTGCCGGTAGCTAGTAATAGAAAGATGTTCGAGATTAAACATGCTCCTGCAAGCAACCTATACTTGGTATTAACTCCCGAATATGCTATTGCCGTCGAAGCACAGATCAGGGACGCAAGTACGAAACCTATTCCCGTTCTTGAGAATGATATAATCACCTTACCAAGTCTGTATGCCAGGAATCCCTCAGCAAGACCATCAGCGTGCAATGACGCTTCCCAATCATTAGCGACAGTTCCAAACGTTTTTGCTATTATCAGGATTAACGTTGTTGGAATAATCAAACCGAACAACAAACCCTGAATGTTAGCTTCATGATCTTGACTCTTACTCATTCTAACGTAGATTACGGGCAACAATATTATCGGCCCCAAAAGAAAATTGAACGCAAATGACCCCTGCCGTATTATGTTTTGTACAATGCTACCTGGAGATATCCAGTTTAACGAACTGCTAATAAGTCCTATTACGGCCAAACCCAGTGGTATATAAAGCCACTTGGGAAGCTTGGATAAAATACGCATGTTAAAAACTGTATACCAAAAAGCAAATATAACATTACATGCGTATTGTTGTTTAAATAAAGTAATAGGAGTTGACGCTGCTATTGATGTAAGATAAATCCATGGCCGGGGGGTCTTCCTCCATAAAAAGGTAATAAAAAAAGAGAAGATCAAAATAGAAATATAGAATGCATAGGAACGCCCAAGCAAGACACTCTCGATAATAATCGCCATACCCAGAAAGAACGCAATAATGGATGTCCTCCCCGATACTTCCCGAAAATTACGAGATGGCATATTTTCTTGATTCTTTGAATAATCGCTCACGTTTAGACCATTTTCTCGAACATCAAGCTTCAGATTTTGTCAAAATAAACAGATCTACATATGCAGCCAGATTTCTGACAGTACGCCCAAGCAGAGAGCCTATCGCAACCGCCAGAAGACCACCAATTGCAGGGTACAATAAATATGTTGCTAAGGGGAAAACAATTATCCCAGCAATAACACCGCGGCCATAAAGCCATGGTTTGCCAGTAGCAAAGAGGGTATTCATAGGTAGAAATGCTGCCTGAACAACCGGAAACCAGAGGCTTATCTTCATTACCGGGATACCGCCGACATATTTAGGAATCAACAGCGGAACTAATGCATCCAACAGGAATAACCCAATACAGGCAAGTATTATCATAAACCCTGTAAGTCCTATAGTCACCCAGTTAACCCTTTTGTTTGCTTTGCGCACACTGCCATCTCTAGCAAAATTGGTAACGACGCGTGGCGTCAAAACCTGCCATATTGCCATAGGCAAGGAATTCATCGCAGACCGTAAAGCATATGCGACGGAAAACAATCCCAAACCATTCACACCGTCTAGAGAAAGTATCAAAGCACTCTCAGTTGCAAACCAGCCTGTTGTATAGAGAGCCCCCCAGAAACCGAAAGGAAAGCCTATTTTAATAACCTCTTTAAGGGCTTTTATGTCGAAGTGGTAAGCCACCTTTAGCGGCCGGTTTCGGTGAAAAGATAAAAGCGCAAGGAACGATGGAAAGGCCGATCTCGTACATAGACCATAGAATTTTAGGAATGGCAGCAAAAAGACCATTCCAAAGTTAATTATTGTTTGGACAATCTGAATTCTTGACAACAACACAAAATGGTGCAACGTGCGATAAGTTGAGCTAAGATAGCTGCCGTAAAAAACTTCCCAGCAAACAATAGCTTGAGACATCCAGCCAAAAACACCATAAAGATCACGGTGAGCTAAGCTATAAGCCGCGCAGCAAAAAAAGCCAAAAGAAACAACAGCCGACATCAAAAGCATGAAAGCTCCTGCTGCGGAGGCAAGTGCATCAACTCGCTCCGGCATATCTTTGCCAACGTAGTATGGAATCTGTCGCCAGAGACCATCAGTCGTGCCAAGGCCTAAAAACATAAGATATGTTAAAGGGATTGTAAAAGCACGGAATAATCCGACCTCATTAGGCCAGAGAAAACGGGCAACGAGAAAGCCGCTAATAGCTGTAAGCACCGATGACAGGATATTACTGCTCAAAAGTGCTGCAACAGACATAATGAACTGGCGATTTCTGGAAATCTTCGCACGTACGCTTACGATTATATTTTTTAAAATCGATACGTCTCCGGATATCAGAATATTTGTCGGTGCATGGTTATCTTTCACCCCATATTTACTATTAGATATATGAATCAACAAATTTGCAAACATTTATTTTAAACACTTGCTACCCCTCTTGCCCGTACATGTCTTGCATACTTCAGTAACTCCTCATCATTTTCCAGATCAAAAAATGTAGCATAGTCTTTAAATCTTGAGTGCTTTCTGAAATCTATCGTACCTCCTTTTTCCCCAGCACGTAATATTCCATAATTGAACCATTTTACATATGGATGGCCAACATATTCTCGAACCGCACATGATAAAAGATAATACATAACACCACTTTTCAGATGATCAGCGTGTCCAATAATGTGTTTAAAAAAGCCAAAATCACCGCATAATGACAAATGTAGATATGCGATAAGGCTTTGGTCTTTGAATATGCCATAATACTTTTTAAAGTACTGTTCCTCACTATTATGATAACGGGGCTTTACCGGTTCCCGATACCACCCGTGCATTACTCCTCCTGAGCGCACATTTTTCGAAGTGTTGATATTGAAGATATCATCTAAGTAATCATTCCAATCAAATTCACCGAAATGATATCCCTCTTTTTCAGCTCTTCGAATTTTTCTTCTAGTATCTTCTCCTACCATCTTCAAATATTCGTCATGGGTCGAAGGAATAGACAATAATGCCAATGGATAGCGTAACAAAGCAGCGCCCGTTGGTACTGCTATTTGGTCCATCCTCGTCTTGGTCACCCTTATCGTTTGAAGATCTTTTAGGAATTGTTTTGTTACTTCACGAGCAATTTTATATCCCATTTCATTTCTTTTCATCTGAACCCATGGTCTAAGGACAGCCATTTGATTTTGTTCGATCAATTGCGATAAGTGTGTAATCTCTTCACTGCTAACAATGACCCTCCTTATGCTCTTGTAGAAAGCATGTACAAGTTTAATTGATTTCAATCTTGTCTTTGCACTTAAGTAAGTTTCATTTAAAATTGGCATATTATTATGTCCCCCCATCATAACATTCACATTATAATTGGCATCTTCTATTAAGTTGATACGCATACTGCTCACCATACTCGTCCCGTTATCGGTCTCTGTTGGGTATAACAATTTTGTAGATTACATATCTAATGATGATCAGATTTCACCAAATGCATTTTTTCAAGAAAGACCTTCCCATAACTTCTTGCCATACGTCGATAGAAATGCATATTGTCAGGTTGCATACATATCCTCGGCAACCTATAGATATTTTCAAATTCTTTTACTAACCTTTGTTCTCCAGTAACTATACCATTTAGCTCTACATTTTTAACAATGTCATCGAAATATTTATTATTGATACCAAACGGAATGCTATAGTACTTAGGAACTACATTTAGTTCTTTTCTGCTATGTAATACCGAATTTTTGATTTCTTCTTCTGTTTCTGCCTTGTTTAAATTACCAAGCGGCAAATGTTCATGCCCATGTACTTCAATGCTTAGACCGTGTTTTTGCATTTCCCTTAACTCTGTTTTTGTCAAATATAGTTCTTCCGCTAATAATCGTTCCTCATCTTCATCCAAACCTGCTGCATAAGCTATTTCTGACGCCAGCGATTTTTTTTCCATAATATTAATTACATTTGAATCAATAATCCTGCTCATTATGTTAAATAAATCATCGTCAGTTTTTCCCCAAAATTCGTATTTTTTTAATATATCAAATCGTTTCGCAAGAGATAATCTATCTATAGCTATATACAATTTATGGAGCCAAAGAAGTTTTTCCGACTCGACGGTGGATGTGGTCAAAAAAAGAGAAAATGGAATGTTAAGACTTTTTAAAATTGGAAAAGCGTTTTGATACATATCCTTATAACCATCATCAAAAGTAATAACTGCTACTCGCTTTAATTTCGATGTATTAATACTATTATTTAAATTTTCTAAGGAGACAAAACTATAGCCGAGAATTCTTAAATAATTTATAACTTTTCGAAACGAATCAGGATCCGTTACTCCGATGCGTTGATCCAATAAACTGCCGGAAGATTTTCTTATACGATGAAAACATAAGACGACAGGTCGTTCAACCAGACGAGATAAAAGTAAACTGGTAACAAAGAAACAAGATATTTTAACAACCCTGAATAATTTCCACCTGCTCATATTTACTGCCTCCATGAGGCATAATCACCATATTAAGTGAATATGCGTTCTCCGTCACCATCCTGAATTATTCTTTGATCATCCGTCAATTTCTCCGCCATTTCTTTCGTAATGAAATAAGGTATTTTCGTTTTGTGCTTGGAAATAAAAGGGGTTTTATTGGTTAAAATATAGTTGGTCAGTGTGGAGTCATACAATACTACCATTTTAATTTTATTTACATACATGTAATGATAAACAAACCGGGCAACAGCTTCAACATGATCAGTCTGGTAATACAGATAGGGAAGTTGTAAACTTTTATTTCGGACAGTCAATATTAATAAGGCTATCATTTCATCACGGTTATTCCGAATTTTTATGACCTCGGTCCGGAATTCATTGCAGACGGAAGAAAAACGGTATCTCTCATCCTGAGTCGGATATTCGGAAGACTTCTCAACGACCCAGGGATACTTCAAAATCCACTCCATTTCCTTTTCCGATCTCCGAAATGTTCCGGAATTATTCCATCGTTTCATGAATTGGGCACTTTCATCGTCAATCCTATCCATTTTTTCATATGGGGGGTGGTTATCCAGGTTATAAAAATATAGGCGTAGTAAATTAAATGTATTTAAAATTTTATCGGCGGCGTTCAGAATTATTTTCCCGAACATTGTCTCATTTATGGACAAAGTTTCCCTCAGATTAAAACGAAGGTATGCCTGTACACCTTCCCGACTTGCAAAATCGGCGAATATTCCCGATTTTCTATAGACGCCATCGACGCTCGGCGTCCAATCCGCCACCACAATCCGATTATTCCATGCATCAAGGGCATCACGAAGAATCTTTCCAGCAATCCCTTTCCGTCGCTGGGAAGGATCAATCCAGGATGTACTAAGCCAACCGACCTTATAGATGGTCTCCCCATCGTAAAGATAATCAGCTAATATACCAAGATACCCAACCATTTTATTATCTTCTAAAGCCAGGAAAAGCAAAATGTCATCATCCGAAGCTCGAGGATTAGCCAAATGAGATAACGCCCTATACTTTGTAATAGGGATGTACGGCATGGAATTAAATTCATCTGAATCAATGAATTCTTTTATCGCTTTTTTGTTTAGTCTGCGGATTTCCATAATTACCTCTTAAATGATGTTTTTCTTTATTCTGATTTTGAGCAAAAGAAAGCAAAGTAACAATAAATCCGTTGCCCGACAAAAGATTTTGAAACATCAGACAGGTTTGTAAGAAAGTAAACGGTTCCCTTCATGTTGCTAGGCACAAGTGAGTAAATTCGTTCGGCAAAAGATTCAGGAGAATAGTGGCGCGAAAACGGGACTTTATAGGAATCATCACGCCAGAGTCTTGCCGCGCCGGCATCTATCGTTATTTCCTTTTGATTGCAGAAAGGACTGGTAGATATAAAGTAAGTTTTGTCTAAATAAAGTGGCAATATTATGAACCGTCCCCCTGGTTTTAGGATTCGAGTGGCTTCATTAATGAAACGCATATCTGCGTCGCCCATAAAACACTCGTAAGCACAATGAAGAGCCATAGCAGTGGCAAATCCTTCCGGCAAACCGGTTTCTCCAGCATCGCCCCCTATATCATAACCATGGATGCCTTTCGGATACGACAAATCAAGCCTGTATGCCTTCAAACCAAGACGACGGCGTAACAAAGCAGAAAAGGTGCTGCCGGCCGCGGCAATATCCACAAAAGTGTCTGTCGAAGACAGCCCCATCAGTGTAAAAGACAGGTAATGTTCCAAGCATTTCTCTATATGTGCATCTGCTGAGTTGGTATAGGCGGCATCGATTTCCGGATAAGCTTGCAGCCACTTTTTAAAATCATGAATATCTATGGAAATATCTTCGACTTTCACTTTTAGTTGCTCTAGACGATTTCTCAATTCAACATAATAGGAATAATTACTGACCGGATCTTTAGTGTGATCATGAAATGATTGTTTTGTCTCCGGCGGGCTGTTGTAATAGTCGAGCAATTGTGGGAAAATCATGTCAATCGTCTTATCAACTTCTGAACGGATCATTGTTCTCAGTTTGTCTTTAATCCGACCTTTTATGCCACTTACAAATGTCATCACATTTTTCCTCATTCAGTAGTATAAATTTAAAATTGATTTAATCTGATACAGCTCCGCCCTCTCAGTTACACCGGGGCGGTGCTAAGTATAATGCAACGTTGCATCGGCTCCCCGTCCACTTTTTCAGGTACAATTTTGCTGCTCGAAGTTGCGGCAAAAAAATACATTTTTGGTTATAAAAACACCATATATCAAAAACTATATTTTAGTATATCCTTAGGTATAAATATTTGTAAAAGTCCCATGATTATTGACATTCCTGAGCATCCAAGCAACTGGATCAACAAGTTTTTTCTCTTTGTAGAGGTCAAAATTTCTATTGGATTTCTTTTCACGGACATATTGCGACAATAATGCTTTTCAACAAAAAAATTGGGGCTGGGATATTCCAAGCCCCTGGTAAAAATGTTGCAATTGTAAAGTGGAAAAAAGCTGAACTGCTGATAATCTAGAGATACTTAATGAATGTACCGAAAGAAATGTAGAATTAATACCGCAGAATCCCGCCAAACGTGCTCATGAGAAGATTTCCCTTTAAAGAAGTTCCTTTACTCTCTCGCCGTCTCTGCGCACGATACATGCAGGAATTCCAACGACTGTGCTGTTAGCCGGAACGTCTTTCACCACAACGGCATTCGCACCCACAATAGAGTTATTTCCAATTCTTACTTTGCCAATCACCTTGGCTCCCGCATATATGGTAACGTTATCACCTATTAAGGGGGATTCGGTATCATTGGAAAATCCTATTGTAACCTGCTGGTTAATCCAGCAATTCCTGCCAATTTTTTCCGCAGAAATTATGGTGGAAAACCCATGCTGAATAAACAACCCGGGACCAATATCTCTTGTTTGTATATAGAGGGTCGACATTGGACGACACAGGGGATGCAGCAGCTTACTAGTCCATCCTATACGATAATAAAAAAGGTTTCTATATTCAGGATGAAGCGTCATTAACTTAATGAATGAACAGATAGTGTAAAAAGAAGAAAACTTGGTATTTTGGTCCATATTGAGACAGATCAACCATCTTTTTATATCCTGTTCGATGCATCCCCGTGACGCATGATACTTCATCAAAATGATGTGGGGTATTAAGCGTAAAGCACTTAATGACAAATGGATTTTTCTGGCAAAACTCTTCACTTTTATTTAGACCATTCCATATCAGCGGTTTCACCTTTATTAACATTTTTCGCTTCTTCCTGTATAACATCGTTGAATGGCCCCTGTTTCTTCATATTATCCTGTGCTTCCTTAAGGTTTTCCGCAAATTGAGCGCCCAATTCAGCGGATTCCACGAATTCATAATGACCGGCAGGAATGATTATAACTTTGAGCTCACCTTTTACGAGATCTTTCCAGCCAAGCTCCGGGTCATTATAGGGCCACTCATTACCTTCCGGCCCGCGAAAAAGAGTTATTGAACCGGGGTATTGATGCGGCACATAATTATTTATAGCTTTATTATGGTTTCTGTATAAATCCCAATCCCTTAGTTCAAGAGGAATGGGGTGCTTCACTAAGCGAAAGAAATCACAACACAGTCTACGCATACTGTTGGAAAGGTATAGATATAACCTTTTCATAAAATAAACAGGCAGGAAAGTCTTTTGTGTTACGTCATCATCCAGTGCGTGGAATATCCGTCTTTTTAATGAAGTCCTCCAAGCATGATATCCACCTGCTCCCGGTCCAATGGAATCCAGCAGTGCCAGAAAGGCCACCTTTTCACCCTGCCGTATGAGCTGCTGGGCTATTTCAAAGGCGCATGTCCCGCCGAAAGATGCTCCCCCCAGAAAATATGGACCGGAAGGTTGAACAGTGCGAATTTCGGCCAAATAGTAGCCAGCCATTTCTTTCATGGAAGAATGAGGGGGCATCACTCCGTCAATCCCCTTGGCCTGAAGACCATAAACCGGTTGATCCGGGCCTAAGTGACGGAGCAGACTGTGATAATAAAGCAGATTGCCGCCAACCGCATGAACAAGAAAAAGAGGGGGACGGCTACCTTCCGGCCGAATAGTTACGAGGCTCCGCCATTGCTGAACCGGCACAACAACCTCGGGCATAGAGTCTCCGGAAACGAGTACTGTGGAACCCTTGGGGTCGAGAATTTCGGCTAGGCCTCGAACAGTTGGTGATTTAAAAAGGGTTACAAGAGGCAAATCAACTCCGATCCATTTACGGATACGTACGAAAAGCCGAACAGCCAGCAGCGAATGTCCCCCCAACTGGAAGAAATTATCATTGATGCCGACTCGTTTCACACCAAGCACTTCAGCCCAAATTTCTGCAAGTGATTGCTCAATGGCGGTTCTCGGAGCCACGTATGTTTCTTCTAAATCTGATCGTGCGTATTCCGGCATTGGAAAGGCACGGCGATCAATCTTACCGTTAGGTGTCAAGGGAAACTTCTCCATCATCACGAAAGCGGCAGGAATCATGTACTCAGGCAAATTTTTCCTCAAGTGTTCTCGCAAATCATTTGTATCAGGAGTATGTTCGTTGTCCGGAATAATGTAGGCCACCAGCCGTTTATCCCCGGAAACATCTTCTCGATCCATGACCACGACCCTGCTAACTGCGCCATGGTCTTTCAGCACGGCTTCGATTTCTCCGAGCTCAATCCGGAATCCGCGAATCTTTACCTGATGATCGATACGGTTAAGGTATTTAATATTGCCATCGGAAAGATAGCATGCCAAATCCCCTGTGCGATACATCCGGGCTTCTTTCCTGTCTGCGAAAGGATCACTTAAAAATCGCTCCATTGTTAATTCGGGACGGTTTAAATAACCTCTGGCTAACCCATCACCCCCGATATACAACTCCCCTGCAATTCCTATGGGAACCGGCTGTAAATTACGATCCAATATATAAATTTGTGTATTTGCGATTGGAACTCCAATTGGGACAGGATTGATTTTTGACTCAATTCTGTATATTGCCGACCAAATCGTAGTTTCCGTCGGACCATACATATTCCATAAAGAGTCTCCCCGATCTAATAATTGAGATGCCAGCTCCGGGGACATTGCTTCTCCCCCACAAAGCATTTTTAATCCAATTTTATTGTGCCATCCTGCCTCCAAGAGCATACGCCAGGTAGCGGGAGTAGCCTGCATCATCGTGGCGCCGCACTCTTGTAAGTGTCGCAAAAGCAATATTCCATCGGACGCTATTTCTCGACTGACCAATACAATTTGAGAGCCGGTAACGAGTGGCAGAAAAAGTTCCAGGGCGGCAATATCAAAAGATAATGTAGTTACAGAAAGAAGGATATCCTCCTTTGATATACCAGGCTTTTTAATCATAGAGCACAGGAAATTAACCACCGCACGATGAGATATCTGCACCCCTTTAGGTTTCCCGGTTGACCCCGAAGTATAAATGACGTAGGCAAGATTGTCCGAATTTGCACCACTCACAGGTACACCCGTCCTCTCTTGGGCATACTTCTTGTAGTCTCGATCCATGCATAGCACATGTCCAACATATTCAGGCATTGATTCCATCTCGCTCTCCTGGGTCAACAGTACCGGTACTCCTGTGTCTTCCACCATAAAAGCGAGACGTTCTTTTGGATATGCCGGATCCAGCGGCACGTAAGCCCCGCCGGCCTTGAGGATACCCAGCAGTCCCACCACCATCTCCAGGGAACGCTCCATGCAGATTCCTACCAGTACATCCGAACCCACGCCCAGATTTATAAGGT